>JAEXCN010000293.1 GCA_023402175.1 Pseudomonadota bacterium | reverse complement strand
CCGTTCTTCGGGACGAACCATCCGTTCCTCGGGACGAACCCGTTCGTGCAGACGCACCCGTTCTTCGGGATGAACCAGTCTGTTCAGAACCCGTTCTTCGGAATGAACCAGTCTGTTCAGAACCCGTTCTTCGGGATGAACCAGTCTGTTCAGAACCCGTTCATCGGGACGAACCCCTTCATCGGGACGAACCCCTTCATCGGATCGACGGCGTTCGAGCGTAACCTCGGCGTCCTCGGCATGACGCCCTTCGAGCGCAACGTCTTCGGGACGATGCCCTTCGTCGGGACGATGCCGTTCGATCGCACGTTCGGCGTTTCGCCGTTCGATCGCACGATCGGCATGAACGGCATGATGCCGTTCGATCGCACGATGGGGATCCACGGCGCCGGCCTGACGGGGCTCGGCATCGATCGCACCATGGGCGTGAACGGCACGTTGCCGTTCCAGACGGGCCTCTACGGCACGATGCCGTTCCAGACGGGCCTCCTCGGTGTGACGCCGTTCCACACCAACGCGGCTCTCTTCATGACGCCGTGGGAGCGTGCGAACCTCGGCCTCTTCACGACGCCCTGGGATCGGACGAACATCGGTCTCTACATGACGCCGTGGGAGCGCGCGAACATGGGCCTCTTCACGACGCCCTGGGACCGCAACGTGAACAGCATCTACAACCTCCCGTTCGAGCGCTGGGTCGGCCAGAATCAGCTCGGCGTGTTCCCGCGTGAGACGTTCGGCGTCGGCAACTTCGGCGACCTGAACGAGCTCGCGCAGCTCCAGGCCCAGGGCTTCCATGGCCAGGGCCAGGGTTGGCTCGGCGGCATGGGCGTCAACACGATGCGGTCGCCGTTCTTCGGACAGGGCCGTGGCAATCCGTTCTTCGGTCGTCCGGATTTCGACACCCATGACCGCTTCGGCGCCGCCGGCTTCGGCAACGCCGGCTTCGGCAACGACTTCGGCTCGGCGTGGGGGACCGGCACGGACATGGGCTTCGGCTTCGGAGACGAGCGCGGCCCTTTCTACGGACGTGGCCCGAAGGGCTACAAGCGTCCTGACGAGCGCATCCGCGAGGAAGTCGCCGAGCTGATCGCGCGCCAGGGCTTCATTGACGCGACCGAGGTCGAGGTCGTCGTCGAGAGCGGCGTCGTCCGTCTCGTCGGCGCGGTCCCGTACCGCCGCGACAAGCGCGGGCTCGAGCTCCTCATCGAGCGCGTGCACGGCGTCGAAGAGGTTCGCAACGAGCTTCGCGTGAACCACAATCAGAGCGCCGACCGGTTCCAGAGCCGGGTCGAGCGACAGCAGGTGGCGCCGCACAACGGCAAAAACGCGCGAGCCTGATCGCGCGGATTCTCTAGGAGGCACTCGTGAACATGCGACGGTCGATCGGCGTAGGAATGCTCTTCGGAGCCTTGGTGGTGACGGGAATCGCGTGCCGGCAGCAGGGCCCGACGGAAGAACCGAAGACACCACCGAACAGTCCTATTCCGGAGATCGAGCGCACGGACCAGGAACCGAAGGCACCACCGGCGCCTAGCGCCGGTGATGCCGGATCATGAGAGGAGAGTTTCCATGATGACGAGCGATAGCGGACTTGGTTGGTCTCGTCCGCACGAGTACAGCTGGCCGCGCTGGTCGCGGCCGAACGACTGGTACCGCAGCGGATGGGACGATCGCTGGGATCAGGGCCGTTGGCTCGACCAGGGCGGCCGTTGGCTCGATCAGGGCCGTTGGCTCGACCAGGGACGTATGCTCGATCCGCGCTGGCAGGGATATGACCGTTCCCGTCGCTACAACGGCGACTGGATGCGGGAGTGGCCCTCGATGCGCGGCGAGTCTCCGTGGCTCCTCCGCGAGCCCTGGATGATGCAGCAGTCGCCGTGGCCTCGTCCGGATCTGGACGGCGGTCCGGTGGTGCAGGTGATCGAGGTCCTCGCGCAGTCCCCCCACTCCTGGGAGGACGCGACGCGTCGTGCGATCGCCGAGGCGTCGCAGACCGTCCGCGGCATCCGATCCATCTACATCCAGGACATGCAGGCGGTCGTCGACGAGGATCAGCTGCTCTTCCGAATCAATGCGAAGATCAGCTTCGTAGTGGAGGACAATCGCCGTAGGCGATGACACGCGGACCAATTCTTCTCGTTCTGACGCTGTCTCTTGCGACGTTGACGGCGTGCAGACGTGAAGACCGCGATCGCGGGCGAGCGGCGGCGGCTACCCAGCTGCCGCCGCTCGTTGCGCATTCGCCGATGGGTCCGCTCGCGGTGGCTGGATTCGGAGATGCCGTCGTCGCGATCCCCGTCGGGGCGACGCGGGCGATGCCGGTCGTCGTCGCGGTGCTCGGCATCGGCGATACGCCGGAGGAGCAATGCGCTACCTGGCGCGAGATCGTGGGCTCGAGAGCGTTCGTCCTCTGTCCGCGCGGCGCGAAGCACTTCGTGCAGGAAGAGCTCGAAGGAGAAGACGGAGGAGTCGAGAGCACGAAGACCTCGGATGACGACTCGCCCGAGGAAGACAGACCGAGCACGCGGCCGGACGGCGGACGTTTCCGTCAGGTGGGGTTCTATCCCGTCGACGTGGCGACGCTCGAGCGCGAGGTCACCGCAGGTCTCTCCGCGCTGAAGGCACGCTGGTCGACGCACGTGTCGGATCGCGAAGTCGTGTATGCCGGCTTTTCGCGAGGAGCATTCCTCGGCGCGTCGCTGGCGGCGAAGCACCCCGATCGATTCACCAGGCTGGTGCTCGTCGAGGGGGGCCACAGTCCCTGGGAGCCGGACGCGGCGGCTGTGTTTGCGCGTCGGGGCGGAAAGCGCGTTCTGTTCGCCTGTGGTCAGCCGAAGTGTGTCGAGGACGCGGAGTCCGCCGCCGCCAGGCTACGCGGGGAGAAGACCGAGACGCGCATCGTCCACGGCGTCGGCGAAGGCCACGGCTATCGCAAGCAGGTCAAAGAGGAGCTTCGCCGGTCGTTCGACTGGGTCGTCGAAGGCGACCCGACGTGGCGGAAGCCATGAGAACGCGGGGATACGCGTGCAGCATTTTGCAGCGTTCGATGGCGCGGATGCTCGTCGTGCGTGAACTGCCGAAGGCGCACGGGTAATGTTCCTTTGATGGACTGGGTCGCACCGCTCGTCACGCTCACGCTGATGGAGGTCGTGCTCGGCATCGACAACATCGTCTTCCTGTCGATCCTCGTCGGCGCTCTTCCGGAAGAGCAGAAGAAGTCGGCGCGCATCATCGGCCTCGGCCTCGCGCTCGTCGCGCGTGTCGGCCTGCTCATGGGCATCAAGTGGGTGATGGGCCTCGAGGCGGCGATCTTCCACTGGTCGTCGATCGGGTGGGTCCCCGACGGATGGGTCGAGAACCATCATGTCGATGCGGTCACCGGCAAAGACCTCGTGCTCCTCGGCGGAGGTCTCTTCCTCATCGGAAAGAGCGTCGTCGAGATCCACAAGAAGGCGATGGGCGGCGACGAGGACGACGTCGCCGACAAGGCGAAAAAGGCGTCGTTCGGCGGCGTCATCGCGCAGATCGTGGTGCTCGACATCGTCTTCTCGCTCGACTCCGTCATCTCCGCGATCGGCATGGCGAGGGACGTCTGGGTCATGATCGTCGCGATGCTCGTGGCGGTCGCCTTCATGGCGGTGTTCTCGGGCAAGGTCTCCCGGTTCATCGACGCCAATCCGACGTTCAAGATGCTCGCGTTGAGCTTCCTCGTGATGATCGGCGTCCTCCTCTTCGCCGAGGGCGCGGGTACCCCGATCAACAAAGGGTACATCTACGCCTCGATGGTGTTCGCGCTCGCGGTCGAGGTCCTCAACATGCGCGCACGCAGGAAGAAGGACGCGAAGAAGCGGGAAGCGCTGAAGACGGAGCAAGAGGCTGCCTCCGCTCGGCACAGCATCTCCGCCTGACGCGTTCGCTCAAAGCGTCGCGTACAGGAATGCGAGGCACATCTCGTCGTCGGTGCCTTCTCCCCACCGGAGCTCGCGCGGCGGCTTTCGCTTCCCCTTGACGACGGGTTGCGCGCTCGCGCGGTTGTCCCAATGACAGGTGACGGCCGCCTTGCTGACGCGCACGCCCTTCTCGAGCCAATAACCTTCCTGATGGTGGAAGTCCCAGCGCGGCACGTCGAGCAGGCACGCTGCCGGTTCTTTCTCGGAAGAAGACGCGTCCGAGCTCGTCGGCATCGCCTCGACCCGGATCGAACGCCCGCGAAGGTGCATGTGAGGCGCGACCCCGCGCACCTCGAGCGGGAAGGGAAGCGGGATCTCGGCACGCGCGCTCGAACGCGGATCGTCCGGTCCGACGTTCGGAGGAACACGGAAGTCGTATTTCAGGAGCGGTACCCAGACTGCCTGACGAAGCGGCTCGTCCTGCTTCGCGAGCCATATGTCGACGCGCGTGCGATCGCGCTTACCTGCAAGCGCGCGCTCGTAGTTGTCGAGGCTGTAGTGCACCTGCATCACGAGCCGTGAGCCGGGCGCGAGCTTGATCGCGGTGCCTTCCGGAAGCGCGGTCGGAGCTCCGGCGACGTCGGTCGCCCCCGCGCCGGGCGCCCAGCCCACGATCATCTGCGCGTCGAAGTCGACGAGCTCGCCTTTCGCGAGATTGCCGGCACGCACCGTCGGCGAGACGCCGATTCCGCCGAAGCACGTGTAGCCGGGACCAGGCTCACGTGCATCGAGCTCGCGCACGCGATCGACCGCGCTTCCGCGTACCTCGAACAAGAGCACGTGGTGCACGACGGACGGGAGACCGGGGGCGATGCGCAGGCCGATCACGCGCTCGGGTTTGTCGAGCTTCGGATCGAGGACGAAGCAGTGGTAGTCGTCGGCGCGGCCGCGCTTCGGAGCATAAGCTTCGTCGGGCGCGGCGACGCGGTCGGGCCCGCCCGGCAACGTCGCGTACGTCCGCTTCACGTCCGGCGGACGATGATCCTCGCGCTGTCCTTCGGGCGCGCCGAGCTCGGCCCAGCGTTCGAGCGCGCGCACGTCGGCGTCCGGAAGCGCGCGTGAATGCTGGAGCTCTGCGCACGCCGATGTGTCAGGCAGCCACGGAGGCATGTGGCGCGTGCGCGTCTCGTATGCGATCGCCGCCGCGTGCGTCTTCGCGTCCTCGAAGCTCACGAGGGGCATCGGCCCGATGCCGCCTTCCGCGTGGCAGCTCGTGCAGTGCCCTTCGAGGATCGCGGCGACGCGATTCCAGTACGTCGGAGGCTCGTCCGTCGCGACGTGCGTCGCGCCGCTGTCGGGTCGCTCGCTTCGCGACTCGGTCGACTCCACGCGACGCGCTCCGCTCTTGCTGCAGGAGAGCGTCGCAAGGAAGAGGGGCGCGAGCGCGACGACGACGAGCGTGCACCTCCACGCGCTCGGGTGCGGGCGCTTCAGGCGACCCTCTTTGTTGCGAATCTCATCCCGTTCTTCTTAGGCGTGCGCGGCCTCGTGCGCGAGCGCTCGACGGTGCCAGCGCGTGAGCGGAACCGTGTCGGTGATCGCCTCGGGCTCCGCGAGCTCTGCCCCACAACGCGGGCACGTCCAGTCGTTCAGCTTCCTCGCGCATGCGCCGATGGCGCCACCGATGACGATGGCAGCCGGAGCGAGCACGAGGTTCAGTCCGAGCAGGAGCGAGAAGATCACTGCGATGATCATCGAACCGACCCAGAAGCCCACGCTCAGCACCTTCCATATCGATCTGGGCGGAGCCGGTGTGACGTGGCACCTGCACGAGTTACAGAACATGGATCCTCCTTGTGAGCTCTTCTGCGTGATCGAGACCTCGATCGATGAGCCCCGAAGGACTCACCCGATGCATACGTCGGACCTGGATCATGAACGCACCGGCGAATGAGCACCTCCGTTCGTTGGTCGAGCTTCCGACTCCGGCTAGGATCACGGACGAGGTCGCACACGGCAGGCCTCGCTCGAGGAGGGGAGATGAGCACGCGCCGCCAGAAGAGGATGCATCGACGCGCCGCCTTGCAGTCGCTCGCCGTCGGGCTCGGTGCGCTCGGCGTTGGTCGGGGGCTCTTCGCCTGCAACGAGACGGTGGATGCTCCTCCGCGCAAGACGACGACGACGCCTCCTCGAACGACTCCCACCGACGATGACGAGTTCGTTCCGGGCGGTGGCGAGCCGGTCGATGCCGAGGTACCGAAGGTCCCGAACGAGGCCTGGGAGAAGCGCGTGAAGCAGCTCGAGAGCGAGCAGGCGCGCCTCTTCCGCCCGGCGGTGTTCACGGAAGAGAACGCCGGCGTGATGGACGGCAAACAGCGGTCGCACGTCCCGATCGTCGAGATCGTGTTCAAGGACGGCGGGCAGCGTCGGTTGCGCGTTCGTGTGCAGCACGTGATGGGCGCGAACCAACTCGACGCTGGAACGTACGACGCCGCCGCTCCGGACGCGGCGCCCGAGGGAGGCGACGCGTCCTCTCTCGATGCCGCGAGCGACGGCGACGCGAGCGATGCCGACGCCGGGCCGCCGCCGCCCGCGCACTACATCACGACCATCTTCATCAAGGCGGACGTGAACGGCGTCGAGACGGTGATCGGCCTCTACGAGTTCGTAGAGACCGATCCCGCGCCGCCGATCGTCGACTTCCCGCTCGTCCACGGCGTCACGAGCGTGACGGCGTTCGAGTGGTGCACGCTGCACGGCCTGTGGGCCGCGAAGCCGCTCGGGGTCTGAACGCGTCTTCTACTTCTTCTCGGGAGTAGCCGGCTTCGTCGGAGTCGCAGCCTTGGGCGCGGCCGCTTGCGAAGCAATCGGATTGCCGTACACGTCGCGCTCGTCCACCGGACCGAGCTCGAGGGCGGCGACCTGCGGGAGCACCGTCGCCTTGTCGCCGACGACCACGATCGTCATCGCATCCGAGCCGAAGTACTCCATCGCGACGCGCTTCACGTCCGCGGCAGTGATCGCATCGATCCGCGCGGGGCGCTTCTCGTATTCGTCGAGCGGGAGATCGTAGACGAAGAGATCCGAAACCGCGCCCGCAACGTCGGACACGCTCTCGAATCGGCCGGGCATCGCGAGGCGGATGCTCTCCTTCGCCAGCGCGAGCTCGTCTTCCGTCGGACCGTCGCGTCGGAGGCCCTCGAGCTCGTTCAGGACTTCTTTGATGGCGGGGCCCGTCTTGTCGGCGAACACGGCCGCACCGACGAGGAACGGGCCTGCGCCGTGGCGCATCGAGAAGTACGAGCGCGCGCCGTACGTGTACGCGTGCTTCTCGCGGAGGTTCATGTTCACGCGGCTCGAGAACATCCCGCCGAGGATCGCGTTCGCGATGACGAACGAATCGCGCTCCTTCACCGAGTGCGGCACACCGGGCCGCACGAGCTGGATCTGCGACTGCGCTCCGGCGCGATCGACGAACACGACCCGCTTGTCGGTCGCGGCCTTCGACGGCGCCTTCGGCGGCTTGCGCGCGGCAGCGCCGGGCTTGCCTTTCCAGCTTCCGAAGGTCGCCTCGAGCTTCGGAAGCAGCGACGCCTGCGTGACGTCGCCGGCGACGACGATCGCGGCGTTCTGCGGATTGAAGAGGCGGTCGTAGGCGCGGACGAGCTCGGCGCGCGTGAGCTTCTTCGCGTCGACCTCCTCGCCCGTCATGCTGTGGCCGTAGGGATGCGCGCGCCCGAAGAGCGCCGCAGCGACGGCGTTCGAAGCAATCGTCCCCGGGCTGCTCTTCTCCGCCTGGATGGCCGTGATGCGTCGCGTCCGCAGCCGGTCGATCTCCGCGTCGGGGAACGTCGGCGACAGCGCGACGTCGGCCATCAGCTCGAGGGCGGCATCGAGGCGCTCGGAGAGCACGCGCACGCCGACGCCGCCGGAGTCCCAGTCGACCCACGTGCCGTGGCCTGCGCCGATGGCCTCGAAGTCGTCGCTGATCTGCAGCGCGGTCCGCTTCTTCGTTCCTTGCTCGAGCATCGAGCCGAGGAACGACATCAGGCCGGGGCGTGCGTCCGGAAGGTCTCCGGCGCCCATCGACACGACGAGGCGCGCGCTCACGATCGGCAGATCGTGCCGTTCGACGACGAGGACGCGCAGCCCGTTCTTCAGCTTCGCCTCGGTGATCTTCGGCGCGATGAACTGCACCTTGCCTTCCGCGGCCGGCGGCTGCTGCCGGAACGGCGCATCCGGCGTCACGCGCGGGGCCTGCGCAGCGACCTGGGCCGGCGACGGCGGGGCGACCGGCGACCGAGGCGGCGGCGTCGGGTCACCGCCGCACGCCGCGACGAGCAAGATACCGACGAGACCGATTGTGCGCTTCGTCACCGAGATCACTGGCCACCTCGCTCCACGTTCACGACCTTGCCCGCCATCGGCGCATCCTTCTTCGGCGTGACGAGCGTCACGACACGGTCTTTTTCCTTCAGCCACGTCCGTGCGGTGCTCGCGACGCTCTCCGTCGTCGCCGACGTCGTGCGCGCCATGTCCTTCTGCAGCCAGCTCGGGTCGCCGACGTAGTGGTTGTAGCTGTTGATGCGGTTCGCTCGCGCTGAGCTGCGCTCGATCTCGAACACGCTGTCCGCGAGGATCGACGTCCTTGCGCGACCGAGCTCGCCGTCGGTGACGCCTCCGGAGCGGAGCTTCCCGAGCTCCTCGTCGATGACCTTGAGCAGCTCCTCGGCCGTGTGACCGGGCTTCGCCGTCGCCACGATCTCGAACACGCTCGCGAGCTCCATCGACGCCTGCGATGCCGACACGCTCTGCGCGATCTGGAGATCGTAGACGAGCCGTTTGTAGAGCCGGCTCGTCTTGCCGCCGGAGAGGACGTGCGAGACGAGATCGAGCTCGCCGTCGGCCTGCGTGAAGATCGGCGGCGTCGGCCAGCTCACGTACACGCGCGGCAGCTCGACGCCCGCCTCGACCTCGATCCGTGCCTCGCCCGGATGTGAAACGACCGTGGTCGCTCCTGCGGCGCGCGGGGCAGGCAGCGTGGCCGCTCCTGCGGCCCGCGGAGAAGGGTTCGGGTATGGGCGCGTGACCACGGGCCCGCGCGGGATGGGGCCGAAGTACTTCTCGACGAGCGCCAATGCCTTCTTCGGATCGAAGTCGCCGGAGAGGACGAGCGTGGCGTTGTTCGGGACGTAGTACTTGCGGAAGAACGCGCGTACGTCCTCGATCGTCGCGGCGTCGAGATCGGCGGGCGTACCGATCGTGAGCCGGTGATACGGGTGCTCCTTCGGGAACAGCTCCTCGCGGATGTATTGCCCGACGAGGCCGTACGCGGCGTTTTCGTAGTTCTGCCGGCGCTCGTTCTTCACGACGTCGCGCTGGCTCTGGAACGTCTTCTCGTCGGCGTGGTCGAGGAGGAATCCCATGCGATCGCTCTCGAGCCAGAGCGCGAGCTCGAGCTGGTTCGAGGGCACCGTCTCGAAGTAGTTCGTGCGATCGGTGTTGGTCGTTCCGTTGATCGACGTCGCACCGGACTTTTCGAGGTGGCGGAAGTACGTGTCCTCCGCGACGTGCTTGCTCCCCTGGAACATCACGTGCTCGAAGAGGTGCGCGAAGCCGTTGCGTCGGTCCGCTTCGTCCTTCGAGCCGACGTGGTACCAGATGTTCACCGTCACGATCGGCGTCCGGTGATCCTCGTCGAGGATCACTTCGAGCCCGTTCGGAAGCGTCGTCTTCGTCGGCTCGAGCTTCGGGCTCGTGGCCGGCGATGCGGCCTTCGGCGCGGGGCTCTTCTCGTCGGCCGCTGCGATGCCGCTCGAGACGCCGAGCGCCAAGAGCGACACGACCGGAGCGAGGAGCAGGGCTCGGGAGAGACGACCACGGCTGGATGTGAGGAGGGAGCGGAGGCCGAGCTGCATGGGCGCGGATTATGCCGCTCGGAGCGGCTCGCTGGATGGACAAAAAGCGCACGAGCACACATCGCGGACGAGCCTGATCCAACCGGAAAGCGAGCTCGGCGGCGCATGGCCGCGCTGGCCCGCGCGGAATGGCGGACGCCGCGCCGACGTATGGCGCGACCCATCACGCCCCGTTTCGGGACAAGGTGGATCGACGGTGGCTGGATCACGAACGGCCCAAGAACCCCGCTCGAAATGCGTGCCCTCTGCGTCGCGTGTTGTCTCTCGAAAAGGACTTCGATGCTAATCTGGACCTTGCATGCGAACCTCTGCCCGAGGCGCGTGCTCAAGGAGGAGTCTTCTCGTTGCTGGGAGACAAGGCGCTGATCCTCGGCCTGCTGAACACGCTCGAGCGGGAGCTGCTTCCGGCGATCGAGCGTGGTGATGCGCAGGCGTGGAGCCGCGCGAATCGCGTCGCCGACGGTGTCCTCGCGCTCCTGTCCGACGACGAGCGTGAGACGCTCGAGCTCCCGAGCCGCGTCGGTGTCCTCCAGGCGCTCTACACCGCCGCGAAGGTGACGCGCGAGGATCGAGCCGCGCGTGCTTGTGCGCTCTACACGTTCGTCGCGCGCGGGAAGGAGGCGATCGACCCGCAGCGCCTCAGCCGCCCGCCGTCGATCCGTCCCGGGGCGTCGCGCGGACCTGCGTCGATCCGGCCGTCGCCTCACAGCATCATCCCGGCGCCCGAGCGGAAGATGCCCGCCTGGGTCCCGGAGAGCGGGATCCTCGGCGGCTTCCGGCTCGTTCGCCCGATGGCGAGCGGCGGCCTCGGCTCGCTCTTCCTCGCGCATCGCCTCGAGGACGAGGGCGATCCGCTCGCTCCGCAGGTCGTGCTGAAGGTCCCGCACGACGCGGGCGCGCTGATGGCCCACGTGCCGGAGGAAGAGCTGCTCGCCCAGTTCCGCGCCGAGGCCTCGGCGCTCGCGGCCATCCCTGTCCATCCGAACCTCGCGCGCATCCTCGCGTTCGACGTCGCGGCGAAGCCGAAGCCGTTCCTCGTGATGGAGCTCGTCGAAGGGCGCACGATGGAGACGGACCTCGACGAGAAGACCATGACGATGAGCCGCGCGCTCGACGTCCTCGATGGTGTCCTCGCGGGCCTCGATGCGATGCATTCGACGGGTGTCGGTCACCTCGACGTGAAGCCCGACAACGTCATCCTCCGGCGCGAGACCGGCGCAGCGACGCTCGTCGACTTCGGCCTGAGCGGTCGGACCGTGCGGAAGAAGTGCGGCAACCCGATCTATGCGGCGCCGGAGGTCTGGAACGACGACCGCGAGCCCGAGAGCGCCTTCGCCGCGGACGCCTACTCGTTCGCGTGCCTCGCGTTCGAGACGCTCACGGGCAAGATCCTCTTCGACTCGGAAGATCTGTTTCACATCATCCGGCAGCACCTCGCCCACGACGGGCTGCCGCCGGGGATCGCCGAGCTGCGGGCGCGTCCGGAGCTGCGGAAGCTCGCCGAGATCCTCTCTCGCGCGCTCCGAGCGAACCCGGCCCATCGAACGCGGATCCGCATGTTGCGGACGGAGCTCGCGCGGCTCGCGCCGCAGCTCCGGGAGCTCCAGTGGCCGCTCCGGGGCGCCGATCGCTGGGAGAGCACGCCGTATCCCGTCGACGAGCTCGACGAGACGCAGGTCGGCTGACCCCACGAATCGCCCCGCCGATCGTCCGCAGAGGAAGGATCCAGACACCGGGCCGTATACGCGGACGGTCCGGTGCACTTCGGGGGGATGACCCGGCGACGGCGACCCGGACCTCCACTCCAACTTCCATCCTCGGCGACGAGGGGGGGGCTGGAGGGTCTTTGCCCTCCGACGAGAGAAGCCATGAACAATCGCAAGCCGAGCCGATGGCTCGAAGCCTTCGGCATTCCTGCGTTCGTATGCGCAGTCCTCACGATGGGAACGGGCTGCGGCGCCATCAAGGCCGCCGCGAACCCGAAGGTCGCGTGGGCGATCAACGACCCCGCTCCGATGAGCGTCGTCGTCCGACGTGCGGACGTCGCGGAGAAGACCTCGAAGGAGGTCGATCGCCTCATGACCGATACGCCGCTGAACGACGACTCGCCGTGGCTCGCGAAGATCGCTCCGGAGAAGGAGGCCGCGACGAAGGAGCTCACGGAGCTCAAGGCGCACGATCTCTACGCGCGCGGCGCACGCGTCGTCGCCGCCGAGGTCTGGGCGAAGGAGCTGTCGCACGTCGAGCCGAAGGACGCGAAGGCCGCAGCGCCCGCCGCTCCGGCCAGCAGCGCGGTCGCGCAAGTGGAGCCCGCCGTGCCTGCTGCGAAAGAAGCGAAGGTCGACAGCAAAGCAGGCAAGCCGGCGAAGGCCGACAAGAAGGCCGCGAAGAAGTCC
>JAEXCN010000246.1 GCA_023402175.1 Pseudomonadota bacterium | reverse complement strand
CGGTAGAAGCGCTCCTCGTCCGGCTCGGCGAGACGGAGGATCGAGAGCGCCTGGCAGAGGCACCACGCGGGGTCCGCCTTCTTCGAGTCGGTGTAGAGCTTGCGAAGGAGCTTGTAGCTCTCGACGCGGTACGGGTTCTTCCGGAGGATCCCCGCCTGCGCGCCAACGGCCTTGTCGAGGTACTGGCCCGGATCGGCCGCGTAGATCTCGGCGAGCTTCTCGGCGCGTGCGCGATCCTCGGGGTCGAAGGCCTGCGCGGCCTCGAAGGCGTCGACCGCGAGATCCGGCTCGTTCAGGAACTTCTGATAGAGCTCGCCGAGCTTGTCGAGGACCTTGACGATCTTGTCGCGGTCCTGCGCGACCTTCGCCTGATCGAGCTGCGTCTTGAGGAGCCGCTCGACTTCGTCGTTCTGGCCCTTCTGGCGATAGAGCTCGATCGACTCGTTTAGCGCCTTGTCGTTGCTCGGCTCGAGCTCGAGGGCCTTCTTGTAGAACTCGAGGGCCTTGTCGATCTCACCGGTGTGCTTCGACGCGATCGTCGCAGCCGTGTGCATGTACTTCGCACGCTGCTTCGGATCCTCGACGAAGTCGGCGAGGCGGAGGACGACGTCGACGAGCTTCGACCAGTCCTGCGTCTCCGAGTAGAGCTGCATCAGCTTCGTGAGAAGCTTGCGATCGTCCGGACGCTCCTCGAGGGCCTGCGTGTAGGCCTTCGACGCGCCGTCGCGATCGTTCAGCTTGCCGAACATCACGTCGCCGATTTCGAGAAGGAGCTCGAAGCGCTCGCTACCCGTCGCGAGCTGGAGGCGCGACTTGCGGACGTTGATGGCGCTCTGCCACTCGCCCTTCTCGTCGTACACCTTGGCGAGCGCGCGGTACGGACGCGGGTTCGACGGATCGAGATCCGCTGCCTCGCGGAGCGGCTGGATCGAGGCGTCGAGGTTGCCCGAGCGGCGCGCGCTCTCACCGAGGTGATAGAGCGCCTCGGCGCGTTCGGAACCGGCGAGGACGCTGCCGTACTTCTTGAACAGCTCCTCGGTCATCCCGTACGCGCTCTGCGGATCGCCGAACTCGAACAGCGCGTTCGCAGCGCGGGCGAGCGCGTCGACGTCCTGCGGAGCGAGCTGCTTCAGCGCGTCGACGGCGGCGACCATGCGCGGGTTCGTGACCGGCGGCGGCGGGAGGCTTCCCGACGCGGTCGGCACGACGGAGATGCGGCTCTGGCTCGACGGACCACCGCCGACCCATGCGCCGCTCGGCGGGCCCGACAGGTCCGTCTGAGAGAGCGGTCCCGAAGCGCCGCCCGGGATCGAGGGGCGCGACTGCGTCTTTCCGAACGCCTCCATGAAGCGCACGAGGACGCGGACGGCGTCGTCCTTCGCGAGGACGCCCGTGCGGTTCACGAGGCTCTCGTAGTGCTTCGAGGCCTCGAGCATGCGGCCGGCCTCGAACGCGAGGTCTCCGAGCACCATCAGCGCATCGGCATTCGACGGGTCGAGCTCGGTCGACTTCTTCGCTGCCGTCTCCGCCTTCTGCGGATCGACGAGCTGCGAGTGGTGCACCTTCGCGAGCTCGGCCCAGAGGCGAGCGCGCGCGAGATCGCTCTCGGCGGTGTGGAGCTCCTTCTCGATGAGACCGACGACGCTGAGCCAGTCATTGCGCGAGGCGTAGGCCTTGCGCAGCGCCGAGCTCGCAGCCGGATCGCGCGGGTTCGCGTCGAGAGCGAGCTTGTAGCGCTCGATCGCGCTGTCCTTGTCGCCACGCGTCTCGAGGAGGCGCGCCGCGCGCATCCACTGCTCGGCCTTCGCTTCGGGCGTCGCCGCCTTCATTGCGAGGGCCTCGATCGCGCTGAGCGCCGCGTGCGCGTCGCCGCTCATCTCGCGGAGCTGCGCGAGCGCCTCGAGCGCGCCGGCGTGCGACGGCTGGACCGCGAGGATCTGCTCGTAGGTCTTCGTCGCGCGATCGGGCGAGCCGATCTGCTCGGCGAGCGTGCGAGCGCGGGCGAGGAGGAGATCGATCCGGCGGGACTGATCCGCCGTCACCGACGCGTGCTTCTCGTACAGCGCGGCGACCGGCTCCCACTTCTCGAGCGCGCGGTAGTGGCGAGCGAGCGCGCTCAGCGCGCCGTCGTGGGACGGGTCGATCGCGAGGATCGCCTCGAGCGCTTCGGCTGCGGCCGCATGATCGAGGAACTCTTCGTCGTGGAGGCCCGCGATGCGCTCGTAGAGGTTGATCTTCTGGCGCGGCGTCGCCGCCGACTGGATCTGGCGCTGCAGCACCTCGAGCAGCTCACGGTACTTGCCCGTGCGGTTGAAGATGCGATCGAGGCCCTTCAGCGCGTTGAGGTTCGTCGGATCGATCGCGAGGACGGCTTCGAACCGGCGCGTCGCCTCGGAGAGATCGTTGAGGTGATCCTCGTAGACCTCGGCGACCTTCGCGAGCGCCTCGGCCTTCTCCATCCCGCGGCGAGCCTCGGCCCGGCGCTCGAGCACCTGCGCGAGCGTGACGAAGTCGCCCGTGCGCTCGGCGATGCGCGCCATCGCATCACACGCGCGCGCGTGACCCGGATCGTCGGCGAGGACGGTCATGAAGAGGTCGCGCGCACGCGCCGCGTCGTTGAGGCGCGTCTCGAGGATCTCGGCGGCCTCGGCGCGGAGGTCACGGGCCTTCGGCGCGCTCGGCGCGACATCGGCGCGGGCCATGAGGACGGAGACGAGCTCCGGCCACTGCTGCGCGCGGCGGTAGATGCCGGTCATGCCCTCGGCCGCGGCCTCGTTGGCGGGATCGCCCGCGAGCACCTGCTGGTACGCGGCGAGCGCCATGTCGGCGCGTCCGAGCTTCTGCTCGTACCAACGGGCCGCGCGCGCCATGAGCGCGAGCTGGTCGGCCTGCGCGAGCGTGCCGGCCTTGATGGCCTCGCCGATCGTCTCGAGCTGCTCGGACCAGGTCGCGTGCTTCGTCCCGCAGAGGCGTTCGACCTCGGCGGCGTATTCGTCGTTCTGCGGCGCTTCGCAGAGCGCCTGCGCGAACGCGACGACCGCCTGATCGGGATCGTCGAGCTCGGTCGCATACAGACGTCCGATCTCGGCGAGCGCACGACCGCGCTCTTCTCCCGCAGGCGCCGACTGGCTCTTCTCGAGGAGCATCTCGACGAGCTCCTCGTACTTGCCGAGCGCCTTGCGCGCCTCCTCGAGCCCGACGAGCGCGATGTCGTCCTGCGGATCGATCTCGATGATCGCCGCGTAGGTCTGCTCGGCGCGCGCCTTGTCGCGAGCTGCGCCGTCGAAGATACGCGCCGCGCGGAAGAGGAGCCCCTTCTTCGTCTCGCTCTCGTCGTCGGAGCCGCCGCGCACCTGCGCCGCCGCCGCCGCGAACGCATCGCCGACGCGGATCGGATCGGCGCCCTGCTCCACGGCGTTCTCGAGCGTGAGCGCGACCTCGACGTCGCTCGGCGCCGCGAGGAGGTTGTCGATCATCTGCTGGACCTTCTCGGGCGCGATGCCGCCGGCGGCGCGCATCTGTGCCGAGGCGCGGCCGATCGAGTCGAGCGCGTCGAGGACGGCCTGCGCGTCCTTCGGACGGCGCGCGGGATCCTTCTGGAGCAGCGTGAGGACGAAGCTGTCGATGTCGCCCGTCACGGAGCCGCGAGGAGCGCGCTGGCTCGGCGGCTCGGGCTCGTTCGACAGGTGCGCGAACGCAGCGTCCGTCGCGCTCTCGTGGTGGAAGACCGGCTTGCCCGTGAGGAGCTCGTAGAGGACGGCGCCGAATGCGTAGACGTCGCTCTTCGGATCGGCCGGACGACCGCGCACGATCTCGGGCGCCACCGTCTTCGGCGAGCCGTAGACCGCGAGCAGACCGGTGTGCCCGTTGGCTGCGACGCTCCGGAGGCGGAGGCGATCGCTGCCGAAGTCGATGAGGCAGACGTTGACGTCGCCCTCGGCGCGCGGCGACACGAGGATGTTCTCGGCCTTCAGATCGCCGTGGACGAGATGCGCCTTGTGGAGGGCCGCGAGCGGCTCGAGGATCCCGCGGAGGATCGGACGGAGGTCCGCGTACGAAACCGGGCCCGTGCGCGCGAGGCGGGCGGCGAGCGGCTGCGCCTCGATGAACTGGTACGCGACGTAGAAGACGCCGTGCTCGATCTCGCCAGCCTCGAGGTGACGCGGGAGGCCCGGATGATCGACCGTGCCGATGAGACGGTTCGCCGTGAGGAAGCGGTGCACCGCGCGACGATCGCGCGCAGCTTCGCGGCGGAGGACCTTCAGCGCGTACGTGGCGCTCGCGCCGCCGTCCTGCCGGATCGCCTGGTAGACGATCCCGAGATCGCTCTCGCCGATCTTCTTCTGGATCGTGAAGTCGCCGAGCTGACGTCCGGGCGCGAGCTCCTCTTTCCCGAGCAGCGTGACGATGTCACGGACGCGAGGATCGACCTCCTTGCGCGAGTGCAGGATGACATCGACGAGCGCGTCGATGCGATCGCCGTCGAAGCAGCGCTCCGTGAGCGCGAGGGCGAAGCTGCCCTTCGCGCTCTGGCCGCCGACCTCGTCTGGCGCGAGGCCGAGGAGGCGCTCGCTCATCTTCGTCATTTCTTCGAGCGTGAAGAGGCGCTCGAGCTCACCGCGCACAATGTCGATCGTCGGGTTCATGTTGCTGCATTTCCTCGCGGATAGAGGCCGGTCCGCACGGTCTCGCGATTCGAGGTGGCTCGCAATCGCGGTGGCGCATCAAGGGTGAAAGGCCGCGGGAGCTTAGCGGAAAATTCCGCGCGGACAGCCCAAAAAACAGGGCCAAATTCCATGGCGCAACGCGCCGTACCTACACGAGAAAATCGGGTCACGCGTCATGTCTGATTTACGCGTCACAACGCCGTCTCACGAGGTCACTGTCGGTGTCTCCCGACGAGCCGTTGGAGCCGCGCGACGAACGCCTCCCAGAGCGTCACCGCGCGTGGCTCGCGGACTCTGTCGAGCAAGAGGTGCGCGCTTCCACGCGGCACGAAGCTCCCGGCGCACTCCGAGCAGCGGAGGAGCTCGACCCCCGTGACGAGCTCGTCGTCGGTCGCATCGCTGAACCGATAGAGCTCCGTCGTCAGCGCCTGCTGGCAACGCGGGCAAACACCCGAGCCGCCGCGGGCGGCCGATCCGGCGCGCGCAGGAGGAGGAGCGCCTCGTTCGACGCGCGCGGCTTCGGCCTCGGCCGCCAACGTCTCGACCTCACCGTCGAACCAGTCGACCCAGAGCCCACCGCAGGCATCACAGACGTCGATCTCCGCGGAGGGCACGGCCTCGCAGCGCATCTCCTCCGAGCATCCGGGGCAGCGGACCGTCCGTCCCCGATACGCCGGGCCGCGTCCCGACAGGTCCATCGCTGCATCATGACCGACAGAGCGGTCGCTCGTCATCGTGGCCTGACATGAGACCAGTGGGGCATGCGAACCCAGCGACGCCGCGCGGGCCGGGCGCCTCCTGCGGGCTTGTGTCCTCGTTGACTGACCTAGGACACGAGCGGGCCGGCGCGCGGGGTTGTGTCCCGGTTGACTGACCTAGGACACAAGGCGCGCTCGGCGCGCACTTCGGCGTCGACAGCGGGCGCGCTCCCAGCCCCCACCTACCGGTTCATCTCTCGGAGCGAGCGAAGCGCTCAGTGATGAACGTGCTCGCGCGTGAGGCCCGGATGCGTCGCATCGCCGGGCTCGTGGCGCGGGTTCGCGGTCTCTTTCGTTCCATCACGACCGGCCATGCCCATGAGCAGGTCCTTCGTGTAGATGAACTGATCGCGCGAGTCGTAAGGCACCGCGTGGATGCCGGTGTCCATGCGGATGGCGTCGCAGGGGCACGCCTCGACGCAGAAGCCGCAGAAGATGCAGCGCAGCTCGTCGATGACGAACTTCACCGGGTAACGCTCGTAGCCGCGGCGCTTGTCGCCCTCGGGGTACTCGCCGGCCTCGATGTAGATGCACTGCGCGGGGCACGCCGTCGAGCAGCAGAGGCACGCGACGCAGCGCGGGCTCGCGTCGTCACGGAGCGTGAGGCGGTGCACACCGCGGAAGCGCTCCGGGTACGGCCGCTTCTGCTCCGGGTAGCTGATCGTCGTGACGCCTTCGGCCCAGCGCTCGGTGACGGGATCGGGCCGCGTGCCGCGAACCATGTCGCGCGTGTTCTTGAACCAGTGGCGCATCGAAGCGCCGATGCCCTTCACGATCTCCGGGACGTAGGACTGCACCGTCGCCGTCTTCTCGGCGGACTTCACGGGGGTCGCGTTGAGCGGAGCAGCAGGCTTCTTCGGAAAGGCGCGGGGCATGACCGGGGCGGACAATAGCGCCGAAGTTTGGCGAGATGAAGGGGAAATCGGGCCATTCGGCCCGGGGCTTCAGGCTTCAGGTCGAGAGACGACGCCGCAACGACACCGCGACGAGCTCCATCACGGCCCATCACGGCAGAGCGTTGCGTCGTCGCGACGGGGGCGAAATGGCGAAGGCCTGCGGTGGCTGAAGCGCACCGCAGGCCTTCTTGCTGAGGACCGGGGACTGAGGGCTGAGATCAGGCCGCTTCGGTCGTGATCGGACCCGGATCCGTGATCGGTCCTTCCTTCGCTCCACCGGCTGCGGCGGCGAACTTCGCGCTCGAGCCGATGATCGTCTCCTTGCGCGCGGCCGGCTTGAGGAAGCCGATGATCGCCCAGACGACGAGCGCCGTGATGAGCGCAGCGGTGAAGCCCTGGGTCACGTCGGCCGCGACCTTGAGGGCGCTCGCCGCGTTCGGGCCGGCGCTCTGGAGCGCGAGCCAAACGATGCCCGTCGCGAAGATGTTCGCGAGCGAGGCCGGGAGGAGGACGGTCCAGCCGAGCTTCATCAGCTGGTCGTAACGGAAGCGCGGGAGGCTCCAGCGGATGAAGGCCTGGATCCAGCAGAGCACCACGGTCTTCGCGAAGAACGCGAGCACGCCGATGATGACGACCCAGACATGGGGCATCCGCGAGTGGAACAGCTCCGTGTCGCCGAAGGCGATGGTGAGGCCGTCGCGGTGGAGGAACGGCAGGTGCCAGCCGCCGAGGAAGATCGTGACGAGCAGCATCGAGCTCGTCGCGACTTCCATGTACTCGGCGAAGTAGAACATGCCGAACTTCATGCCCGAGTACTCGGTGAAGTAACCGGACACGAGCTCGCTCTCCGCTTCGGGGAGGTCGAACGGGATGCGCTTCGTCTCGGCGATCGCGGCCGCGAAGAAGAGGATGAACGCGAGCGGCTGGACGAAGATGCCCCACGTGTTCTCGCCCTGCCAGAGGACCATGTCCTCGAGGCGGACCGAGCCGTAGATCATGAACGCGCCGACCAGCGTGAGGCCGAGCGTGACCTCGTAGCTGACCATCTGGCTCGCGGCGCGGAGCGCGCCCATGAGCGAGAACTTGTTGTCGCTCGCCCAGCCCGCGATCGCGGCGCCGACGATCCCCTGCCCCGCCATCGCGAAGATGAAGAGGATGCCGACGTTGAGCGACGCGACCTGGAGCGGGATCGCGCTGGCGCCCGCCGCGAGGCCGTGGCGCGGAACCGCCGGCCAAACGGTCTCCGGCGAGAAGCCCGCGGGGCACGCGCCGTTGACCATCGCCTTGTACTCCGCCCCGCTCTTGCAGACGGTGCGCATGATCGACTCGGGGACGATCGTCTCGCCGAAGGGAATGACGGCGATGAGCGCGAGGACGGGGAAGAACGCGAGGATCGGCGCCAAGCTGAAGAGCAGCTTGTCGGCCTTCGGCGGCATGAAGTCCTTCTTCGTGAAGAACTTCAGACCGTCCGCCGCGGTGTGGAGGAGCCCGGCGACGCGGATCTCGAACTTACCGAGCTTGAAACCTGCGCGGTTCGGCCCGATGCGGTCCTGCATCATGGCGCCGCCGCGGCGGTCGTACCACGTGAGCAGTGCGCCGGCGTTCACGACGAAGCCGACCATCACGAGGATCTTGATGGCGGTCCAGAGAAGCTGCATTCCAGTCATGGCGAGGTTTTCTCTTGGAATCGAGGGGCGGGCTCAGGTCGTCGCCTGAGGCGTGGCGGCCGGCACTGCGGGCGCGCTCTGCGGGACTCCGGCGGAGGTCACCGTGAGCTGCGAGCGGATGTCCTTCAGCTTCGTCCAGGTCGGCTCGAGGCCGAGGGCGATGGCGATGGCGCGGAGCTGCTCCCAGGCGGGACGCGAGGCGCCCTGCGGATCGAGCGCCTTCTCCGCGACCTGCCGGAGGTTCTGCCGATTCACGTACGTGCCCGAGTGCTCGGCCCACGACGTGGCGGGAAGCACGACGTGCGCGGCCTCGGTGAGCGCACCTTCGTTCGCGGCGACGGCGACGAGCGAGCTCACCATGCCGAGCGCGGTTGCGTCCTCGGGATCGTTGCGCGGCGTGACGCCACCGAGCGCGATGACGTGCGTGACCTTACCGGCCCGGATGTCCTCGATGAGCTGCGGGAACGGGCGGAGCGTCGGCATGAGCTCGACGACACCTGCCGTGTTCGGGTTCTTGTCCTCGTCGATGAGGATGTCGTCCTTGTAGCCGGGACCAGCGCCCGTCACGTAGACGGCCTTCGCGCCGGCGAGGCGCGCGAGCTCGCGGAGCGCCCAGTTGTCCTCGAGCGAGTGCTGCGCACTGAGGACGAACGCGATGCCGTCACGCGACAGATCGCTGAAGCGCTTCGTGACCTCGGAGAGCGCGCCGTCGACGGTCGCCTTCTTGCTCCGGACCTTCGCCTCGGTGACGCGGCCGACGTGCGCGGCGCGATACGAGAGCATGCCGCCGTCGCACATCCAGTACTTGTTGACGGCCTCGTTGTCGCGCGGGCGATAGCGGTACGCCTTGTTGTATCGCGGGTCGTAATCGAGCCACGCGTTGCAGCCCGTCGCGCATCCCTGGCAGACGCTCTTCGCGCTGCGGAGGAACCAGACGCGCGCCTTGAAGCGGAAGTCCTTCGTCGTGAGCGCGCCGACCGGGCACACGTGCTCGGTCATGAACGTGTAGTGACCTTCGAGCTCGCGGCCCGGCGCGACGAACACCTCGTTCAGGTTCCCGCGCTCACGCATGTCGAGCACGGGGTCCTTCGCCACTTCATCCATGAAGCGGATGCAGCGCGTGCACATGACGCAGCGCTCGGCGTCGTAGACGATGGTGGGCCCGAACACGACGGCCTTCGGCTTGTGCACCGGCTCGTCGCGCATGCGCTTCGGCGTCTTCTGGTGCTCCAGCCAGTAGTCCTGCAGCTTGCACTCGCCGGCCTGATCGCAGATCGGGCAGTCGACGGGGTGGTTCAAGAGCAGGAACTCTTGGACGTTCGAGCGCGTCTCGAGAACGTGCTTGCTCGTGTCCGAGAGGACCTCCTGGCCTTCGACCGCCGGGAGCTGGCACGCGGGCTGAAGCTTCGGCTTCTGCACGGGCCGGTAGTCATTGAGCTGCGGATCCCACTCGACGATGTCGAGCATCATCGCGCGCTGCTGCGGACCCGGCTTGACCTCGACGAGGCACATCCGGCAGTTCGCCGGAACGCTGAGGCCGGGGTGGTAGCAGTAATGCGGGATCTCGATCCCGGAGCGGGCTGCTGCGCGGATGATGCTGTCACCCGGCTCGAAGGGGATCTCTTTGCCGTCAAGCTTGAACGTGGGCATGAGTGTCGTCGGGTGGCGTGCGCTCGAAAGGAGCCTGGGCACACCCGTGGGCCGGGGATTTACGACGAATCCCTGCTGGTTGGAAGCACGCTTTCGCTGCGGCGAAAGAATTGCGTGAACGGAAGAGGCTTCCGCGCCAGGCTTCAGGTCTCCCGGAGCCTCTCAGGGCAGCGCGATCAGACCGAGCCGTGAGAGCCGCGCGAGGATCGCCTTGACCTCGCCCTCGACCATTCCGGACATGTCCACGATCGCATCGACCGTGTTGCGGCCGTCGACGAGCGAGAGGACGAACGCGGCGCGGGTGTCGATCGGCGCCTTCGCGATGAGGGCCCGCGAGGCCAGCAGCTTCGGCGCGGTCTCACGGCGGCTCGTCCGGGCGAGCTTGACCGCGGCGACACCGACCTCGTCGACGGTCACCGGAGGACGGCTCGTCCGCTCACGGCGGCGCGTTCCGGTCGTGGCCTCGGGCGCCCACGAAGCGGTCCGCCGCGCGCTCGGCCGGTCTGACCGGACCGTCGGCGTCGGCTCGGGATCCTCTTCACGACGGATGCTGTCGCGGACACGGCGCGGCTCGGGCGTGGAGTCGGGCGCGGCCGGGTCCGGCCGGAAGCTCGCGCGGACGCGCCTGAGCTCGGTGCTGTCGAGCCGCGGCAAGCCATTGCTCGATCCGAGACCGGGCTGCGTCTTCGTCTTGTTGCTCGGCGGCGGCTTCGGCATGGCGTGATGCGGGACCGCTACGTGCTCTCGCCCCCGTGTCGATGGGCGACGGTTCCGCTCGGGCGTGAAGCCGCGCGGACCGAAATCGCAGGCGTCCCCTGAGGGCTGAGTCTACGAGAGAAACGCGCGTGCGCACGGCCTCTGATCACCTGAACTGCACTTCCTTCCTTTCCACCGTAAAATGGCGGAGTTCGCACGCCGCTTCTTTCGCGATGGCCCGGAAAATTACGGTTTTCCCTTAGTGGATCGCCACGAGAACACGGTCCGTTCGACGAACACGAAACGCACGACGAGGGCACGCGACGGCAGCGTCTCGCGCGACGCGTGCACAGTCGAACGGCCTCTCGGACCGGGGCCGCCGCTCGATGAGACAAATTCGTCGGAGTGAAGAGATCGTTCTCCGCCGTGGTCGCGAACATCGCAGGCGTCGTGCTCGTCTGCTGCGGAGACGAATCGAACGTGACACCGGCGCTGCAGCTCGATGCTGACGCGAGCGTCGAGACAGACGCCGAGGCCGATGCGGATGCCGACGCGGGGCGCGTGAAAGGATGCCCGGGCGAGACGCCGGAGACGTATCTCTGGCAGGGGCCGGTTCCGAAGGTGGCTTCGGCGTGCAGCGAGTCCGATCTGTCGAAGCTCGCGACGGCGATTGGGCAGAAGATGCTGACTGCTGCGGACGACATCGCAGCCGCGCTCGGCCCCTCATGTGCCGCGTGCGCGATCGGCAATGTGTCCGACGCGACTTGGCGCGCCGTGCTCTCAGGCCACGAGCGCTATATCGGCAACGTCGGCGGGTGTGCGGTTCACCTCGGCGCGAGCGGGCAAGACGCTCGGGTGATCGACCGCGCACGAGGCGCGCGCTTCACGGAGCAGGCGCGCGCGCGACGCGGGGTCCCCACGACCAGCGCGCAGGAGCTTGATGGCCACGGCGCGCTTCGTAACGAGATGAGTCGCGGCCCAGACCGCGCCCATGCCGCCTTTGGTGAGCTCGCGATCGAGCCGGTATCGCCGCCCGACCACGGCGCCTCGCGCGAGGATCGTCACGTGCGTCGCGTCTCCAACGCATCAGCTTAGCGGAGCTCAGCGCCCGAGCGTCTTCTTGCGCGTTGGCTCGTCGAATGGGGACTCGAGCGTATCGCCGCCGCGATAGCCGCTCGGCGGCCTCGGTGAGGACGACGAGGGTGGAGGCGGCGGGATCGGAAATCCGTCCTGGCCGCG
>JAEXCN010000235.1 GCA_023402175.1 Pseudomonadota bacterium | reverse complement strand
CGTCCCGATCCTGGCGATGGGCGCCAACGGACGCGGGCGCGTCGGAGCGTGCGTCCCGTCGCAAGAAGAGCCCACCGAGCCTGGTTCTTCTCGCACGCGACCGCGTCGCGCGAACACGCACGAACACCCCGGCCACCAGAAATGGGGGTACCGCATGAGCAACAGCACTCTGTCGCCCCTCGAGCACCGGGTCGAAGCCATTCTCCGGGCACGGCGAGCAACACGAAGCGCGCAGCTCATCGCGAGGCCGGCGGCCAACGTGCTGAGTCGCGAACGGATCTTCGCTCGGGGCCAGAGGCAGCGGCCGCGCTGCCGAGCGCGCGAGCGCCAGAGGACGCCCTCCTTGACCGCAAATCCGCACTATCGGAGCCACAGCCGCCATCGTGCAGCCGGCCCCGATCGACGGCACCGAACCGGCATCTCCGATCTCTACGCGCGATCAACGTGCAGAAGAGCGAAGGGGCGCCGCCGCGCCGGACTCCGCATCCGCCAACGCGTTGAAACCGGCTCCCAGCGAGCGAACTGGAGCTTGAACGCCGTGTTCCCGCCAACGCGTCGAAGCCGGCCTCCCGCAAGCGAGCGAGCAGACTCGAAGGCGCTACTTCCCGAGCTGCTCGCGCCTGTCGCACCGAGTGCCCCGTGCCACTTCGTCGCCAGATCGACTGCCGTCGTCGAGACGGCATGTGTAAGGTCGCGCTCGAGCCGCCGTTTCGACGGCATGCGCTCGCGTCTCCGACTGCTCGCTCTGCCCGCCTTCGCCGCTGCCCTCTTCCAGTCGGGGACGTCCTCCGCCGACGACTCGCTCCCGCTCGCGACCGAGCAGGTCGAACCGCCCGCCCGCGCCGTCGATGCGCCCATCGCAACCGAGCCCCCGACCAACTGGGCCGTCGCTCATGCCGGGTTCGCGCCGCGCCTCGGGACGTTCGGCGGCATCGGCACGTTCGCGCTCGCTCGCGCGCAGACCGAGCGCTTCTACGGTGGCGTCTCGTTCGGCGCAGTCCGCAACGACGCTCGCATCCACGTCGGTGTCGGTCAGCTCACGCTCGGTCGCAACTTCGCGGAGAAGCACTTTGGCGGCGTGCAGCTCTCACTGACCGAGAACGGCGCGAAGGAGCTGGTCGGCCTCGGACAGGTCGCGCTCGCCTACAACCGCGGTGGGAAGGTGATCGCGATCGAGCAGGT
Source organism: Pseudomonadota bacterium (assembly GCA_023402175.1). Classification (GTDB taxonomy): domain Bacteria; phylum Myxococcota_A; class Polyangia; order Polyangiales; family Polyangiaceae; genus Labilithrix. The sequence goes on along the minus strand of JAEXCN010000235.1, from coordinate 29,024 downwards.
GGCCGCGTACAACCGCGCGGAGCGCTTCGCGGGAGTCGCTCAGATCGGTGCGCACAACCGAACCGATGAGCGCTTCAGCGGCGTGACCCAGATCGGCATGTTCAATCATGCCCGCCAGCGCTTCACCGGCGCGGCCCAGCTCGGGGTCGTCAACGCCGTGGGCTCGGCGCTCTTCAGCGATGACGAGGGCGGCTCGGATCGCTTTGCCGGTTTCGCGCAAACAGGCATCGTCAACTCCGTCCGCGGCCACTTCTACGGCTCCATGCAGGTCGGCGTCTCGAGCTGGACGTCGGGAGACTTCGTCGGTCTCGCCCAGATCGGCGGCCTGACGGCCGTTGCGGGGACGTTCAAGGGGCTGGCACAGGCGGGCCTCGTGTCGCTGTCGAAGCGCGAATCGCACGGCATCCAGCTCGGAGGCGCGAGCGTCGCGCTCGGCGACCACGAGGGGCTGCAGATCGCAGGAGGCACCTACGCGAAGAACATCGACGGCGCGCAGATGGGCATCGTCAACATCGCCGGACGTGTGCGTGGACTGCAGGTCGGCGTGGTCAACCATGCCGACAGCCTCCGCGGCGTCCAGGTCGGGCTCGTGAACCATGCCGAAGAAGGCGGGCTGCTTCCGTGGACCGGCTTTCTCAACATCGGATTCGGCGACGGTGACGACGGCTCGTTCGCGTGGTCCACGCAGACGCGTCAGGCCGTCCGCTGACCGATCCGATACGTGCGCGTATCACCTGAGCGAGGCGCGATCCACGACGAGCGTCAGGAAGCGCGCGTCTCGGCGCGGAATGCGCAAGCGAGCGCGCGCTTGCGAGCTCCTCGCAGGCGTGCTCGGTGGCACGTCGCTCGCTCGTGCGCGACGGGCGGTTGGTGTTTCCTCTCGGAGTGCCTCATGGGCGATCACGCGCTCGACGTGCGTCGAGCTTCGGTCAAAGTTGCATCCTCCACCAAGGCGTCGCTGTCGATCCTCGTCCTCGGCGCCGCTGCGTCGCTCTTCGCGTGCAGCGCGCCGACGGACGACGAGCCGCTCGAGGCAACGAGTGCGGCGCAGACGGATCCGAATGATCGGAGCTGGGACTGTTACGCGCCCGAGCCCGGACATCCCACGGCCGCGGAGCGAGCCGCGTTCTTCACGACCCATTCGGCGGCCGCACAGGAGGCGGAGGGTACGTACGGCGTCCCTGCGGCGGCGATCCTCGCGATGGCGGCGGTCGAGGGCGGCTACGGCTTCACCCGCATCGCCCTCTATGCGAACAACACGTTCGGCTACAAGTTCACGTCGTCGGCAGCAGCGGGCGGACGCGGCTCGTGGACGCTCGCATGCCAGCCGTCGTGGGACGTCGGCAATCGCTACATCAAGTTCGCGAGCATCCGCGATGCGATCCTGTTCGTCGGCTACAAGCTGGGGACGCGCGCGGACTGGGCGAACTACAAGGCCGCGACCGACGCGTATCGCACGGCCCGGATGGCCGGTCGCGACATCACCGTTGCGGTGAACGCGTGGGTCGATGGCATCGCCAACGCCGGCTACAACTACGATCCGCCGACGTACAAGCGCACGATCAAGTCCGTCATCACGGCGAACGACCTGTTCCGCTACTCGAGCGCGGTCACTCCCGGCGGAGCAACGGCCGCGCCGGCGCCCGGCGGGAGCGAATCCCAGCCCAATACCTCGAACACATGGATCGCGATCGACGCACCCGTTGCCGACGCGTACGTGAGCGGCAACGTTGCGCTGCGAGCGACGGCTTCTTCGGACGTCACGAAGGTGGTCTTCGTCTCGATCGCGGGGACGAGCGAGTACGTGATCGGCTCGGCGACGGGCCCATCGTTCACCGCGCAATGGGCGACGGCGGGCTGGGTCCCGAACGGCTCGTACGTGCTGCGCTTCGATGCGTATGCGGGCACGACGAAGGTCGCGTCGGGTTCGCGCCGCGTCCACGTCGCGAACTGAGAGCGCGCTCAGCCCTGGACCTTCGCCAGGTACGTGTCGAGCTCGGGGACGGTCGGACCGGAGAGATCGAACGCGGAAGCGTCTCCGATGCCGAGGTCGCCCGCCGCGATCGCTGCCTTGATCTGCGGGTTCTCGAACGGCTTCGTCTTCTGGACCTCCTCGTACTCCGGGCTGAGCGTCTGGAGGACGGCGATGCCCGCGACGTCCGCCGCGATGCGGTCCGTGCTGACGATGAACACCTTCGGATCGCCGATGACGCCGCCCTTGAACGACGAGGGCGCACCTGCAGGACGATCGCTCTTCGTGGGGCCACCCGAGATGATCGCCTTGTAGCCGTCCATCACGACGAGCGACGGCGTGATCGCTTTGTTGATCTGCGCGATCTGCTTGTAGAGCACCTTCGTGTCGTGGATCTTGAGGTTGCCGTCGCGCTTCCGATCGTCGGCGTGGACGAGCCCGAGCGCGATCTTCAGCGACATCGTGATCTGCGAGATGAAATGCGTCTTCACGCAGGACAGGATGATCTGGTGATCGGCCGTCATCACCGGCTCGGGGAGGCGCACGGTGTCGACCCAGTTCGGCGTCGAGCCCGCGGGCAGCTTCACCCAATCGACGTTGTCTTCGTATGCGACCGCGCTCGTGCCGATCTTCTTCGCGGCACCGACGATCCCGTTTTTCGTCAGGTTGCCGGCCGTATTGGTGTCGCCCCAGAACGAGCGATCGCCGATGCGGATGTCCGTCACGCCGATGTCGCGGAGCATCCCGCCAATCGCGAGGATCGTGTCCGGCGACGTCGAGTACGGATACACGTCACCGGAGTTGCTGTTGACGCGGAGATAGACGGACTCTCCAGCCTTGATCATCCCGAGGCCGATCGTCTCGGCGAGCGCTGCTTCGAGCGCCTTGTTCCGATCGGCCTCGTCGTAGCCCATGCCGACGAGGTGCTGGGGTGTCACGCCTCCGGCGTCGACATCGACGGAGGGCGACCCGCTGCTCGCTCCACCACCACCCGGCGCGCTCGTCTTGCTGCTGCATCCTGCAAGCCCGGACGCGCCGAGCCAGGTGCCCACCGTTCCGAGCATCACCGCCTGTACCATCTGGCGGCGCGACAGCTCCTTCGCCGCGAACTCGTCGGCGAGGCTCTTCGATTCGATGATGCGACGGCCGGTCTTGCGGGAGGTCTTGATGTGCATGGTGGAGTACCGCCGTTTTCGTGGGGAATACGGGGCGGCGGCTCTATAGCACCAACCTCTGTGCACGCCAGGTTGCGGCTCCTCCTGCTGTGAGGCATGGCATGACCATGATCCGCGCTTTCGGACAGTTGGCCCCCGGGCGCTTGCTCGAGCCGATCGAGCTCCCCGATGCTGAACCTCTCGGCGAGACGGAGGTCGAAATCGCGGTCGAGCACTGCTCCGTGTGCCATAGCGACGTTCACTTGCTCGATGGCGACTGGGGCGACGTGGCACGTCCGCTCGTGCCAGGGCACGAGATCGTCGGGCGTGTTCTCCGAGCAGGCTCACGCACGAAGATTTCAGAAGGCGCCCTCGTCGGGCTCGGATGGCAGGCCGGGGCCTGCGGTACGTGCGGAGCCTGCCTCTCCGAACGCGAGCATCTCTGCATGGGCGGCAAGCTCCGGACGTGTATGGGACGTCAGGGCGGCTTTGCCGAGCGCGTGCGCTGTGACGCAGCCTTTTGCTTCGAGCTCCCGCCCGCGCTCGATCCGACCGTCGCTGCGCCTCTCCTCTGCGCAGGTCTCACGGTGTTCTCGCCCCTCGAGCGCATGCGCGTGCGCGAGGGCATGCGCGTCGGCATCATCGGCATCGGCGGGCTCGGCCATCTCGCGGTTCGCTTCGCCGCCGCGCTCGGCGCGCAGGTGCTCGCGTTCGATCCCGACCCGTCGAAGAAGGAGCTCGCGCGTTCGCTCGGGGCGACGGATCTCGTCGACGCGCGTGGGCCGCTCCCGCGCGGCGCGGTCGATCTGCTGCTCGTGACGACGCACGCCGCGCTCGACTGGAGCTTGTGGATGAGCGTGCTCGATCTGGAGGGAACGCTGTGTCTCGTCGGGATCCCCGGCGCGCCACTGACCGTGTCGGTCGATCCTCTCCTCGACGAGCAGAAGCGCATCACGGGCAGCGTCGTAGGGAGCACGAAGACGATGCGCCGCATGCTCTCGTTCGCGGCCGAACACGACATCGCGCCGATCGTCGAGCGGATGCCGATGTCGTCCGTGAACGACGCGATCGCTCGCGTGCGCGATGGCCGAGCACGCATGCGGATCGTGCTCGACCGAGCGTGGCGCTAGCGCGGTTGCTCGGCCCGTCCCACGCGCTGCGCCTCGGGTGAGGGCGCGGAGGCCGACGGCTCGACCGCGGACGCCTGCTGTCCGGGCTGGAGCTCCTTCTGGATCTCCTCGCGTCGGATCTCTTCGTGGTGCGCGGTCGCTTTCCCTTCCTCGAGGAGCGACTTCATCCGGAGGAGATCCTGGTCGAGGCTGGTCTTCGCATCGACGCCGAAGAGCGATGCGATGCCGTGTCCGAGGTAGCCGACGATCGGGTTGTAACAGAGGTGGACGTCGACTCGAGTCGCGCGGCCGCCGAGCGCCGGCTCGAAGCGGACGATCCCGGCGTTCTTCACGAGCGCCTTGTCGACGCTCTTCCACGCGATGTGGTGGTTCGCCTTGAAGCTCGTCGTCTCGGCATCCCACTCGACGGACGTGCCGAACGGACCTCGCACCTTCCAGTGCGTGCGGCCGTCGCCAGTGGAGGTGACCTTCTCGACGTGATCCATGAACTCGGGGAAACGCTCGATGTTCGAGAAGAGCCCGAACACGTCGTCGACGCGTGCGTCGATCGTGATCGTCTTCTGGATCTCGACAGAGCGGCGTGTCGTGCCGAGACCGAGGAAGCGACGGATCGGCTCGTCGAACACCGCGCGGGCGAGGAGGAGCGACCCCGCGCCCGTGAGCGCCATGCCGCTCGGTCGCGAGAAGCGCACGATGCCGGCGCCGATCACCGTGGCACCAGCGGCACCGGCGGCGACCCGCAAGCTCGGCGTCCACCGTTCCTGGAACAGCTCGGGAGCGCGCGGCGGACGGCCCGGACCCTGGAGCGACGGCACGTTGTTGCTGTGCTGGTGCACCTCCAGCTTGTTCTCGATCTCACGTACGCCGCGGACCTTGCGGATCTCGCGCAGGAGGTGCCCGACCTCGTGCCGGAGGATCGGTCCCGAGAGCGTGACGCGACCGTCTTGCGCGTTCACCTCGATGGCGTGTGGATGCGATACGGCGCGTCCGAGCCGCGATCGGACGCGCGCGAACAGCTTCTCGTCCGAAGCCGCATCTTTTCGCATGAGCCCCTTTGCGCTAGCCGCTGCGCCGGATGCTCTGTTCTTCGCGTCGCGCGCCGCCTTGCCCATCAGATCGACCGTGTGCGTCGCGGCGGACGCCACGCGATTGCGCGCGCGCGATCGTCGTGACGAATCGCGGAGCGCGGTCATTGTGGCCGTTGCGATGACGCCACCGGCAGCAGCGAGGATGATTGACGTCGGGTCTGGCCGGCGCCGACGGCTGACACGTAGCTCGAACATGGCGGAGACCTCCGGGTCGGACGAAGGCGCAAAATCAGTTCCCGCCGGCAGCGCATCGATGCGCGTGAGCTCTCGCGGCTCCGCTGCAGCCGCGCGCGCCCATGATGCGTCCGGAGCGGCAGCGCTTTCGCGATGAACGCGACGCGTCGCTCGCAGAAGCACGCGCGCCGCCACGCGTGAGGCGTTCGGCGACGACGACGTCAGGCGATGATCGCGAGCGTGCGCGCGATCTTCGTGCGGCTCACGCGAGCAGCGTGCTCGCGTGGTGCCGGAGGTGATCGTCCATCATCGTCGAGATGAAGTAGTAGCTGTGATCGTAACCCTCGTGCCGGCGGAGGCGGAGCTTCTGCCCGGCGGCGCGGCATGCGTCCTCGAAGAGCTCCGGTTTGAGCTCTCGTTCGAGGAACTTGTCGCTCGTGCCCTGATCGATCAGGAGCTCGAACGGCAACGTCCGCTTCGCGACGAGCGCGCACGCGTCGTGCTCTGCCCAGCGAGCGCGATCGGCCCCGAGGTAACGAGAGAAGGCCTTCTCACCCCACGGCACCCGCGACGGCGCGACGATCGGCGCGAACGCCGAGACGCTCGCGTAGAGATCGGGGTGACGCAGCGCGAGAGTGAGCGCGCCGTGGCCGCCCATCGAGTGACCGAAGATGCCGCGACGATCGCTCGCGATCGGGAAGGACTCCTCGACCCACGAAGGCAGCTCCTTCGTCACGTGCGTTTCCATCCGGTAGCTCTCGGACCAGGGCGCCTCCGTCGCATCGAGGTAGAAGCCCGCGCCCTGGCCGAAGTCCCAGCTCTCGTCGTCGCCGGGATAGCGCTTGGTGCGCGGGCTCGTATCACACGCGACGAGCGCAAGGCCGAGCTCGGAGGCGAGGCGCAGCGCGCCGCCCTTCGTCGGCAGGTGCTCCTCGGTGCACGTCAGACCCGCGAGGTAATAGAGCGCGGGGACCTTTTCACCCGCGAGCGCGCGCGGCGGGAGGTACACCGAGAAGCGCATCGGCCCGGCGCACGCATCACTCGCGCGCTCGTAGAAGCCTTGACGCCCGCCGTACGCAGCGTGCTCCGATCTGACCGTCACCTTCGATGCCGCCGTCATGGGCGCGCGATTTTACGCGAAAGCGAGTGTCGGCGCGCCGTGTAAGCGGGCAAGAGGCTCTCGGGGCTTTCGCGCGCGAGGAGATCGCGCTAAGCGAGGCAGGCCGTGCGGTTGTGGCAGCTTGCTTTGATTCCCGCGTGCGCCCTTGGATTTCTCCAGGCGTGCGACAAGGGACGGCACGATCCGGCATCGACGACGGCGGACGCGTCGACGACGGCCGCCGTGATGGAGGACGCATCGAGCGCCGATCCCGAGCCGAAGGCCGCGGAGCGCAAGCTCAGCCTCAAGCTCGCGGCCGCGAGCTTCGTCGCGTCCGTCAGCGATCAGCCCTCGTGGCCGGAGAGCGACGCCGGCGCGCGGCGCATGGGATACCTGCGCAACGGCGCAGTCGTCATGGCGTACGACCCGCCGATCAAGAACGACGACTGCAAAGAAGGCTGGTACGAGCTCGTCGAGGGCGGTTACGTCTGCGGAAAGGTCGCGACGATCGATCTGGCCAACCCGCGCGTGAAGCTCGCGCCGAAGCAGCCCGACCTCGATGCCGGCATGCCGTATCGCTACGGGGTGAACGTCGTCGACGGCACGCCGCTCTACCGGCGCGTGCTGAACGCCGAGGATCGTCGGAAGTACGAGCCGCAGCGCGCTGCCGCCCCGAAGCCGGAGGAGAGCACCCCGGCGTCGAACGGCGAAGCAGAGAAGGACGACGAGCCGCCGCTCGCGACGACCGAAGAAGAGGCGCCGCCGCCGCGCAAGACGTCACGCGACAAGAACGACAAGAACGAGAAGAAGAAGAAGGACAAGGATCGCGATCGCCCGATCAAAGATCCGTTCGAGAACCCCGACGCGGGCCGCCCGCAGCTGAAGGAGCTGAAAGGGCGCGGCGTCCTCGTCCGGAAGATGGCGACCGGCTTCACGGTCGCGCTCGATCGCGACTTCAAGGCTGCGGGCACGCGCTGGTGGCGAACGACCTTCGGCTTTGCCGTCCCGTACGACCGCATCATGGTCCAGCCCGGACGAACGAAGCACGTCGGCAACTGGTTCACCGGCGAGGGCGCCGTCGCCGACCTGCTGCCGTTCCCGAACCTCGCCGATCTGGCGGACGCGGGCGCAGACCCGGTCGTAGCAATCGACGCGGGGCTCGATCTGCCCATGGCGGACAAGACAGCCGCGCCGCTCGCCGGCACCGTCGCGTTCGTGATGTACAGCGGCGCACGCAAGCTCGAGGTCACGGACGACGGCAAGGGCGGGCTCAAGGTGGGGTGGGGGACCGAGCTGCCGAAGCGCAGCGCCGTGCTCCTCACCGGTCGCGACGCGACGATCTCCGGCGTCACGTATCACCAGACGAGCGGCGGCTTCTGGGTGCGTCTCCCCGAGCTCAAGATCGCGAAGCCGCAGATCCCTGCCGACGTCGGTCCGAGCGAGAGGTGGATCGACGTCGACCTCACGCGGCAGCAGCTCGTTGCGTTCGAAGGTCGGCGTCCCGTGTTCGCGACGCTCATCTCGTCCGGTCGGCGCAACCTGCAGGACCCGGAGCGCGATTTTCCGACGCCGCCCGGTACGTATCGCATCCGCGAGAAGCACGTCACCGCCACGATGGACGGCGATGTCGCGTCCGACGGGCCGTACTCGATCGAGGACGTGCCGTGGGTCATGTACTTCCAGGGCAGCTACGCGCTCCACGGCGCGTTCTGGCACGACTCCTTCGGAAACGTGCGAAGCCACGGCTGCGTGAACATGTCTCCGGAAGACGCGCGCACGCTGTTCCACTGGGCGGACCCGCAGCTACCCGGCGGCTGGCACGGTGTCTTCAGCAAGGACGACATGAGCGGCTCGCGCGTCGTCGTCCACGAAGATCCGCCGCCGGGCAAGCGCCGCTCGGCCGCGGTCGCAGCCCCGCAGCAGTAATCGAGCGCGGCGCACGGAGCACACGCGCGTGCTCGGCATGCGCCGATCGGAGTTCAGAGCTCCAACGGAAGCGGCATCGACGCCTCGTGGACGCGTTTCCGATGCGCGAGCAGCGCCGGAGTGATCGCGTCACCCGTGTCGCGTCTCAGCCACTCGAAGGTCTGACGGAGGGGCTGGATCATCGCGCAGTCCTTCTCGGGCAAGGGCGCGACGACAGCCATCGCGCTCGCGGCGTAGATGTCGAGCGCACTGAACGTCTCGCCGAGGAGCCAGGGCGTTCCCGAGCGCAAGAGACCGTCGAGCACCGCGAGCCCTTCGTGGAAACGAGCGCGCGCACGCGCTCCGCATCCCGCCGCCCAGCCGTAGCGCGGAGCGAGGTACTTCGCGGCCGTCAGCGGAAAGCCCTTTTCGCCGTTGCTCGTGAGCGACGCGTCGATCGCGTACTGACGCATCGACCAGAGCATTCCGCCCTCGCCCATGATTTCGTGACTGTAGCCGTAAATGCGCGCCCTCTCTTCGGGGTCGCCCGGAACGAGCGGAACGTCGGGCGCGAGGCGCTCCCCGAGCGCGAGAATCTCGGCCCAACCGCTTCGCGGTGGCTCCGATTCGTAGAGTGCGACGGGCGCATTGTTCGTTTTCGTCCACGCGCAGATCTCCGTCCCCGGAGAACGATATCGCACCGCGACGAATGGCACCTTCTTCGTCTGGAAGATCACCTTGGCCGCCAAGGACCAGGGGCTCGGAAAGCCTCCCGCCACGACGAGTCGAAGTCCGCTTGCTGCTCTTGCCTCCTCGAGCTCGACGAATTGCATGCCTCCGATGTAACGCGCTCGCGCAGGCGCCGCGAGCCAGAATCGGAACCTCGGACCACGCTTCCGGCGGACGGCTCCTTCACGTCGACGCGCTCGAAGCGACAGCAGACGGTCCTTCTCGAAGCGCTACAGTCGGCGGAGGTTGAGTGGGCGCCGGCGCCGCGATATGCGCAGAGCAACGATGCCGTCCACCCTGTCTCGCTACCAGCTCTTCACCGCGCCGGATGGCGTGCGGGTCGCCTACCGGACCGGCGGACCGGAGAATGGCGCGCCGGTGCTGATGCTCCACGGCATGGCGAGCCGCGGCAGCACGTGGGATCGGGTTGCGGGCGTTCTGACGAACCGCGGAAGGCGAGTCATCGTGCCCGATATGCGCGGTCACGGACGTAGCGGGCGCGCCGCGCGGTACCCGCTCGAGGCGTTCGGTGACGACATGTTTGCGTTGCTGGATCGTCTTCGAGTCGAACAGGTCGACGTGATCGGCCATTCGCTGGGTGGTCACACGGCGCTTCGCATGGCGCACCTGAATCCGTCACGCATGCGGAGGCTCGTCATCGAGGACGCGCCCGTGCCGCCGCGCGACGATTCCGAGGCGCGCGAGGTCCGGCAGCAACTTTCGGCTGCGAACATCCTGGCCTCGGCGGGCATGCTGAAGACTGTCGCGCTCGCCTTTTGGCGTCGCTTCGACCTCAAGATGGCGCGGCCCACCATTTCCGCGCTCCGTTCGCCGATGCCTTCGTGGTGGGCAGGGCTCGAACGCATCGACGTCCCCGTGCTGCTGCTCGGGGCCGAACGCAGCCACGTCCCGGCGTCGCGTCAGGCGCTCCTCGCTGCGAGCCTCCCGCGCGCCGTACGGAAGGTGATCGACGGCGGCCATCGTCTGCACAGCGAGCAGACGGAAGCTTTCATCGACGCCGTGCTGCCGTTCCTCGATGCGTGAGGCACACGCCGAATGTGGACCGGGGTGCTTGCTTGACCCGTCGTGTCGCGAATGAGAACCTGACCTTCTAGCGACGGCATGCCCAGCGAGCAGGATGCTGTCCCGCGAGAACGTCGCGAACTCGGCGTATGCACACCGGACGTGTCCTCCGCACCTGGTGCCTGCCGTGTCTCTTCGCGGTCGCCTTCGTTCTCCGCATCACTCCGGCTGCGGCTCGCGAGACGGCGACCATCGGTGACGTGCACGTCTCGGCGACGCTCCGAGCACCTCCGAAGAGCGGATGCCCCTCCGAGAGCGAGATACTCGCCTCCATTCGCCGTGCGCTGACGGCTCCTCCGAACGATCAGGCTCCGGCGGCCGTCGATCTCTTCGTGGACGTGACTCGTGATGGTGCTGTCGGAACGGTGCGAACCATCGGGAGAGGCGCAGAGCCTTCGCATGGAGAGCGAACGACGCGCGCCCCTTCATGTGCGCATCTCGCCGAGGCACTCGTCCTCATCGTCGTGCAGACGCTGAACCCCGTTACGGCGGACATCGGCGCAGCGCTCCCGCACGAAGGAACGGAAAGCTCAGCCGAGCGCGTCGAGCTCGAGCAGAAGCCGAACGAGCCCGCGCCGCCGACGGATCGTTCGTCGCGCGCGGCTCCGCGGCGATCCGCTGAACCCCGGCGTCGGCCGGTCGTCGCGCAGTCGGCAAGTGCGCGATTGATTTTCGGTGCAACAGCAGGCGCTACGGTTGTGTCCGGCGTCTTCCCCTCGGGCACGTTTGGCGCCCACTTCGGTCTGTGGGCGGGCCTGGCGCGACGCAAGGGGGCGCAAACGGAGCTCCGTGGGAGCCCCAGGGTCGAGCTATGGACCGCCGTACTTTTTCCGAGCGCGCTCGACATCCAGCAAGGTGTCGTTCGCTTCCGAGGTCTTCGAGGGCAGCTCGCGGTGTGTCCGACCACCGTCGGCAACATGGGCGTCCACGTCTTTCCCTGCGTATCGCTCGGATCGCTTTGGGTCGAGACCTACGCGCAAGGGTTTGCCGAGAATACCTCTACCGTATCGCTCGTGCCGCTCGCGGGGCTCGCAGCGGTCTCGCGCCTACGGCTGACGGATACCGTGGGCATGCGCCTCTCGGCGGAAGCCGCCGCCTATCTGCGCGGCGCCGAGTGGTCGCTCGTTCCTATCGGAGTCGTCCATCGCCTTCCGCCAGTCACGCTGAGCTTGACGCTCTCCTTCGAGAGCTTGCGCCCCTGATCCACGACCTCACGGGGGCGGTCTCGCAATTCTGGTCGGGCTCGTGATCCAATTCGCGCTTCCGTTCGATAACGTTCTGGATGCTCGAATGGAAGCTGCACCCCCCACCGACGATGCCGCGGCATGTCGCGCCTGCGCTGACATCCGCTCATCCATTGCAAGCCTTCCGTAGCGCAGCCGAAGCCGTCATCCCGGCGGTCTGGCGGTGTCTTCGCCGCTTCGGCGTGCAGCCGGACGAGCTCGATGACGCGCTGCAGACCGTTCTTCTCGGCCTCTTTCGTAACTGGGAGAAGCTGAAGAAGTCGTCCCCCAACGACCTTCGCAGCTACGCCTGCTGCGCGAGCGTCGGCGTCGCACGCGACTTCTGTCGGTCGCGGACGCGCAGCACACGCCGGCTCGAACCGCTATCGCTCGAGGACGACGCTCATGTCGCGCCGGGAGAAGACCCGGAGGTCCGTGCGCAGCAGCGTGAGGCCATCGTCACCTTGGACGTCGCCTTGCGGCGGATGCCTGACGAGCTTCGCGAGGTCTTCATCCTTCACGTGATCGAACAGCTCTCGAAGCGCGAGCTCGCAGCGCATCTCGGGATCCCTGAGGGCACGGTGGCCTCCCGCGCTCGCCGCGCGCGCGAAGAGTTCTCCCGCGTGCTCTCCGAAATCGATGCCACCGCGAAAGGAACCTCGCCGTGAGCGGACGGAACAGCAAGACCGTGGATGAGAGGCGGGCCGCTCGGATCGATGAGCTGGTACGAGCCGCAAGGGACGAAGCGCCGCCGCCTACGTTGGCGCGCCATGCGCTCGATCGCCTGGCGGCCGTTGCTCCGGTGAACGCGCCCCCCGACTCCTCTCCCTCAGCGAAACGGTCACCGACCCTCGCGATCGCCAAGGCAGCGCTCATCGTCTCGACGTTGTGCCTCGGCGTGTTCGCGGTCGAGAAGGTGCGGCTACCGGACGAGGGGCGTTCTTCTTCGGCCCCCACACCGAGTGCGGCGACACCTGGCGCAAACGCGTTTCCAGCTGCCGAAGCGGTCGCCGAGCGTGCGCCGCCTTCGCCGCCGGACGAACAGCCCAGTGGCGATGCGCTCGAGGTCCATCAGCTTCCGAGCGCAACGGCGGATGTTGCCGATGCGCCGCGGCAGCGGGCGATCGCCACTGCCTCGGAACGACGGACCACCGCTCCGAAGGTCACGGCGCCAAGCGTCGGGACGGCGCCGGCCGATACCTTCGCGCTCGAGCTCGCACGCCTGCGGGAAGCGCGGACCGCGCTGGCGGCGGGTCGGGTCGACGAAGCAAGTTCCATCCTCGCGCACTACGAGGAGAGCTTCCCGAACGGGGTTCTCTTGCCCGAAGCGAAGGCGATGCGCGTCGACGTGCTCCTCGCCGCGGGACATGTCGACGAAGCACGGTCCGAAGCCGAGGGTTTCATCGTGCGCTACCCGAATAGCCCACAAGCCGGCCGGATGAGAGTCCTCGTCGAGCGGAGGACGGTTCGATGAACCATCTACGAAAAGTTGTCGTTACGGTGGGATTCAGCACCGCCCTCGTCGCTGCATGTGGCGTCGATCGGAAAGTCATCGGCGTCCTGCCTGAACCCGCCGAGGCCGGAGCACCTTCATTCACGACCGCCGACGCCGAGCCGGATCCGGAACAAGCTCTCACGCAGTATTGCCCCACGACGGGTTGTCCGGCGCCGTTCACCACGTGCACCGACTCGCATTTCCCGTGCGACGTGGATCTATCGAGGGACCCGCTCAACTGCGGGTCCTGCGGCTTCCGCTGCGAGGGGAGCGGCGCCGCCAAGTTCGACTGCAACTCCGGCACGTGCGTGCTCCGCTGCAAGAACGAGCCAAGCAACTGGACCCGCGACTGCAACGGCGTCATCGACGACGACTGCGAGGTCAGGCTGGGCAGCAACGAGAACTGCAACGGCTGCGGCGACCGCTGCCCGGATCCTGCGAAACCCTGCATCTTCGACAACGATCTCGGGAAGGGACAGTGCGGCTGCGACCCCGACAAGCTGTATTGCGGTGGCAAGTGCATCAACCCGAAGACCAACGACAAGAACTGCGGCGGGTGCGGGGTCGTCTGCCCTCCGAACGTCGACGGCGGCACGCTGAAGCCGAACACCTATCTGGGATGTTTCGACGAGGAGTGCGGTCACGTCAAATGCAGCGAAGATTACGCTGATTGCGACAAGGACAAGGAAAACGGCTGCGAAACCTCGCTCCTGTCGCCTTCGAATTGCGGGGCCTGCAACTACGCCTGCGATCCGGGGCAGACGTGCGTGAAGAACAGCAAGGGGATCATCAAGTGCATCTGCCCGCCGGGGCAGACACTCTGCGGCGGGGCCTGCGCGGACCTCGCCACCGACCCGGACAACTGCGGAACATGCGGCGTCCGGTGCGACACCACCTCCAAGGTCGGGAACAGCCTCGGTATCTGCCTCTATGGCTCGTGCACCCTGTCCTGCGCGCAGGGCTGGGGCGACTGCAACGGCGATCCGAGCGACGGCTGCGAGGTCAACTTGAGCTCCGATCCGCGCAATTGCGGGGCATGCGGGAATGCCTGCGACCTGCTCGGCGGCCAGCCGTGCATCGCCGGTCTTTGCGCCGTCCACCCGTGCGGCGAAGGTGAGGAAGCGCGATGAGAGCTCGCTCGCTCGTTGCTCTCGGAGCATCCATCACGGCGGCAATCCTCGCGCTCGTTGCTTGCGCATCCGACGAAGACGGCGATCTCGCTGCGCCCGACGCGCAGGCGAAGATCCCTTCGATGGACAGCGGGGCTGAAGCCGAGGCGGCACCGGAAGATGCCGCTGCCGAGGAGCCGTGTCTGCCAGATGCGCTCTGTCCGAACGGGCCATTCGACCCGAGCACACCGGTCGGTGGTCTCGACCTGCGCACGCGCATCAACGTCATTCGCGGTCGCTCGGCCACGGACGTCTGGGCGGCGGGGGCGCGTGGCGCGATCGCCCACTTCGATGGCGCGTCATGGACGGTCTCCGAGACCGGATCGAAGGAGTCGATGATCGCGCTATGGCTCCGCGACTCGGGGGAGGTCGCCGCCGCGTCGCTGCAATCGTTCTACACGCGCGGACTCCCGGTCCCCGACGGCGGCGATGCTGCGGCGCCCGCATCGGCAGGCGGCTGGACGCCGATTCAGCCACCGGGGCCGCCGACGGTGGCGGTGTCCGTGAAGCACCTCACGTCGGCATGGATGACGTCCAGTGCGGAGTGGCTTTGGTTCACCACGATGGAAGTTCGTCCCTCGAGCGGAACCAACCCTCACAACGGCCTCTGGCGCGTCCACGTCTCGGAGGAGACGACTTCGCTCGAGATCGCGGACGCGCTGCCACAGGGCACCTGCCAGGTCGTGGGATGTCTGTCGATGACGAGCATCCACGGCGTCTCGGCGGACGATCTCTGGGCGGTCGGATACAGGGGCGCCGCGGTGCACATCGAAGGCGCGCAGAGCGCCACGCCGAAGGTCACGCCGTTCGACACCCAGACGTGGTCCGGGCTCAACGGTGTCTGGGTCGCGTCTGAGAACGATGCCTGGGCGGTCGGCGGGGCCGGCATCATCCGGCACTACACCGGTCAACCCGTCTCTTGGGACATCGTCTCGGACGTCCCGGCGACGGAGGACCTGCGTGCCGTGTGGGGCACCTCTTCTTCCGACGTCTGGGTCGTCGGTGACGCTGCCACCGTCCTCCACTGGGACGGCGCGAGCTGGTCACGGGTGAAGGTCACCGGGCTCGGCGCTCGCCGCCCGAATCTCTATGCTGTTTGGACGCCCGCCCCGGGGCACGTCTGGGTCGGAGGCGACGGCGTCCTCCTCTCGCTTGGAGGCAAGCCATGACGTCGCCGGTTCTTCCTGGACGCGCTCGCGTACGAGCGCTCGTTGGACGCGGGGTCGCTCGCATTGCGCTCGTATCGGCAGCGTTCGGCGCCGCCGTTGCCTGCGCAGCATCGGGGGCCGAGGAGAATCGGAGCGAGCCTCCGCCCGATCCCATCGACGGAGGCAACGTGATCGCCGATGCAGCGACACCCGAAGGCGGCGGTGCAGCGGACGCCGATGCCTCCTTCGAGCCTCCGGTGTGCAGCGCGGCCGGCTGGTGCCGCACGCCGCTTCCGGAAGCTGATCTCACGTTCAAAGACGTCTGGCTGGTGGGCGATCGTGCCTTCGCGCTCGTCACGAGCAACACGGTCGGGACGAAGGTCCTCGAATGGGACACGGACCATTGGAGCTTCATCGACGACAAGCCTCAGCTCACGGTTCGAATGACGCCGACGAACCTATGGGCGCCAAACGAAGACGAAGTCTTCTATGCCGTCAACGACTACAGCGGGCTCCTCCCCGGCGAGGGTACGTACGGTGTCTTCGTCTATCGCGGCAAGCGACCGACGCCTCCGGCGACAGACTGGACGTGGACGCGCTCTCGGATCGAATGCCCTCCTCTTCAGGCGCCGCCCCAGGTCTGGGGTACGAGCAGCAGTGACGTCTACCTGGCTGCCTGCGGGAAGATGTTCCATCTCGGGGGAGATCCCGACGGCGGCGACGCGGCCGCCGATGCTGGTGCGTCGGCGTGGACCGAAGAGTACGTCGCTGACGATCCGGTGCCGCCGATCTCGTTCCACGGTGTGACCGGCACCAGTCCTGACGACATCTGGTTCGTCGGCTACAGGGGCAGCAGCGCTTGCACGGTCCTCGTGCACAAGACGGCGGCGGGCTACGAGAAGATCGTCGACGGCACTCCGGGACCGGCCAAGTCGTGCCTCGAGAGGTCCGGGCTTCCGACGATCACGGGTGTCTTCAAGCAAAACCAGGCAAACTTTCATGCCGTCGCCAAAGATCGATTCGTCGGCGTGCGGTACACCAACGCGCCCGGCAACGACATCGTGAAGGTCGCGCCGGACGGCGGCGGCGGTTGGGCGATCGCGTATGCGAGCCCCGCCCCCTCGATGAACGTCCTCTTGGGCTCGATCTGGGGCACGTCCGAGGACGATCTCTGGATGACCGCCTCCTCCTCGATCGCCAGCGGCAGCTTCGTCCTTCGCGGCGCGAACATCTGGAGCGACGCCGGAACGTACTCGTTTTCGACGCTGGCATTGAACGGCGCGCCCAACACGCGCGTCCTCGAGAAGATCCGTGGCACCTCGAACGAAAACCTCTGGGCCGTCGGGAACGAACGTGCGTACCACAAGAACACTCCTTGAACGACGGCGCATCTCCAGGGCGCTCTCAGTCTCGCTTCCGTGCGCGCTCGTCGTCGCGTCCTTCGCATGCGCGGGCGGGCTGGCGAGCTGCGCGAGCGATGACCACGACGTGCTCCTCGGTGAAGAGGAGCTCCCCGACGCAGCTCCCGATACGAGCGAGGCGCCCGACACATCGACGGAGGCAGGCGTGCTCGACGCTGCTCCGTCGCCCCGCGACGCGGCGACATCCGACGCCGCTCCGCGTCCGGTCGAGTGCACGTCAGAGCCCTGCGCAACCTCCCTCGTGACGACGCTCGGTACCAGCGTGAACGGCGGCTTCTGTGCGTTGCTGGAGGACGGCACCGTCGCGTGCTGGGGGCAGGGCACCAGCGCTCAGCTCGGGCGTGGCGCCAGTGTCGCCTTGGCGGACAGTCCGACGCCCGAGCGGGTCGTCGGGCTCACGGACATCGTCTACGTCAATCACACGTGCGCGATCGACAAGGACGGCTCGACATGGTGCTGGGGGCTCGGCGCATTCTTGCAGAGCACCACGGCCACCACCACGAGGGCGCCGACGCCGGTGAAGCTCCCGATCCCTCCGGCAAGGATGGTGAGCGTTCGCGCCACGACCGCGAGCGACGTCGCCGTCGGCTGCGCGGTCGTCGACACGGGGATCATCTGCTGGGGGATGAACAGCTACGGCCAGGTCGGCCCTCCCGAAGTCGGCGCGCGCGCGACGTACCCCGTTCGTGATGTACCGCTCCCGGCGGGCACCACAGCGGCGTCGCTCGAGGGCCTGTTCGTCGGCAATGCCTCGTTCGTCCTTCGCGAGGACGGCACGGCACTCAGCTGGGGCGCGAGCCCGCCGCTCGGCCGTATCTCGTCGCTCTTTCCCGATCCGTACCCGCGACCCGTCCTCTTGAGTGGCGTCACCAGCATCGATGTCTCGAACGACAATGCATGCGCCACGGCGAGCGGCATCGCGTACTGCTGGGGAAGCCCGCCGCTCACGCTCACCTCGATCGCCGACCCCCTCGAGCGCGCGCTGCCCGAGCCCGTGCCTACGCCCGAGCCGGTCGTCCAGATCGCGACGACGAGCGCAGGTGGGAATACGACCGTCCCGCAGCGCGGATGTGCCGTCGGCGTCTCCGGCGACGTGTACTGCTGGGGCAACAACGCGAACGGCCAGGCCGGCGACGGAACGAAGGACTGGGCGTTCACCCCGGTCAAGGTCAAGGGGCTCCCGGCGCCCGCGTCCCAGGTGAAGACGACGCCGCGGTCCACCTGCGCGCTGCTGACGACCGGGAAGATCTACTGCTGGGGGGACAACGCAAACGGCCAGCTCGGTAACGGAGTGATCAGGACCCCGAGCGTCGTCCCCCAGGAGGTGCTTTTGCCATGAAACGTCGCCAGAAGCCCTATGTCCTCACCGGCGTCATCGCCGGCGTCGCGCTTTCGGCTGCGGCGATCGGGGCCTGCAGTGATCGCGAAGCCGGGTTCGGCGGCGATCCGAATGGCGGGTTCGGCCTAGAAGCCGGCGTCGAGGCGAGCGATTGCCTGCGCCAGTGCTCGCTCGATGGGCGTTCGGTCATCGACACGTGCACCGACGAGGTCATCGAGACGTGCAGGCCCGAGCTCGCGTGCGGCGCGGGCGTGTGCCAGGAGCCTTGCGCGGCCGCGGCGGCGGATCGAAGCTCGAACGGCTGCGATTTCTACTTCCAAGCGCCGCTCTTCACGAAGTCGTTCGGTCGATCGTGCTACGCGGCCTTCGTCGTCAACACATCGGCGGTGCCCGTCGAATTCGCGCTGGAGCTCGACGGAAATCGGCTCGACGTCTCCAAGGCGCTCTTCCACACGACCCCGGGGGAGGCGACGCTGCTCCCGCAGGACGGACCGATCCAGCCCGGCGAGAGCGCGATCCTGTTCGTGTCGGACACCGATCCGGACGGTCCGCCGACCTCCGACGAGAATGACGTCCGATGCCCCGACGGGGTCGTCCCCGCGACCTATCTGGATCCCGTCCCGGCAGGCACCGGCCTCGGTACGTCGTATCACCTGACGACGAACGTTCCGGTCAGTCTCGCCGCGATCTATCCGTTCGGCGGCGCGTCGACGTTCTTGCCCTCGGCGACGCTCCTCTTCCCGGTCCCCGTGTGGGGCACGCAGCACATCATCGTCAACGCGTGGGAGAAGAACGCGATCCCGATCCGCTTCAGCGGCGCCGGTCCGAGCGCTCAGATCGTCGCGTCAGAAGACGACACCGAGATCACCATCCGGCCGACGCGCGACATCCAGGATGGAGTCGGCGTCGTGGGAGGTCCGGCGCTCGTGCCCGTGA
Organism: Pseudomonadota bacterium; assembly: GCA_023402175.1. Taxonomy (GTDB): domain Bacteria; phylum Myxococcota_A; class Polyangia; order Polyangiales; family Polyangiaceae; genus Labilithrix. The sequence continues at coordinate 9,959 of JAEXCN010000235.1, read as the reverse complement.
GCTACCGGCTCAAAAAGGGGCAGTTCCTGCAGCTCGATCAAGCCGAGGAGCTCTCCGGAAGCGTCGTCACGTCCGACAAACCGACGACCGTGTTCGGCGGCCACGAGTGCATGGACGTTCCGTCCACGCGGACCGCGTGCGATAGCGCGCTCCAGCAGCTCCCCACATTCGAGCAGTGGGGATCGGAATACGTCGGCGTCGGGTATCGGCCTCGCCTGGGCGACGAGCACGAACCGATGCCGTACCGCATCGTCGCCGCGCGCGATGGCACGAAGCTCGATTACGACCCCGTCATTCCGCCTGGTGCACCAACGGAGCTCTCGGCCGGCGAGGTCGTGACATTCTGGTCCGGGACGGGCGACGCGTTCGTCGTTCGAACGCAGGATGCGGATCATCCGATCTACCTCGCCGCGTACATGTCCGGTGGCTGCCAGAAGCTCGCCGGAACCGATTTCATCGGCGAACGCGATTTCGACTGCAACGGCGATCCGGAGTTCGTGAACGTCGTCCCCGCCGGGCAATATCTGAGCTCGTACAGCTTCTATGCAGACCCCACGTATCAGGAGTCCTCGCTCGTCATCGTTCGCCAGAAGACGCGCGACCGGTTCGACGACGTCTGGCTCGAGTGCGCGGGCAATCTCGCCGACTGGAAGCCGGTGGGGACGAGAGGGCAATACGAGTTCACGCGCGTCGACCTGATCCGAAGGTTCGGTCCAGGTCAGGCCTTCGACGCCGGCGTGTGCCAGAAGGGACTCCATCGGATGAGGAGCGAAGGCCCGTTCACCGCGACCGTCTGGGGCTGGGGGACGACGGCGAGCTACGCCTATCCGGGTGGCATGGCGCTACGGAAGCTCGCAAAAACGCCGCTGGATCCCATCCGCTGAGGGCGGGTCACTCTCCGGGCTTCGCGCGCCAGGGGAGCGTGCGATGCGCTCACCTTTCCGCTCGCCTAGCGCGCGAACGACCAAGGCACGAAGCGCAAAGTCGTGTCTGGGCACTCGGGTACCGGCCGCGGGGCCGTCACCGGGTTGCCTTCCCAGCTGTGTCGATTCGGCGAACGAACGAGATGGGGGGAAGGTTCGTTCGGCGAACGAACGAGATGGGGGAAGGTTCGTTCGGCGGACGAACGAGATGGGCGGACGATTCGTTCGGCGGACGAACGAGATGGGCGGACGGTTCGTTCAGCGAACGACCCGCGTGAAGGGGCCGGACTGGCCGTCGCAGGTTCGTCGGGCGCGCCGGGAGCTCGGAACAGATGTTCCCTCGCTCGCTCGCGCGCTACCGAAGCTCCGACGGAACCAACCTGAGCTCCGGCGCGATGAACTGCGGCTCGCGTGCGTTACACCTTCGCTCCGGCGAGATGAACCGCGGCTCGTGTGCGATGTACCTCGGCTCCGGCGCGATGCACCGATGCTCCTCTGCGATGAACCTCGGGTCCGGCGAGTTGTACCTTTGCTCCGGCGAGGTTTCTGACCGTTGGGGTGCCGTCGTCGAGCGCGTAAGTCCGCGACCCGTCGGGACGCACATGCGGCACCTGGGGTGATCAGCTCGCCGCGATAGGGCGCGCGCGCCAGAGGAGCGCCGACAGCAGCGCCGCCACGATCGCGGCGCTCGACCAGAACATGATCGCGGCGTGGAAGTCGCGGTGCTTGAGGAGCCAGCCCGTCACGACATCGCCGCCGAACGCGCCTAGGTAGCCCATGAAGTCGACGAAACCTGCAGCGGCGGCGGTCGTCCCACGACGCGCGAAGTCCTGCGCGGCCGTGCCGACGAGGAGGATCTGCGCGCCGTAGAGGAAGAAGCCGATGAGCGCGAGGCACACGACCGTGGGCGCTGCTCCGAGCGGCGCGACGCGGTCGAAGACGAGCGTGAGCACGCCGACCATTGCCATCGTCACCGCGATCACGGGCGCGCGTCGCGACTGGAACCAGCGATCGGTCGCCCAGCCCGAGGCGAGCGCGCCGAGGCCGCCCGCCAGAGGGAACACCGCGACCTTCAGGCCCGCGAGGAGGACGCCGGAGCCATGGAGCTTCTTCAGGTGACCCGGCGCCCAGTCGAGGAATCCGTAACGAACGATGTCGAGCCCGAAGAGCGCGATCGCGAGGACCCAGATGCGCGGGTTCGTGAACGTGACGAAGAGCGTCTCGCCGATCGACATCCGAGCAGGCGCTTCGGTCTTCGCGGCGGTCTCCTTCGCACGCGTGAGCTCGTCGATCGAAGGCGCTTCCCCGGACGTCGGTCGCTCGCGCATCCGGAGGTGCGCGTGCACGCCGACCCCGCCGAGGATCACCGCTGGGACGATGAACGCCGCGCGGAAGTCGTTACCCGCGAACGCGACGAGCGCGCCCGAGGCGGCGATCGTCAGCGCCGAGCCGAGCTGGTAGCTCGTGCCGAGGATGCCCATCATGCGTCCACGCTCGGTCGGCGTGAACCAGCTCGCCATGATCTTCACGGTCGGCGGCCAGCCGCCCGCCTGGAAGTACCCATTGGCGAACCAGATCACGAGCAAGAGCGCCGCCGCCGGTCCGAGCGCTGCGCCCGGCGACACGACGCGAACGATCGCGTTCACGGGCGCGGCGAGCGACGGAACGAGCGGAACGAGCTTTTGCGCCGAGGCGAAGAGGAGGCACGCCACGACCGAGCCGAACATGCCTGACAGCAAGATGCGCTTCGGCCCGAAGCGCTCGGCGAGCTGCCCGTTCACGAGCTGCCCGATCGCGTAGCCGATCTTGAGCGCGCCGAGGACGAGGCCCATCTCGAGCGGGTCGATCGCGAAGGTCTTCTCGATCTCGACTCGCGCCGGGCCGATGTTGACGCGGCACAAGTAGAAGGCGCCGTACGTCAGCCACACCACGAAGAGCGTCCGCCACTGCGCCTTCGACAGCTTCACGTGCGACCGAGGCTACCGATCCCGTCCGGTCACGTCACGCACCTACTGCTACTCGCGAATGCCGCGTGTACGTCGACGTACTGACACAGAGCCGCCCGAGGATCCGCGTCGCTCGCGCTTAACGGCGTCGGGGACCGGCCGTTGGTCGCCATCAGCAGATGGTCGTCCGTCACGTCGCGCCCGCCTTCGTTCTTCTCTTCGCGAGCGCATGCTCGATCCAGAGTGGCAACATCGAGTCGACGAGCGCAGCGGTCGAAGGCGGAGCGAGTAGTACGAAGGGGACGCGCTCGAGCACGGCCTCGGCGATCGATGACGAGGCGTGCCGGGTCGACCCCGGAACTGACCGTCGCGCTCAGGTCTGCCATCGCTGGCGCTGTGACGGGCGCGCCGGTTCGACGCCGGCGCGCTGGGGAGGCGAGCTCTCGAGCTGCCGCGCCGGCACCCTCGATTCCGATGCAGGCGACCGCGCGCTCGAGCTCGTCAACATGCACCGCTTCCTCGCCGGCGTCGCGCCGGTGCGGGCGGAGGCGGCCTGGTCGAACGCAGCTCAAGAGTGCGCGCTCGTCGCTCACGCGAACGCGAAGCTCTCACACACGCCGCCTCCGGACTGGCGATGCTGGTCCGACCTCGCGGCGCACACCTCGGAGGTCAGCCTCATTGCGAACCGCAGCGCCCCGCCGGCGATCGCCGCGTTCATCGAGGATCCCGGGAACGAGACGACGATGGTGCATCGGCGCTGGCTCCTCTCCGAGAGGATCTCGCGCGTGGGCTTCGGATCGACGGACCGTTACTCGTGCGTCGTCGTCGACGGGCGAAGCCTCGGCGCTGGGACGAACGAGGATACCGACGAGAACGAGCGTTCCTCCGGTCGGTCGGAGGGCGAAGACGACTCCGGTGATCGCGAGCACGCTGACCGTGATTGGGTCGCCTGGCCGCCTCCCGGCCCCGTTCCGATCGACGTCTTCACGACGGAGCGCCTCGACGAGATCGGCTGGACGATCCAGAGCTCGAGCGACGACCTCGACGCCGCGAACGTCACCGTCACCTCCGACGGGGCGAAGCTCGCGATCGAAGCGACGCACCTAACGCCGCTGCTCGGCAGCCGTTCGGCGATCCGTCTCGTGCCGAAGGGATGGAAGACGGAGGCCGGGCGCGCTTACGTGGTGAGCGTTTCCGGGAAGGCCTCGTTCGACTTCACCGTCGAGCCGACCGACTGCCCGTAGCTCGCGGCGTCAGTCGTACGCGCAGCGGAAGCCGATTGCGTAATAGCCATTCGGCTCGCCGGGCCAGGACTGCTTCCAGTCCTGATTGGTCAGATTGCCGCCGTGGTTTTCCCACGAGAGCGTCCAATTGAAAAAGTACTCGGCGTCGCCGACCCAGTGCAGGAGATTGCCGGCGATCTCGATCCCGTTCGTGTTGCGGCCGAGCGGGAACCGGCCTGGCGGCGAGATGTGCCAAGCGATGTCGGCGGCGGCGCCGTCGGCTCCGAGGAGCCTTCGACCGGCGACGTTGGGATAGCCGTAGTTGAAGACGTGGTTCAGTCGATTGTCCTGCTGAGACGCGTTGTACGCGGCGTTGCCCCACGGATAGGTCGTCGGTCCGCCGTTCTTGAACGCGTTGATGATCTCGGCTCGCGTCGGCAGCCTTCCGCCCTCCCAAGCGCAGAACGCGCGGGCGAGGTGCCATCCGACGCAGTTGAGGGCCTTCACGTCGAGCTGGGCCTGCGTGAAGTCGCTGTAGTCGTCTCCGTTCTTCGCGGTCCAGTACGTATGCCCGCCGAAGCTGCCGGGCGCGCACGAGCGCTTCGACTGCGCGCCGTCGGAGTCGTTCGGCGCGCCCGTCCAGTACGACCCGAGCATCACGTTCGCTTCGGCGACCGATGCGGGCACGAGCGCGTTCCAGGCCGTGCTCCAGCCCGCGCTGCCCTGAGCGAACGTGCGGACGTCGCCGTTCACGCGCTCGATGAACGCGCGCATTCGGCCGGCGGTCACGTGGTACTTGTCCATGCGCACGGGCGAGCTCGTCAAAGGAGCCTTCGCGCAGCAGCTCTCGTGCGTCGCGCCGGCCGCGCCGACCTCTCCAGCGCCGCACGTCACGCCGCCGAGCTCGCGCGTGCAGCTCCGTCCGACGGCGCACTTGTGATCGAACGCGCAACCATTCGACGCGCAGTCTCCGTGGAGGAGGCACGACGCACCCGCAGCGCATCGCGGCGCTCCGGTCTTCGTGCCGCCGCAGTCCACGTCGCTCTCGTCTTCGTTCTGCACGCCGTCGGTGCCCGTCGCGGTCTGGCATACGTTGCCTGTGCACACCTTGCTCGTGCAGTCGCGTGCGCCGTCGACGCACTTCTTGGTCGGAGGACAAGGCTGCGCAGGCGCGCCGCCTCCGCAATCGACGTCGGTCTCGTTGCCGTTCTGCACCTCGTCCGTCGTCGACGGCGCCTGGCAGACGTTCCCCGTACAGACCTTGCTCGCGCAGTCGCCGGGCACGGCGCACTTCTTGGCATCGGCGCAAGGCGGAGCGTTCGCGCCGCCGCAGTCGACGTCCGTCTCGTCGCCGTTCTCGACCCCGTCGGTCGGGCTCGGTGCTGCGCACTTGCCGCCCGAGCAGATGTTCTCGATGCAGTCGGAGGGCTCGATGCACGAACCGCCGACGGCGCAAGGCGGGGCGAGGGGACCGCCACAGTCGACGTCGGTTTCTTCTCCGTTCTTGATCCCGTCGGCGGACGTCGCCGCCGCGCAGACGCCGCGGACGCAGACGAGCCCGGTCTTGCAGTCCGCGGCTACGGCGCACGCCTTCTTCGCTTCACACCGTGCAGGGCACGCGCCTCCGCAATCGACGTCGCTCTCGTCGGCGTCCTTCGCGCCGTTGGTGCAGGATGGTCCGCCGCTGCCCCCGCTGCTCGACGTTCCGCCGTCCGCGGTCGGGTCACTCGCGCAGGCGAGCAGGGCGATGGGGGCGCAGAGGACAACGGCTACGAGACGATGCGAAATGCGCACGCATCCATGATGCGGGAGGACGCTTCCTTACGAAAGTGTTCCGCGCTCGGCGAGACGACGAACGAGCGCGGGCGCCATGGGCGTACGGGCTCGCGCCGTCGGTTGAATGCGGCACGCACGTGCGCCGCAGCGTTGTTTGCTCGTGCTAACGGCGGGACGTCAGGCGCGCCGGAAGGGCAGATACCGCGGCGTCCAGGCGAGGTGCTGCGCGTGGCGTTCGAGGTCGTCGGGGAGATCCGTGCGAGCGGCGACCCCGTCGGCGATGGCTCTCCTCGCGACGCGCGCGGCGACGCGCACCGTGGCCTCGCGAAGGTCTTCGACGGGCGGATAGACGAGCGTGCCGCCGTAACGTTCGATCGTGAGCTCGGCGAGCGCGTGCGCCGCTTCGGCGACCATGCCGTCGGTGATCTTTCGCGCCTCGGTCACGATCGCGCCAAAGCCGAGCCCGGGGAATACGAACGCGTTGTTCCCCTGACCGATGACGTGCTTCTTCCCGTCGAGCTCGACGGGATCGAACGGACTGCCGGTCGCGACGATCGCGCGTCCGCTGCTCCATCGAAGGACGTCGGCGGGGATGGCCTCGCACGCGCTCGTCGGGTTCGAGAGCGCGAACACGATCGGCTGCGCCGTGTTCTCGAGCACCGAGCGCACCACGCGCTCGTCGAACGATGCGCGCTGTCCGGACAGGCCGAGGAGCGCGGTGACCTTGCCGTTGCCGATCGTCTCGATGAGCGAAGGCACCTGGTTCGCGATCGTCCAGCCCTCGATGGACTTCGACGGCTGCGCGAACTCGCGCTTGTACGGCTCCATCGTCCGGCCTTCGACGAGAAGGCCCTTCGAGTCGACGACGAAGATCCGAGCAGATGCTTCCTCGCGGCTCAGCCCCTCGCGCTCGAGCCCTTCGCGGATCGCGCGCGCCACGCCGATGCCGCCTGCGCCCGCGCCGAACACGAGGAAGCGCTCCGACGCGAGCGTTCCGCCCTTCGAGCGTGCAGCGACGATGAGCCCCGCGAGCGCAACGGCGCCGGTCCCCTGGATGTCGTCGTTGAACGACGGGACGACGTCGCGGAACGCGTCGAGCACGTCGAACGCCGTCTCCTTGCCGAAGTCTTCCCACTGCACGATGGCGCGCGGCCAACGCTCGCGGACGGCGAGCACGAACTTGCGGACGAGCTCGAGGTGCGCTTCGCCTCGGAGCCGCTTCTGGCGGACGCCGAGGTACGCACCGTCGTCGAGGAGCGAGCCGCGGTCGGTGCCGACGTCGAGCACGACGGGCATGGTGTGGAACGGGCTCACGCCCCCGCCGAGCGTGTAGAGCGCAAGCTTGCCGATGGAGATCGCAAGCCCGTTGTACCCCTGATCGCCGATGCCGAGGATGGCGGACGAATCGGTCGCGACGATCATCCGGACATCGTCGAGCGGGTGACTCGCGATGATCTCCGCAGGCGTACGCGGGTCGTCGAGCGAGATGGAAAGGCCGCGCGGCTCCTCGTAGACGTCCGAGAATCGCTCGACGCCTTCGCCGACCGTCGGCGTGTAGACGATGGGCATCATCTCGCGGATGTGTCCCTGGAGCAGCGCGTAGAACAGCACCTCGTTGGTGTCCTGGACGCGCCTCAGGAAGCGGTACCGCCCGAGCGGCGTGGTCTCACGAACGTACGCTGCATACGCACGGACGCTCTGCTCCTCGAGCGATTCGATCCGCGGTGGCAACAGGCCGACGAGGTCGAGCTCGGCACGTTCGGTCGCGCTGAATGCCGTTCCCTTGTTGGTGAGCGGATGGCGAAGGAGCGCGTCGCCGGTGACTCGCACGTCGATGGCGTGCTCGCCGCTCTCGTCCTTCGCGATGGCGAACGCCATGGGAGTCGCGGGCTTCATGCTCCGCGTCTACCACGAAGCGCTGCATGCTGTGCACGCTTGTGCTTGCGAGAGGTGACTGACGCTGCGAGTCATCCGCGGAGTCGCACGACACGAGCGTCGCATTCGAAGAGGCCCCGTCGCTTGACTTTCATCATGCTCGCCGACTCACGTGCACGCCGTCTCCGAAGACGGGCGCTCGCGCGCTTCGCATCCTCGTCGCCATGTCGCGCGCGACGATGGAGTCCGCGAGATGCCGTCTCCGGAGACGGGTGATGTCGTCGTCAGAATCGCGGATGGGATCGGGCTCGACCGTGACGTCGCGAGGATCGGCCGTCACGTCGCGAGAAGCACACCGCACGTCGTGTCTGCTTGGCGCGTGTCCATCGGAGTCGCTACGATCGCGCGCGATGGGTAACTCGAATGGTGGAGCACCCCCCGGCGGGTACGGGGCTCCTCCCGGCGGTCAAGGCAACAAGGGATCTTTCGCCGGCAACTACGGCCCGCTTCCCGGATCGGCCTATGGAGGGAGCCCGGCGTACGGTCCGCCGCCGAGCCAGGGCTACGGTGCACCGCCGGCGCCGGGCACGCCGCTTCCTCCGACCGGGTATGGCGCGCCGCCTCCGAACTCAGCGGGGTATACGCCGCCGCCTCCGAACGCAGCGGGGCACACGCCGCCGCCGCCTGCCGCGAGCACGTTCGCGCAGCCGATTCCGTACAACATGCCGGCGCCTTCGACGTTCGCGATCCCGGCGCGTGGAAGCTTCGGCCTCGGCGTCGCGATCGGCCTCTTCGGCGGTTGCATCGGTCTCGGTCTCGTCTATGCGCTCTCCAAGGGACCTGACACGAAGAAGGGTGCTGCCGTCGGGTTCGGCGTGTTCCTCGCGCTCTGCGTTCTGAGCCAGGTCGTGGGCGCGCTCTCGCATTGACGAGCAATCGCCGCGCCATCTACGCGGCTCATCGGAAAATCCTTCCTCGTCCGCGCGTTCGAGACGATTCCCCATTTCGAGGGAGGAAAAGGCCTTCGCCACAGGGAGGAAAAGGTCTTCGCCGCCGTAAGGTCGCCTTGCGTGGGACTGATTCTGGGTCAGACTCCGCGCGCTTCTCCGAGAAGTCAGAAAGGCTCCACTTCGGTGTCGAACTCTCCTTCGCCGTCTCCGGCTTCGAACACAGACATGGACCTCGGCGACGACGACATCATCGCCGACGGAGGCACGCAGATCATGGCGCGAGATCCGCGTCTCGAGTCTCCGTCGCGTGACGAAAGCCTCGCCTCGTCGGTCCTGCCGGTGCCGAAGTCGCCGTCGTCGCTGGACTCGCTCGCTGCGACGATCCCCGCGAAGAACCTCGAGTCGAAGTTCGTCGCTCCTTCGAAGCTCGCGAAGGTCCCGCCCGCGCCGGAGACGCAGCCGATCCACGAGCTCGATCCCGACGACCTCGAGGAGGAGGAGCAGCGTCGTATCGAGCGTACGCAGCCGTTCGATCGCTCCCGCATCTTCGGTGCGCCTCGTGCGCCGCAACCGCGGCTCGAGATCGCGCTCTCGCCGACTCCGCCTCCGGTGTCCGCGCGTCCAAGCGCGCACGTTGCGGCGCGCGTTCCGTCCGTCGTCGTCAACGCGCACGTTGCGGCGCACATTCCGTCCGTCGTCGTCAACGACGCGCCGCCTCCTCCGCAGAACCGCCCCGCGTCGAACTCGGTCGGGGGACACCCCCGACACCCCCAAGGAATCATCTCCTCAACCTCGCTTCGCTCGGGTTCGTCGATTGCACCCCTAGCGATTGACATCGCTCCCGCGCGACCCGCGCCGGACGCAACGCTCAAGCTTCCGGCGGTCCGGCATGTTCCTCCGGTCGCGAAGTCGAATACGCCGCTCGTCGCTGGAGCGATTGCGGGCGGGCTCGCGCTCTGCGCTGCCGCGATCATCACCCTCGTGTCGTTCGGCTCGGCACGTGCCGAAGAGAGCGGCGAGAGCACGCCGACGGTCGCCGCAAGGCCGCGCGAGGCGGAGAAGGGCGCTGTTCGATCGGCCGTCATCGAGACGCCCGAGACGACGCTGCAGAAGGCTCCGCCGGAGCCGGGAACGCAGGATGACGACGGCCTGCCCGTCTATTCACCCGCTTCGTTGCCCTCGGCACCGGCAGCTCGGGACACCTCGAGCTCGTCGCACGCCTCGTCGCCGTCGTTCGCGCAGGCGGCGCCGTCCGCACGTACGCCC
>JAEXCN010000390.1 GCA_023402175.1 Pseudomonadota bacterium | reverse complement strand
CTCGAGGACCTTCTGCTCGAGCTCGACGTCGCGGAAGCCGCGGCCGAGGTCGCTGCCGGTCGTCGGGAGCGTGTCGAGGTAACGCGCCGACGCGAGCTTCGCGGTCTTCAGCGTGTGCTCGGCGGAGGTGCCGCCGACCACGATCGCGAGGTGGTACGGCGGACACGCGGCCGTGCCGAGGCCCTTGAGCTTGCTCTCGACGAACTTCAGCAGGCTCTCCGGGTTGAGGAGGGCCTTCGTCTCCTGGAAGAGGTAGCTCTTGTTCGCCGAGCCGCCACCCTTCGCCATGAAGAGGAACTTGTAGGCATCGCCGTCGGTCGCGAAGATCTCGAGCTGCGCCGGCAGGTTGTTGCCCGTGTTCTTCTCCTTGTACATGTCGAGCGGCGCCATCTGCGAGTAACGCAGGTTCGCCGTGCGGTACGTGTCGAACACGCCGCGCGCGATCGCCGCTTCGTCGCCGCCGCCGGTGAAGACGTACTGGCCTTTCTTGCCCATCACGATCGCCGTGCCGGTGTCCTGGCACATCGGCAGGACGCCACCGGCGGCGATGTTTGCGTTCTTGAGCAGGTCGAGCGCGACGAACTTGTCGTTCGGCGAGGCCTCGGCGTCGTCGAGGATCTTCTGCAGCTGCGCGAGGTGCCCCGGCCGGAGCAGATGGGCGATGTCGCGCATCGCTTCGGTGGTGAGCTTCGTGAGCGCTTCGAGCTCGACCTTCAGGAACGTCTTGCCCTGCGCCTCGAACGTCGAGACGTGGTCACTCGTGACGAGCCGGTAAGGCGTGTTGTCGTGGCCGATCGGAAGCAGATCCTCGTACTGGAACGACGCGCTCATGGCGGCGGACTATAGCTGCTTTGCGCCGGCGCAAAAGTCTCGCCGCGCGTCACGAACCGCCGAGGTAGCCGAGCACCAGCTCGCGCAGCTTGTCGGGCGCGTCGACGTGCACCCAGTGGCCCGCGTTCGGGATCACGTCGACCGTGACGTTCGGGAGCGAGCGAGCGCGTTCGAGGTCGGCGGCCTCGAGGACCTCGGAGTCGCCGCCCGCGACGAGGTGCGTCTTCATGTTGCCCGCTGGGTGCTCGAGGACGGGCCAAAGGTCTCTCGCGAAGTAGTCATCCATCATCGTGCGGATCGAAGGGATGTCGAGGCGGAACTCGAACCGCGTCGTGTTCGGCACGGGGCGCACGTTCATCGCGAGCCACATCGCGGTCGGACGGCTGACGCCGCGCTCCTCGGCCCACGCCGTGAACGCATTGCGATCGGGAAACGCGTCGGGGAGCTGCGTGAGGAGCTCGACGATGTGACGCACCCCGGACGAGCCGCGATAGTCGGGGCGAGCGCCGGGCGTGGAGTCGATGACGAAGAGCTCGTCGAGCGGACCGTTCTCCGAGGCCGCGAGCTGACGCGCGAGCTCGATGGCGACCTTTCCGCCGAAGCTGTGACCGAGCACGCCGCGGATCGGGGTCGACGCTCCGCCGGGCGGCGACGGGATCGCCTCGACGATGTCGCGAGCGGCGGCCTCGAGCGTGTGCGGCGGCGCGAAGCCCTGCGAATCGCCATGCAGGCGGAGGTCGACGAGCAGCGCGCCCCACTCCGGACGCGCAGCGACGATTTGACGGGCGAACGTGCGCCAGTTCGCGCCGGAGCCGAGGATGCCGTGGAGGAACACGAGCCACTTGCTCGGGGTCGCGTCTTGCGCCGTGACGGTGTTGATTGCGAGCGATGCCATTCAGTCTTCTCTCGGTACCTTGAGCGGGATGTCGAAGCGAAGCATGGCGCCACGGTAGCCGATCCGCTCGATGGGGCGCTCGGAGAGCTCGGCACCAAAAAACGCAAGCGTCGCCTTGAACGGCATATGCCTCGGATCCTGCCATCCGAGACCAAGGCCGACCTTGCGCCAGACGGTCATGCCCTCACGCTCGAAGTCGAGCGGAGCCACGTCGTGCGCGATCCGCTTCGTCGGGCCGCCGACGAGGAAGGGCGCCATCACGAGCTCGCCCTCGAGCAAGAGGTGCTGCTTCACGATCATCCGCCCTTCGACCCGCGCACCGGGACCGATGCCTCCTTCGAGCGGGTACATCTCGGTCCACGGGACGTCCGTGTAGATGTCGGCGCCGCGCGTCGTCGGATGCATGTGCGCGTTGTGCATTCCGAAGTAGAGGCCAGGCCCGGCGAAAAGCCGGAACGCGATGTCGTCGTCGGGATCGGTTTCGAAGGCGCGGACCGCCGAGATCGGCGTCAGGACCCAGCTCGACTCCGCGACCGTGCGGAGCGCATCGTTGAGGACGCGCTGCTGAAACCATCCGCCGCCCGCCTCGAACCACCACCTCGTGCCGACGGGACGGACCTGGACGAAGGTGAACGTGCCGACGCCGAGCCCGCACCCTCCCCATGCGCCGACGCGCGGGCATGCGGGCAGATCGACGGGAACGACCCAGTCGCTCCGGAACGCGGCTTCGCCGAGCCAGTCGAACTTCCCGTGCGAACCGAGGACGACGGCGAGGCTCTCGAGCCCCAACATCAGCGTCCACGACATGCCATAGAGGATGCGCGTCGAGTACTGTCCGATCGTGCCCCAAGGATAGGGCGCGTCCCAGGTCCGGTTCGTGAGCTGCGTGTTGACCTGGAGCGAAATCGACCATGCGCCATCGATGATCGCAGCCATGGGCACGCTGTTCACGAGCTCGGCGCCCGCGCTGAACGATCGCCACGCGCCGCGCCCGCGAGGACTCGCGGTCGTCGGCATCGTCAGCGTGAGCGGCTGCGGCGCAGATCCTGCCGGCGTGGCCGCGGCCCCTGCAGCATCGGCGTCCGAAGGCGCGAGCGCGAGCAAGAGCAGGCTCACGAGCCCGGCCCCCGCGGCTCCGACTGTCGGACGCGTCACGCGAGCAGACTAGTCCGGCGGGAAGATGCAGGCCACCGCACCGAAGCGCCGGCCAGTATGTCGCGGCTCGACGCCGTCAGTCCGGGAGCTCGAGCTGCTCCTCGTCCTCGACGAACGGACCGCCGATCTCGTCCATCGAGAGCTCGTTGCGGGCATCCTCGACGACGGACTCGGCGGACGTGGCCGAGGCGATGAACTCCTCGGCAGCCGACTCGGCTTCGATGACGGAGATGAACGTGCCGCTCGCCCGATCAGGAAGAAAAGCGTCGCCGCTATCGCGGCGGAAGGGTCGGCGCTTCATTGCGCGCATCTTCGACATGACGACCTCCTTCAGTTCGCTTCGCACCTCCAGTCTTGTCCTCGACCAGTCGTGAGGCAAGGCATGCAGCGAAAGTATTTCGAGCGTCGCCGCGTCGTCTCCACGCGCCATCGAGCATGATCGATGCCACGAGATCGTCTCGATGCGGGTGGCCGACTCCTGGCACGGAATCCTTCGAAGAAGCGCTCCTGTTCGAGCGCGGCTGCGGGAGGAAGCTCCGCTCGCCAGGTCCAACGGTCGCGCTCGGAGACGTGCCGATTCCGGTCACGCACACACGCGCGAACGACGGCGCGCTCGGCGAGGCCTCTTTCGACTTCTCGAAACACCTCGACGCGGGCTAGTCGTTCGCGAGACGGAAATCCCTCGTATGACCCTGAGCACGCCCATGCCGCCGCCGTTCTCACCTGACCAGCTCGAAGCACGCCGCAAGGAGCTCGAGACCGAGCTCGGCGAGCCGATCACGGTCGACGGCCTGACGAGGAGCTGGAGCATCTTCCAGCGGAAGAAGGGTCATCGCCACTCGACCGACGATCTGCTCACGGGTTGGTACGCGCTCGAGAAGGTGCCCGTGGTGGGGAGGACGATCGATCGTCATCTCGATCTCGGCACGGGGATCGGCACCGTCGGGCTGCTCGTGCTCTCGGGAATGCCGGCGCAGACGCGGCTGACGTGCATCGAAGCGCAGGAGATCAGCTTCCGCTTCCTCCGCGAGAACCTCCGCGCGAACGGCGTCGAGGACCGCGTCTCCGCGCTGCATGGAGATCTGCGTGACCTCGCGCTGGGCGAGCGCTTCCCGCTCGTCACCGGCAGCCCGCCGTACTTCGACGTCGCGACGGGCATCGTCCCCGCCGACTCGCAGAAGGCGCACGCGCGCTTCGAGCTCCGCGGCGACGTCGGCGATTACGCCCGTGCGGCGAAGCGGCACCTCGAGGACGACGGCCTCTTCGTCTTCTGCTTTCCGTGGCAACAGAAGCAGCGCGCGCTCGATGCTGCACGCCGCGAAGGCTTCGCCGTCGTCGCGCATCGCGACGTCGTCCCGCGAGAAGGTCTCGTCCCGCTCTTCTCGCTGTTCGCGTGCCGCCTCGGCGCTCACTCCGAGATCGAAGAGGCGCCGTTCGTCGTGCGGCACGCCGATGGCCGACACACGCAGGCGATGCACGACGTCCGGGCGCGCTTCGGCTGGTCGCCGTCGGAGCGTTGACGGCAACCAGTTGCACGCTCACACGGCGGCGGACGGCGAGGCCATCGTGAACTCGTGCGTGCGGAGCGCGGGGACGTGCCAGACGCCGCCGTTCGCGACCACGCGCGAGGTCGTCCGCGTCATCGCGTCGACGTTCTTCAGCACGGTCACGGGCGACTCGTTGTAGCGGAAGTTCGCGACCGGTCCGGTGACCTTGCCGTCCTCGACGAGGAAGAGGCCGTCGCGCGTGAGGCCGGTGATCGTCACCGACTGCGGCTCGAGCATTCGGTTGTACCAGAAGCGGGTCACGAGCAGCCCGCGCTTGGTCCCGCGAACGAGCTCGTCGACGCCCTCTGCCTTGCCGCCGCTCAGGTGGAAGACGGTCGGACGGCCCGTCGGCTGCAGGTTCTTCTTCTTCGCCCAGTAGCGCGACACGGTGAGCTTCGTCACGCGTCCGTCGACGATCCACGGATGGTTCCCGAGCGCGATGCCCTCGGAGTCGAACGGCGCGCCGGGAGTGAGCGAGTCGGCCGGATCGCTTCGGAGGGAGACGAAGTCCGCGAAGAGCTTCTGACCCACCTTCCCCGCGAAGAACGAGCGGCCCTCGTCGGCGCTCCGCTGGTCCATCTGGCCGACGAGGAACTCCAGCATCTCGAACAGCGCCTGCGGCTCGAGGATGACGGTGTACTTGCCCGGTGGAAGCGCCTTCGCGCCGGCCGAGCGGACCGCCTTGTCGATCGCGGTGCTCGCGAGCACCTCGTCCTCGAGATCCGACGCGCGATACGCCTCGCGGCCCGCCCATCCGGAGCCGCTGCCGTCCGGCGTTCGCCCGGTGACCGTGTATTGTGCAGACGTCTCTCGATGATGCGCGTCGAGCCCGGCGCTGCTCTGCATCGCGGTCTCGTCGATTTCGCGTTCGAAGAAGCCGGCGATCTGGACCTTCGCCCGATCGCCCTTCGCCACGGCACGATTGGCGATCGCCGCGCGATCGTTCGGTCCCATCGCGGCGAGCGCGTCGTCGTAGGCGCTCGGCACGGGTGCGTACCTCTGCGCGCCGATGAGCGGCATCTTCTCCGGGTCCTGCGGCGCGAGCTTCGCCATCGCGAGGGCGCGCGCAGCGAGCGCCGCGAGGCTCTTCTCGTCGGTCTGGTTCACCCAGGTCGACGCATGGCGCTGGCCGAGGCCGATCCACGTCGACACGGTGACCTCGTCGGACTCGCCGGAGGTCGTGATCTCGTTGCGCGCGAAGCGCACGTTCGCGGCAGCGCGCCGTCGGACGTCGACCTTCACCTCCGCGTCTCGCTGTCCGTCGCGCTTCACGACGTCGAGCGCGATGCCGAGGGCGCGCAAGGCGAGGGCGCCGAGATCTTCCGTCGCCATCAGCAGTCGTCCTTTCCCTGCGCCGCGGCGGCCGACGAGGACTTCCCGCGCGCGTTGACGTTGAGGATCTCGACGTTGCGAAAGCGCGCCGGCGGACAGCCGTGACTGACCGCGTTCGACTGCATCGGCTCGCCTTTTCCGTCCCACAGCGTGCCGTGGAGCTCCCACGACTTCTCGCCGCCGATCATGTCGCACGAGCGCCAGAACGCGAGCGAGCTCGACTGGTATGCGACGTCGCGAAGCGAGCGGGTGATCTTGCCGCCCTTCACCTCGTGGAACATCTGCCCGGAGAACTGGAAGTTGTAGCGCTGGTGATCGATCGACCACGAGCCGTTACCGGTGATGAGAACACCATCGTCCGTCGCAGCGATGATGTCCTGGAGCGTGGTGTCCTTGGATGCAGGCGCGAGCGACACGTTCGGCATCCGTTGGAACGCGACCGACGCGTGGTCTTGCGCGTACGACGTCCCGCGCGACGCCTTCTCGCCGATCCAGCCGGCCTGATCGCGCGTCGTCTGGAACCCGACGAGCACGCCGTCCTTCACGAGATCCCACTTCTGCGTCGCGACGCCGTCGTCGTCCCAGGCGCAGCTCGCGAGACCGCCGGGCACGGTCTTGTCCGCGAAGATCGTGACGATGTCGGAGCCGTATCGCAGCTTCCCGAGGTCGTCCGGGCGCGCGAACGAGGTGCCCGCGAAGTTCGCCTCGAGCCCGAAGACGCGATCGAGCTCCGTCGGGTGGCCGACCGACTCGTGGATCGTGAGCCACAAGTTGCTCGGCGCGAGGATGAGATCCTTCTTGCCGGGCGTCACCGAGGGGCTCTTCAGCTTCTTCACCGCGTCTTCGGCGATGCGGCGCGCGTCCTTCGCCAGGCTCGATTTGGTGACGTACTCCCAGCCCGCCTGCATCGGAGGCACCTCCGCGGCACGCGACTCGAACTGTCCCGCGTCGACGGCGGTGACGGAGAACGACGGCCAGATCCGCACTTGCGTCTGCTCGACCAGCGAGCCTTCGCTCGACGCGAAGTACTTGTGCTCGCCTAGTGACTCGATCGCTCCGCTCGCGAACTTCACGAGCGGAACGTCCTTCACCATAGGCCAGAGCGAGAGGAGGTATTCGGCCTTGTCGGCGAGCGGCACCTCGAAAGGATCGAGCTCGATCGGCGAGCGCCATCTGCCCTTCACGACCGGAGCCGGAGCGAGCTCGACGGGGTGCTTCAGCGACGAACGCGCAGCACGCGCGATCGCCACCGCCTTGCGCGCGGTCTCGTCGGCGGCGGGGCCGGTCACCATCGGGCTCGATGCGAATCCCCATGCTCCGTCCGCGATCACACGCACGCCGATGCCGTACGTCTCGCCCGAGGCGACGGAGACGACGTGATCCTCGCGCGTGGCGATGCGCTCCGTACGCCGCCGGACGATCCGCGCGTCCGCGTACGTCGCCCCTGCCCTCTTCGCGGACTCGAGCGCCTGCGCGAGGACGTCCTCGATCTCCGTTCCCTTCCGCGGCGCAACGGGCAGCGCCGCGGGCCGCGGTCTCTCACATGCGGTCGTTCCGAGCGTCGCGATCGCCGTGCCGCCCATGAACTTGCGTCGCGTGACGGAGGGCATGGGGGGTGAGGGTACACGAGGATCGCCGGCGAATCGTGCCGGGCAATCCGAGCCAATCGCTGCTCTCGGTGCGCCAGATCGGCCGGTTCGACGGCATGCCTCGGTGCCCTGCGATCGTAGCGGCACGTCGCCGTTTCCCGGATCAAGGGGATCGCCGCCTGCCCCCGGCGTGCTAAATCGCGCGCATGGTGTCCGAGCAGCGCGTTCTCTACCCCGACGTCGAGCCGTACCGTACCGGTCGACTCCAGGTCGGCGGCGTCCACGAGATTTACTTCGAGGAGAGCGGCAACCCGAGCGGCAAGCCTGTCGTGTTCCTCCACGGCGGACCGGGCGGCGGCACCGAGCCGAAGCACCGGCGGTACTTCGATCCGAAGACGTACCGCATCGTGCTCTTCGATCAGCGCGGCTGCGGCCGTTCGACGCCGTTCGCGTCGCTCGAGGACAACACGACGTGGCATCTCGTCGAGGACATCGAGAAGCTGCGCGAGCACCTCGAGATCGAGCGCTGGCAGGTGTTCGGCGGATCGTGGGGCAGCACGCTCGCGCTCGCTTACGCGGAGACGCACCCGAGCCGCGTCACCGAGCTCGTGCTCCGCGGCATCTTCCTTCTCCGCCGCGAGGAGATCCGCTGGTTCTATCAGGAAGGCGCGAGCTGGATCTTCCCCGACGCCTGGCACGAGTACCAGAACCACATCCCGGCGGAGGAGCGCGGCGATCTCCTTCGCGCGTACTACAAGCGGCTCACGTCGTCCGATCCCGCGGTGCAGCGCAACGCCGCGAAGGTGTGGAGCGTCTGGGAAGGCCGAACGAGCTGTCTCATCCCGAACCCGGAGCTCATCGCACGTACCGCGGGCGACGAGTTCTCGCTCGCCTTCGCGCGCATCGAGTCGCACTACTTCGTCAACGACGGATGGCTGACGAACGGACGCGAGCTGCTCGCGCCCGCGAACGTCGAGAAGATCCGGAAGATCCCGGCCGTCATCGTCCAAGGTCGTTACGACGTCGTGTGCCCGGCGCGAAGCGCGTGGGACCTCCACGTCGCGTGGCCGGAGGTGGACCTCCGCATCGTCCCCGATGCCGGTCACGCCGCGAGCGAGCCGGGCATCGTCCACGAGCTCGTCAGCGCGACCGATCGCTTCCGCGGCTGACCTCGCGCTGGCCGATCAGGCTGGGCGCACGAGATCGATACGCCGGCGCACTCCGACGGGAGCGCCGCCGGCGAGGCGGTAGCGCTCGCCGTCGTGCGCGATCGTGACGTCGTTCGCGAACGGCTTCAGGCTGTCCTTGAGACGTGCGAGCGCGACGTAGACGGCGTTGCGATGACGGAGCGGATGGAACGTGCCCTTCCAGACGCGGGCGAACAGCTGTTCGAGCGTTGCGCCTTCGTCGCCCGCCTCCGCAAGCGCGCAGAGCAGCGCGACCCGCTGCTCCGGCAAGGAGAGCGCGCGGCCGTCGTCCGCGCGCACCTCGCGTGCGTCGACCTCGACGGCGCACGCGACCTTCTCGGGCGGCGGATCTTCGGCGCCCCGCAGCCACGATCGCGCACCGATCCGCCAGAGCACGTCCGCAGGGCGCGCGAGGCCGAGACGTTCGACCATCGGAGTCCACGGTCCACGCGCCGCGGGACGCGACCGCATCTCGACCGTGGGGCTCGCCCCTGCCCTGCGCGCCGCCTGGAGCAGCATCGCGTCACCGCCCTCGCCGGCGACGCGCACCGCATCGCCGAGCGCGGATGCGGCGGCATCCAGGTCCCCACGCGACTCGCAGATCGCCGCGCGCACCAGGGAGGCGCCGACGAGGATCGGCGCGTAGCCGCGAGGCGCCGCGAGGCTGACGCAGGCATCGAGCGTACGCTCCGCGCGCGCGAGTAGATCGGCTCGCGGGGTGGTCGTCGGCAGCGGGGATCCCGCGACGAGCGCGCTCGACGGGGCGACGCGAGATGCGCCGTTCTTCGAAGCGCGCTTCTTCGCTCCTTCGGCCCGCGCGGTCTCTCCTTCGGGATGCAGCGCGGACCTCGCGAGCGCCTCCGCGAGCGCGAGCTGCGCGCGTGCCGTCTCGTGATGGAGCGCTGCCTCGGTGTAGAGCTCGACTGCGGACTCGCCCATCCGGAGCGCGTCCTCGAGGCGCCCCGCTGCGACCGCGCCTTCCGCACCGCGAAGCGCCGCGTACGCGCGAGCGATCGGCGGATCCCCATCGGACACGGTCGGACGCCGGCCGTGAATGACTTCGCGATCGATCGCGATGAACGGAGACGCGGGGATGACCGCATGCGCGCGATCGATCTTCTCGATCGCCCGCGCCTGATCGCCACGCACCAGAGCGAGCCGAGCATCCTCTGCATCGCAGATCGGACGCAGCACCGCGAGCCCGGGCTCGTGCGCGCCGGCCTCGGTGAGGCGCAACATCCGCGTGGCGCGCGCGAGGTCGCCGATCGCCAGAGCGGCTCGCGTGAGATCGCGTGCAACGACCGATCGGAGCAGGAGGTCCGATCGCCGACCGAGCGCAGCGAGCGCCGCATCGCCGACCTCGATCGCGCGCAGCGCTTCGCCACGGCGGACGAGCAGCGCGACTTCGAGCATCGGGCCGATCGGACGACCGCGCGCCTCCTTGCTCCAGACCTCCTCGGCGCGCTCGATGAGACCGAGCCCGAGGAGAGCGTGGACATCGAGGATCGTGACGACCGGCTCGAGCGGGATCCCCGCCGCACGCTGGGCCGCGCGCGCACGCGTCATCCACTCGTGCGTTCGTTCGTAGCGCTCCTCGTAGAGGTAGCTCGCGGCGATCTCGACACCGCGGCGCGCTTCGAGCGCGGCAGACCGCGACGTCGCCGGAGCGAGCCGCTCGGCGAGGGCGCGCGCCTTCGCGAGCTCTCCACGCAAGATCGCAAGCTGCGCCTGCGTCAGCGCGAGGGCCGGTCCCGGCGACACGTTTCCTCGCGAGCCCGATCCTCGCGCGAGAAGATCGTCGATTGCTCGCTGCGCCGCCTGCGGCTCGCCCGCTCGAACGTGGCACTCCGCACGAAGGAGCGCCGCGCGCTCGGCGTCCTCGCGCGTGCGCGGGCGCGGCAGATCGTCGAGCGTGCGCCGCGCGGCTTCGTAATCGGACGCACGCAGCTGCTCGCGCGCGAGGAGGCGGAGCGCGTCGAGCCGATCGTCGGCGCTCCGAGCAGCGACATCGCGAAGGACGCGCTCGAGCTTCGCAGGATCCGCCGAAGCACGTGCGAGCGGATGTCCCTTCAGGACCGCGAGCGCTCCGCTCGCATCGTCGAGCTCGACGCGGGCGCGTGCGGCAACGAGCGCCGCCGCATCGTCGTTCGGCGACGCCGCGAGCATCCGATCGGCGAGGCGCGCGAGCAGCTTCCACGTCGCTGGCTTCGGATCACCGAGCACGTCGCGTGCGAGCGGTACGGCTGGAGCGGCGAGCGCCACCCCCTTGCCTTCGCGTACGACGATGAGGTTCTTGCGCAGCTCATCGAGCGCCGCGTCCGCGCCCCTTCCCGCTGCGCGAGCGACCTCGGATTCGTCGAGCGCGGCGCCGGCGGCAGAGAGGAGCGCGAGGATCGTCGCCCCAGGTCCTTCGCGCCGCGCCTCGATCGCGTGACGGAGCGCTTCGACCGGATCGCCGGAGATGCGCCCTCCGAGCACGTCCCCCGCGAGCGCGAGATGGATCAGCATCGGATTGCCGCCCGTCGCCGCGGCGATGTCGGCAGCGAGCGACCGGCCTCGCGCCTCTTCGAGCGCGCGCACGAGGTCGATCGACGCCTGCGCGCCGAGAGGCTTCACCTCGAACACGGGAGCCCGGAAGGCGACCTCCTTCGAGCTCATGAAACGACGAGAAACGAGGACGAGCCGTGACACGGACCGCTGCGCTGCGAAGCGAACGACGAGCGGAGCGACGGCGCGTGAGGACGCGAGATCGAGATCATCCACGACGAGCGTCGATTGCGTCCGTGCGAGCAGTCGCGCGACCTCGTCGTCGTCCGACGCAGTGCGCTCGGGCCGGGGGACTCCCATCGTGCGCGCGATTCGATCGATCGCCTCTCGCGCATCGGTCACGCCGTCGAGCGACACGTGGACGAGCGCCGGGACTTCGCGCATCTCCGCGGCCGCCGCGAGGGCCGATCGCACGAGTGAGGTCTTTCCGACTCCAACCGGGCCGTAGACGAAAACGACCGGACTCTGCACCACCAGCGCGCGCAGCGCTGCAGCGTCGTTGTCACGTCCGATGAGAGGCAGCTTCACGGGCTGCATGCATCATAGGCGTCAACGTCGCCGTTTCGTACGGACTTCCACAGGGCAATCCGCCAGAAGCCCGATGACCGAAGATGGCGAGTGAGGGCGGCTCTTCGCGTCCCATCGACGATCGCGATCGCGAGGGCCCCCTCGAGCCTCCGACGGAGCGCGATCGTCGAGCCGAGCGAGAGGACAGGATCGCTGCGGTAGCCGAGCCGGCGTCCGGATCGGTCAGTGCACTTGCCGGGGCCGTTCCCCCCCGCAGCCATCCTCTACTGAGGCGACGTAGCGGGACTCTTCGACGACCGAGGGCGATGACTTTTTTTGTCGGCTCCTGAAATTTCGGACGCGCGACGATCGACCTACCCGCAACGGCAAGATTCGCGACTCTCACCTGCGCCGTCTGCCCCGACGGCGCCTGGGTCGCATCGCTCCGCTCAGCCGAGCTCAGCCGAATTCGTAACGACGGACGACGACGTCCGTCGTGGAGGCAGGACCATGTCGATTGCACGAGCCCTTTCTACCGTCGTCGCGATGACTGCGATCGTCGCGACGACCGCATGCCACGCAGCAGGACCACGAGCCGGCTCCGAGATCCGGCACGAGACCCGGAGCACGGGAGACGCTTGGCATGCGACGACGCGCGCTCCGATCCGTATCGGCGAGCGAACGTCCTGGATCACGATCGACGAGGACGTGGAGCTCGACGCGGCCGGTCGCTTGATCGGCGCGGAGCTGAGGGTCCGCGACGACGCCGGGAGCCCCGCGGTGCACGTCGTGTTCGATCCTCCGGCGCGAAAAGTGAGCGTCGACCGCGCTGGACGACACGACGAATGGACGGTGCCTGCGGGTGACGCGCCGTGGATCCTCGAGCCGGTGCGAGGACCCGACGGGCGCGCGATCCCCACGCCCCTCGTCGCCTGGACGACGTACCGCGCAGCCGAACGCACCGAGTGGGTGCGCCTCGTTCGGCCGCTCGCACAGGACTCGTTCGTCGTGCCGCGCGATCAACACGTCGTCGACGAGACCGTGATCCTCGGCGACGAGGCGGTCGACGTGAACGAGAGCTTCGTGCGTCGCATGCGGATGGGAGCACCCGTGGTGCCGCCGGTCTAGACGCTCACTGCACGCCCGTCTTCATTTCACCGGCGGGATCGGCGGCGGCTCGTAGATCTTGCGGACGTTGGCGCCGCCGACGAACGAGTAGGCGCCGGCCGAGCCGTAGCCGAAGGCGACGATCCCGAACGCGGCGTCGCTCGTCATGCGATGCGCGCCGACGGCGATCTCGCAGCGTCGCGACTCCCAGTTCTGCCCGCCGACCGTGCCCGCGGTCGAGACGACGCACCCACTGGGCTCGGAGCCGTCGATCGTGACCTTCGCGCCGACGGGCGCCGCGATCACGACGTAGTTCTTCGTCCACGACGTCGGCACGTTGAAGAGGTAGTCGCGGCGGTACTGATCGATCGGCGGCGGAATGATGAGCGAAGGATCGCCGCCGACGGAGGCGCCGCTCGTGAAGCCCTGGCTGACGAGCACCTGCGCGATCACGAGCGGCTCCGTCGCCTCTGCGACGAAGTCGGTCGTCGTCCACGCATCGCGGATCTCGCCCGGCTGGAGCGTGAACGAGTCGTTGGGCGGCGGCAGCGACGTCGTCACGGTGGTCGGCGCGGCGACGCCCATGAAGCGGAGGAGGTCCGGCTCGACGTAGCCGCCCTTCGATCGGATCGGGCTGCGCGTGATCACGAACGTCTTTCCGTACGACGTCACCGGGAGCATCTGCTCCTCGAGGTGCTCCGTGCAGCACAGGTCTTCGCGCTTGAAACCGGGAGGCGCCGGCGGACCGTCGTTGATCGGAGCGATCCCGCGCTCGCCACCGGTGAACACCGCGACCGGCGCCGACGACTCGACGATCGTCCCGGTCATGTCGCCCGGCAGGCCCGACGACTCGATGTTGAGCACCTCGAACGGCCCGAGCACCTGCTGGATCTGCTCACCCTTCTTCTTCGCAGGGATGTTCCCGCCGCCGACGGCGGGCGCTCCGAGCGTCACCGTCACGAGGGTGTTCGGCTGCGTGCCGATGATCGTGACGAACGAGTGATCGGGGATGCCGGGCAAGTCCGGCATTCCCGGGAACGACAGCTCGATCGGGTTCGCGGTCGGCCATCCGACGACGCGGTACAGCTTCCCGAGGCCGTTCTTCGGAATGAGCAGCGATGCGTCGCTCGAGAAGGCGTTGCGGAGGGTGTTGAACTGATAGACGACGACGGGCACGTCGGACCGCACGCGGAACGCATTCGCCGAGACCATCGTGCCCGGCCCGTTGTCCGCCTGCGTGCTGCCGTCGACCTCGCGCGTCGGCAGAGCGATCTCCTTCAGCGTGCCCGGGGCGAGCACCACCTGCTCGACGATCGAGACCGCTGCCGGCGTGCCGACGGCGGCATCGTTCTTCTCGATGACGACCGTGGCGGGCGTCTTGCCGAAGTTCGAGACGACGATGCCCCACGGCATGCTCGCGGCGTCGTTCAACTGCGAGTACTCGTTGTCGAGATCGGCCGCCCAGAACTCGCAGCCGACGTTCGAGCCCCACGCCTCGGCCGCTGCGCAGCTCGCGCCGCATTCACCGCCGAGACAGAACTCGCCCGTCGCATCGCAGCTCTTCACGAACGCGCCTGCTCCGGCATCGGGGATGCACTCGTGGACGTCGTTTCCGACGCACATGGTTCCGCTGGCCGAGCAGGTCGATTCGCCGAGGCCACCTGCGCCAGGCGGTCCGCCGAGCTCGCTTCCGGGCTCGGTGGACGTCTTGTCGGAGAACGGCGAACGTTCGGTCCCGCATGCGACGACCAACACCACGCCCGAGACGACGCTCGTCGCCCGTCGAGCGAAAGCTCCCCAGCTCCTCATGCGCGGCGCTTACCATCGGGCCTCGGGGCCGCTGCCTTTCTGCTTCTTACTTTTCTGAAATCGCCGAAGGCCCATGCAGGCATGACGATGCGTCGCGATCGGACGGCTGACCTGTACCTCGCAGGCGGGCAGCGGTAGCGTCCGCGCGTGGCCTCGATCTCCGTGGACGAAGTGCGCGGCGTCGTCCATCGCCTCTTCATCGCTTGCAGCCACGCGTCTCTCCGCAAGGAGGACGAGCAGAAGAGCCAGGAGCTCGCGGCGCTCTTGTCGCGTCTTTCGCGGATCAAGAAAGGAGCCCACCTCGTCGACGCCGCTGCGGGCAAGTCCAGCGTCGGGCTCGTCGCGGCGGAGCTGCTCCCGATCGGAAAGCTCACCGTCCTCGAGCGCGACGCGCGCAGGGTCGAGGCGTGCCGGGCCGCTCAGCAGCGGATGACGCGTTCGCTCCCGATCGACGTCCGACACGCCGACGTCGCCGATCCCAGCGCGTGGCCCGAAGCTCCGGACGCGGTCGTCGCGCTCCACGCATGCGGGTCGGCGGCCGACCTCGTGATCGATCGAGCGATTCGCAGCCGCGCACGCTTCGTGTTCGTCGTCCCCTGTTGTTACGGCGAGTCGATCCCGTTCGCCGCGCGCGCTGCGTCGGTCGTCGCGGAGATGGGCTTCGTGGCCGACGACCTTCTCCGCCGACGCATCGGCGCATCACTGGTCGACATGGAGCGGAAGCTCCGGCTCGAAGCCGCCGGCTACGAGACGGAGCTCGATGAATTCGTCGGCGCGACGGTCACGCCTCACAACCTGATCTTCTCCGCGCGCTACACCGGCGCGGACGTGCGCATTCGCCGCGCGGAGGCCCGCCTGGCGGCCCTCCGGGGCGCATAGTAGGCGAAGCCACCAGGGACGCCGGGGCGAGCGCGGCCACGCGCGCTCGCCCACTCGACGCTGATCAGCGCCGGCGCCGGCGCTGCGCGCCCACGAGCAGGGCGAGCCCTGCACCGACGAGCCACACCGCGTCGCCACCGCTGGAGCCCGGCCGAGTCGAACAGAGGATGCCATTGCCTTCCGGCACGATCCCATCATCCGGATCGGAGCCTGCGTCGGTCCCGCCGTCGCCGGTGCCGCCGTCGCGGGTGCCGCCGCTGCTGCCGCCGTCGGTGCTTCCGCCGTCAGTGCCGGCATCGCCATTACCGGCGCGAGTGCACTGCCCGATGTCGCTGTTCGTCGACGAGCACTTCTCTTGGGTGGGGCAGCCGTTGCCGCCCGAGCCGCGGCAGCCGTCGACGCACGTGCTCGTCGCCACGTCGCAGACCTTGCCGCTCGTCTTGCCACCGCAATCGCCATCGGCGACGCACTGGACGCAGTGACCGAGCGACGTGTCGGCGGAGGTGCACACCTTGCCCGAGGGGCAGGCGTTTCCGCCCGAGCCGCGGCAGCCGTCGACGCACGTGCTCGTCGTCGCGTCGCAGACCTTGCCGCTCGTCTTGCTACCGCAATCGCCGTCGGCGACGCACTGGACGCACTGACCGAGCGACCCGTCGGCGGTGGTGCACACCTTGCCCGAGGGGCAGGCGTTTCCGCCCGAGCCGCGGCAGCCGTCGACGCACGTGTTCGTCGCCACGTCGCAGACGCGGCCGCTCGTTGCGCCGCCGCAGTCGCTGTCGGCCAGACAATCGAAGCACTGGCCGATGCTCGCGTCGGTCGACGAGCACGTCTCACCGGCCGGGCACTTGTTGCCGCCCGAACCACGGCAGCCGTTCACGCACGTGTTGCTCGCCGAGCAGACCTTGCCGCTCGTCGCACCGCCGCAATCGCCGTCGGCCAGACACTCGAAGCACTGCCCGATCGACGTGTCGACTGAGGTGCACACGTTGCCCGCTTGGCAGCCGTTGCCGCCCGAACCACGGCAGCCGTTCACGCACGTGTTGCTCGCCGAGCAGACCTTGCCGCTCGTCGCCCCGCCGCAATCGCTGTCGGCCAGACACTCGAAACACTGCCCGATCGACGTGTCGACCGAGGTGCACACGTTGCCCGCTTGGCAGCCGTTTCCGCCCGTGCCGCGGCAGCCGTCGGCGCATGTCTTGCCAGCGGTGCAGACCTTGCCGCTCGTCGCCCCGCCGCAGTTGCCGTCAACGAGACAACCTACGCAGACCTTCGGCGAAACTCCGGTGTCGCAGACCGGCGTGGTCCCGCCGCAGTCGGCGTTCGACGCGCATCGATCGACGACGACCGTGGTGGGCGGGCTGCCGGCGGCGGGCCCGTTGCCGTCCGTCGGCGTGGTGCTGTTCGGCGCGCCGAGCAAGCCGCCGGCGCTGATGTTGGCTTGGTTCGAGAGGTTCCCCGAGAAGTTGGCGTCGATCTTTACCTTGAACGTCACCTTCGTCGTCGCGTTCACAGCCAGCGTGCCGCCGGTCGTCGCGTTCGCGCCCGCGCCGAGCCGCACGCGGACGGTCCGGCTCGCCGCCTCGTACTCGCCCTGATCGTCTCCCGCCGCATCGGTCTTGGCCCCGGCGTTCGCCCCGGACGCGATCGCGAGCGAGCCCGGCACGTACGTGACACCGGCGGGTAGCGGATCGGTGAGGACCGTATTGATCGACGTGTCGTTGCCCGTGTTCACCACGTTGATCGCGTACTCGAGCACGTCGCCCGCGACGATCGAGCCGCCGTTCACGTCGGTGACCGACTTCGTGGACGTGCTGAAGTCGGGCCGGAACGTCGAGATGCTCGTGATCCACCCGCCGAGGTAATACGTGTCGCCCGAGGACGTGGCCTTCACCGGTGCCGAGGTCTGTCCGGCGGAGAGCTGAGCGGTGATGTCGATGACGTCGAGATCGATGCCCGACATGCTCTGCGCCGTCCCCGTGAGCTGCGGGAGGTCGCCGGCGACGCCCACCGCGTTGCCGAGGTGCGAGCGCGTGCCGTTGAAGAAGTTGTTGGACGGGTTCTGCGCGTTCGTCAGGACGACGTTGTTGAAGAGCAGCGAGTCGCCGGTCAGGGTGTTGTCACCCTCGTACGCGATGACGCCGAGCTTGCCGCTGAAACCAGCGTTCGGCACGAGGAAGCCGTTCAGCGTGATCGTCTGGTCGTTGCCGTTCGACACGACATCCATGCCCTCGAACAGCGCGAGGTTGCGGAGCGGATCGGCGGCGCGCTCGTAGAAGACGACCATCGACCAGCCGCCGAAGACGTTGCTGCTGTTGAGGTTCGCGAACTGCACGACGTCGATGTCGCTCACTCGGTACGCGCCCGACCCGTTGTCCTTCACGAGCTGCGTGACGTCGGCCACCGACTGGTAGGCGTTGTTCGTGCCGGGAACGAAGCTCTTCACCGCGTTCACGGTCTGCGTGAAGCCGCCCGGGCGTTCGACCACTACGGACGTGTCGGCCACGCCGTTCGCGTTCGTCGCGCCCCAGTAGAGGAAGGCGTGCGTCACCGTCGCGCCCGTCGGGACGGTGAGCATCGCCGTGCTCCGGGCCGTCGCGGGCGTGTTCGCCGTGCTCGCCAGCGCCTGCCCGGCCGCCGGCGCATCGGAACGCCACAGGAGATCCGGCGCGGTGTCGTTGATGTTGTTGTTGTTGCCCTGGTTGCACGCGCCGTTCGCGATCGTGCCCACGACCGGCGCCGGCGTGCCGGCCGCGCACTCGTAGCCGAGGGTGTTGCCGATCAGCAGGAAGTCGCCGTGCTGATCCACCTGCACCCGCAGCGTGGGAGCCGCGTGCGCGGTGCCCACCGAAGCCCCGAGGAGCGCAGCAGCGATGAGGATGCTTCTCGTTCTCATGCGGACCTCTTTTCCTGACCTCATGGCTTCGCCGCGGGCTCCGTCCCGGCCCCGCTCTTGTCGATGATCTTGAACTGCACGCGGCGGTTTTCCTGCCGTCCGGCCTCCGTCTTGTTATCGGCGATCGGCAGGTCTTGCCCGTAGCCCTTGGCGACGAGCCGCTGCTTGTCGATCCCGCGCTCGACGAGCGCCTTCATGACCGCGTTCGCGCGTGCTTGCGAGAGCGTCTTGTTCTGCTGCGGCCGGCCGACGTTGTCGGTGTGGCCCTGCACTTCGACCTTCAGGATCTCCGCGTGCTGCTTGAACACGGTCGCGACCTTCTCGATGAGCGGCAGGCTCACCATCTTGATGGTCGCCTTGCCGGTGTCGAACTGCACCTGCTCGAGGATGACGATCTCCTGAGCGGTCACGTGCACCGTCGGGCAGCCGTTCTTCTTCGGATCCTGGTTGGGCGGTCCAGGCTCCTTGGGGCATGCGTCGACCGGATCGACGATCCCGTCCGCATCCGTGTCCGGGCAGCCGTTCTTCGTCGGATCCGGATCGCGCGCGCCCTTCACGTCGGGGCAAGCGTCCTGCGCGTCGACGATGCCGTCGCCGTCGCGATCGGGCGGGCAGCCGTTCTTCTTCGGGTCGTCGCTGCCGATGCCCGAGACGTCGGGGCAAGCGTCGACGTCGTCGGGGATGCCGTCGCCGTCGCGATCGGACGGGCAGCCGTTCTTGTTCGGATCGTTGCTCGCGATGCCCTTGACGTCCGGGCAGGCGTCGACGTCGTCCGGAATGCCGTCGCCGTCGCGATCGGCCGGCGGCGGGCAGCCGTTCTTCTTCGGATCGTTGCTGGCGATGCCCTTGACGTCGGGGCAGGCGTCGACGTCGTCGGGGATACCGTCGCCGTCGCGATCGCTCGGCGCGCGCGTCGGCTTCTGCTCGGGCGTGTACGCGAGCATGAACACGCCGCGGAAGTCGGGCGTGCCGATCCCCGCGGTGAGACCGGGGCCGCCGGCGAGGCCTAGCTCGACGTCGCTCACGACGCGGTAGCGCGCGCCGAGGAGCACCTCCACGTTCGCCTTCCGGCGTAGCTCGTCGGCGTTTGCAGCCGTGTCGCTCACCACGGTGAAGGAAGAATAGGCCTCGGGGCCGATCTGGAAGCGGCGCTCTTCGCCGAGGAGCACGCCGAAGCCGAGGCCGGCGTTGATCTGCGTCCCCTGCGTGACGCCGCCGAACGCCATCGTGCCCTGGATCTGCGGGCCGGCGGCGGCCGACCAGACGAAGCGATCGGCCCGCCCGCCGAGGAGCAGCTGCGCGGCGCCGCGCACGTTCCCGGTGCCGACGAAAGCGTCCGAAGGGCCGGTCGGGAAGTAGACGTATCCGCCGAGGCCGACCTGGAAGGGATCGTGGTACTCGCCGATGAGGCGCACGCGGAGCCCCGCGCGGACGTCGCCGATCTGGGTGTCGCTCGGCGAACGGAACGCGCCGGCGCTCTCGCCCGCTTGCACGAGCGCGATGGGCACGTTGACGTTCAGCTGCACCCGATTCCAAAGCGCAAACGCGGCGTTGACGTGCAAGAAGAGCTGGCTCGAAACGATCGAGCCGAGGTTCTCGTCGCCGGCGTTGCGCAGCACGAGCGGGTTGTGCGCGTAGTCGAGGAGGAGCCCGGCGTGGGGCGTGAGGTGCCCGGCGACGAAGGGCGACGGCACGCCGAACATGCGGTCGCCGACGGGCGCGGGCTCGAAGCGATCGAGCGGAAGGCCCTCGGCTGCGGCGCTGGAGCCGGCGAGAAGGAGCGCCGCAGCGACTCCAGAAGCGGTGAGTCGAGCAATAGCCAACGATCTCATAAGGATCTCCTCGGCCGAGCATGCCGGCCGGAAGCGCGTG
>JAEXCN010000140.1 GCA_023402175.1 Pseudomonadota bacterium | reverse complement strand
GCGCAAGTCGTCGCGCTCGCGGCGTCCGGATCGGCAAGGCACAGCCCCGACTGGCAGTCGTCGTTGCTCTGGCACGCAGACTTCGCCGTGAGCTTGCTCGGGTCGGGCTGACCTTCGAGCCAGGGCTGCGCGTCGACGGCCGCAAAGCCCCTCAGGATGAGGTCCTTGAACGGCGCGGTCTTCGTGTAGATGCTCTTACCGTTGATGCAGACGGCTGCGGGGTCGCTGCCATTGGCAGGTGGCTCGGTGCCATTTCCGCCGCGTGAGACCACACCGACGACGGCCTTGGTATCCTGTGAGACCGCCGGCCCACCGCTGTCGCCCAAGCAGACCGACTCGCCGACCACGAACTCGTTCGGACCAATGGGAGAGAGGCTCGGCCCGACGGCATATCGCGTTGGCCCGACGTTCGTAATTGCGACGTTCGTTCGCTGCTGGCGTTTGTGGGGAGTGGTGGACCGCTGGTTGAGACCCCAGCCGATCGACGTGATGAGCTCACCCACGGCGACGTCGCCGTCGAGCCGGATCGGAGCGATGAGCGCGCCCTGGATCGGCTCCTTCAGGACGATGAGCGCGATGTCGCTATTGCAAAGGGTGTTGCCGCCGTCGTCGAGAATCGTCATCCCCTGCCCCTGATAGACAACCTCACCCGGAAAATCCGGATGAGTGTCGCCGGTGAAGATGTACATCGTCTCGGGCTTGTGGGTCTGTCGAACCTGACCTCCCTCGATCGGCTTTCCCGCTTCCGTACAGAGGGTCTTCTCATCCACGTCGGCGACGCAGTGACGCGCCGTCAGCACGAGGCGCGGAGAGAGCATCGTGCCCGTGCATTCGTCCTGCTCTTGCGTGTCCGGATCGTAGTGCAGGACGAGAACGACAGCGTCTTGTGATGAATCGGAGAGTTGGCCGTTGATGATACGGTTTTGTGTCGTCTCAACGTGCCCCTCGTCGCTCGTCCCCTCTCCGGTCCGTGAACACGCGAGGAGACTCGAAACCAGGGTCAGCGTTGGCATCGAGAGGGCTCGTTTCGAGATCATGCGTATCTTTCGTGCCTTGCGCTACGTGCATGACGAAGCGAAGGGCGAGATCGTGAAGGTCATCTACGTCATCTACCCGACGAAGAAGGACGCCGCGCTCGTGTTCGTCGCGACGAGTGCAAGGTCCTCGAAGGGCCGTCCAGAAGATGAACATCGCGGACGCGCTGGGTTCGCCGTGCGTGGATCACGTCGTCCATTCGAAGGCAGAACGACCTGCCCGATTCGAGGCTCCGATCGCGAATGTATCCGTACGAGCTCCCCGGAACCGTTCTCGCCCCAGCAGTAGACGTTCCTACGAAGTGACCGGGCGCGCTCGACCCGCCCTTCGCACGCGGAGTGACTCCACGACGTCAATGGACGGTAACGAGCGGCGTGTCGACGAGCTTCCGCTGCGCCTGTCCGCTCGGATAGGCGTAGCTTACGGCATACCCCCAGCCCCATAGCGTCGCCGTGAACGGGCCCTCGCTCTTCATGCGCTGGAGGCCCTGCTGGCAGACGCCGGCGTCGAAGACTTGACCCGGGCCGAAGTTCCGCGCGAGGTCGACGCGCATGAATTCGTAGTCGCCGCGCGTGCCGACCGGCTTCCAATCGGTGAGATTGCCCGCGCACTCGAGCCACACGTCCTTGAAGGAGTCGCCGCTCTTCGCGCGGATGATGGTGAGCGACGTCTCCTGGTACGTCGGATCCGCGAAGAAGCTGTACGAGTTGAGGTACTGCCGCGCGGGCACGACGTTGACGAACTCCGGATCGCCCTGGGCATTGAAGGTCTTGTTCCAGGCGCCGATGAAGTCCTTTTCCATGGCCTCACTGCTGCCGGACATGTACGCGGCGAGATAGAATGGATGCTCTGCGTCCTGGCTTCGGACGACGAATGGCTGGCCGACGGCGCCCACGAACGTGACGACCTCGCCCGCCGACAACTCGACCGGAGCCCCCGGGGGAACGGCCGGGTCGTAGTCGAGGCGGGTCCCATCACGGGCCGCGACGATGCGGTAGGGCATGGGCTCGTTCTCGTCGCCGAGGCGGGGTCGATAGCCGGCGCCCACGTACTCGGAGCCCCATTGCGCGAACGGCGGAAGCTGCTGGAGCGCGAAGTCGCAAGACATTCGGGCCGAGGGCACGAACATGCACTCGTGACCGCCGAAGACACTTGTCGGCTTGTTCGACTGGACGATGCTGCCGGAGAGCTCCAAGGCCTGATCGATCTGAAGGAGCTGTCCTCGATTCAGGTGATACGTAGCCGGGAGATTGGCCGGCGCGCCGACGAACCCGATGCCGTCCTGGATGCCGACCTTCGGGATGATCGTGACCACCGTGTCGTCCTCGGACGCAACGATCTGGGCCGACGGTCCCCTGTCGCTTATAGCGGCCGGGAAGGTCGCCTGCTCCCAGGCGTTGACGATGATGTGCTCCGTGCCCCAGGTCGCGACCGGAAAGAGCAGGGTGGACGACGTGACGTAGCTCTGTGCACCGCCGTACGGATAGATCGCCGAGAGGCTCACAGGCGCGTTCGCGGTGAGGTGGAACGACGCCCCGAATCCGGTGCCCTCGGGGAGTGGATCGGCGTAGGTGGCCGGGACGGCCGCCTCGGGACACGGCGTGTCAAGGCCGTCGCCGTCGGCGGATACATATCCGGGCTTCGCATCCGACACGAAGAGGACCGCGCTTGCACCGGGCGCGAGTGGGCCGACGAGAGGCGTCCATGTGACGCCTTCTCCCGCCTGCAGCGTGAAGAGCGCGCGGGAGAGATCGAGCTTCTGTCCCTCGAGCTCGAGCCCGACTTCAACCGGAACGGCGGAGGTATTGACGACGTAAGCCGCGAAGCAGCTCTGGCCATAGCCCTTCGTAAAACGCGCGGGCTGGAGGTAGAACTCGCAGCCGTTCGAGCTCCGGTCCGCGGCTGCCGCGGCGCACGGCGCCTGGCATGAGCCCGCGCCGCACGCGAGCTCGGGGGAGCAAGTCTCGACGACCTCGCCGGTGCACGTCTGGATGACGGATCGCCCGTCGAGCGAGCACTGGTAGTGACACGGGGCAGCGTCGGCGGAGGCGTCCTCAACGAAGGTGTGCGGCCCCTCCTCGAAGCTGGTCTTTCGATCGCGGCACGCCGTCATGCTCAACGCGCCGGCAGCGACCATCGCTCCCAGCCCGAAGACGACGGCCGACACGCGTGCGGGCATCGAGGGGGAGAGTCGTTTCGAAGAGCGTCTCATGGCAAAAGGACCTTCCGCGGAACGGGGCTCGGGGCCTTCATCTCGCCGGCGCCGAGCTGCCCCCATTTGTTGTAACCCCAGCAATAGACCTGACCGTCGACGAGAAGCGCGCAGGAGGTCTGTGCGGTGAGCGCCACGCGCGATGCATGCGCAGGGAGCCCAACGACTTTCACGGGATCCACTGCGTAGTCGCGCGTGCCGTCCCCGACCTGCCCGCTCTCGTTCGCGCCCCAGCAGTAGACATCGCCGGAGACGCCGACAGCGCAGCCGCGCCCTGTTGGCGGCTGCGGCGATTGACTGATCGCGGACCCGCTCGAATGCGCGGCGATGTCGACGATCGGCTCGGGCGTGAGGATCGGTGCTGGGATGGCGAACTTCAGCGGGTTGTTTTCGCCGTAGAGCCGGAACCAGTTGGGGTTCGCTCCCCAGCAGTGGCCGATGCCCTGGACGACCGCGCAGGCGTTCTCGCCGACGGCGTCGATCTGCGAGACGCCCGCGAGCGCGATCGGTCTTGGATAGGGATCGGGGAAGAGCGCCGAGACGCGTCCGAGCGGCGGGTTCGCGCCCCAGCTCAGCGCGGTGCCGTCCGAGCGAAGCGCGAACGCGGTCCAGCCGACGACGAGGCGCTCGATGGGCGCGCCGCTCGGCATCGGTATCGCGCGCGGCTCGTAGACCGTCGCGCGGGTCGCTTCGAGCTCGAGCGGCCCGAGGTGCCCCATGCCGTTGTTGCCCCAGCAGATCACGCCGCTGTCGACGAGGGCGCAGCCAACGTAATACGTCTTGTCCGCTGAGCCCCCGCCGAAGTCGTACCGTACGACACTGACTCGACTCGCCGGAGGGATCGGCAACTTCACCGGCGCGACCTCCGTCGTCGCCGCGCGGGTCGTGGACTGTAGATACGGACCGGTGCCCCAGCACCACGTGGCGCCCGCGCCGTCGATCGCGCAACTGCGATCGAGATAGCGGATGTCCGTCAGTCCGGGCACGCGCGAAGGCGCCGCGCTCCCAGACACGCCGGTGATCGGGTCCGGATCGCGGCCGAGCTGGGCGTCCTCGTTGTTTCCCCAGCACGCGACGGTCTTGTCTGCGAGGAGCGCACAGAACCCGGTCCTGTCTTGGTAGACGGGATTGCCGTTGGTCGTGACGAGCGCGAGCGCGCACCCAGACGTCGTGCACGTGACGGGCTCCGGTGCCGCGTCCGACGTGGCGGCGTCGCGGAACGGGCTGGTGGGCGGATCGCTTTCGGCGTCTTCCATCGTCGAAGACGCGTCGACCGGGGGCGCCGCGTCCTCGTTGCCTTGGCGCGAAAGCACGACGTCGTCGTCGCTCGAGCAGCTCGCTGCTCCGCCTCCGCTTGCGCCGATCGCGGCGAGGACGACCGCCGCCGAGACGCGGCGGTCAAGGAGTCGACTTGAAGTACGCACTGTTTTTCCCTACGGCCCAGATGTTTTGGTTCGAGGTCCCGCGGATTCGGAACAACTCCTGAGTGTTCGGGGATCCGTTGATGGCGAGCGTCGAGAATGCGAACGCCCCGCCGTCCCACACCGAGGTCGCTCGCAAGACCAGCCCGCCCACGTCGGAGCCGCGTCCGCCGATGACCCAGAGGTCGTCCTCGGAAGCGCCCCACACGGAGCTGAGCTGGCCGGCAAAGGTGCCGGAAGTGCTCGCCCTCGCGACCTGAACGTCGCCGTCGACGAGCGTCAGCCGCAGCAGCTCGTCGTCGTGCCGGGTTGGCAAATATCCGTGCTGCAGCGCGGCGACCACCACATCCTTCGCAGCCGCATGGACGTCACCGAAGTGCCCGTCGAGCACCGCGACGCCGGGCTTCGCAACGCAGCTGGCCCCCGGACTTGGCACTCCATCGATCAGGGTCGTGTATCCGTCGGACGACTTCCGGATCAGGAGGACGCACTCGTTGGTGTCGTACGAGGCGGAGCGCAGACCGGCAAACCAGATATCGCCGGTGTTCGTTGCGGTGACGCCGGTGAAACCGCCGAACATCCCGCCTTCGACGGAGTAGTCGAGCTCCCAACGGTCACCGAGGGACGCCGGACCACCGTCGAGGCCAGCATCGCCGACGGGCGCGTTCCTGTTCAGGCGATAGACGTTCCCGCAAACAGCAGTGTACACCTCGTCTCGACCCGTGCCGGAAACGAAGGGTTCCGCTGCACGCCACTGCAAGAGCGAAAACCCTTCGCAATCGATCGGAGTCGAGGTCCATGACCAGTTCGTCTCGGGCGGGACCGGCCGCGTTCCATGGTAGACGGTCCCGCCGAGCGAGCCCCCGCCGCTAAAGGCCCCGCTCAGGCTCGCGACCGCGATGAACACCTCGTTCTCGTCGGGGGCCCACACGTTCATCGGGAGGTCGTACACACTGACTCCAAGGTCGAATTCGATGGACTTCCAGCCGCCAATCGCGTCCCACTCGAGGACACCGGTCCTCAGGAGATCGGCGTCGTATGCGAAGGCGAAGGCTCGGTCTCCGACGGGCCAGACGTCTCGAACTTCGAGGGCGTTCGACGGCAGCTCCGTCGTGCACCATCCGGCCGGGCTGCAGACCTGCGGCTGACCGAACCCTTCGTCCGTGGCGTCGACCGGAGCGGCCTGCGCGTCGCCGAGCACGGTGGCGCCGGCGTCGCCGGGATCGACGGAGGGCTCGCCGTTCGAGTCCTGGGCGCCTGTTGCGGCGCATGCGACGAGGGCGCCGAACGCGCCGGAGAGGAGCGCGATCCCTACGAACGAACGCCTCATGGTTTGCCTCCAAGCGAAAGGATGACGCCCTCGCCGCCGATCCAGACGTGCCCCGGCGATGCCGTCCATACCGAGAAGAGGTCGGGCCCGCGCTCGCGCTGGCCGAGCCCCGCGACCTCGACACGTGACCACGTCGCTCCGTCGTAGTGCAGGACCGTCGCGCCATCGCCGACAGCCCAGATGTCGGCCGAGGACGTGCCCCAAACCGCGTGAAGGTCCTCGTTCGTCGGAACGTCGTCGACGACGTCCCAGGAGACCGCCCCGCCCGCGTAGTGGCGGATCGTCCCGGCGCCACCGACCGCCCAAGCGTCCGTTGGGGAGGCTGCCCACACGCCGTCGAGCGTGGCCCACGTCTGCGTGTCGAACGCGGTGATCGCCGGGGTCTCGCTCTGCGCCCTCGTGACGCGAAACGCAGCGCCGTGGCGACCGACGGCCCAGAGATCGTCTGGCGAGCTACCGTGGATGCTCTGCATCTGCATGCAGCCCATCAGGGCGCACGCTCCGGGAGGGAGCACGTCCGCGAGATCGATCGTCCCGGTGCCGGGCGCGATGCGGGCGCGCCATAGTCCGTTGCTCTGCGAATGGTAGTCCAAGGTG
The DNA here is from genome assembly GCA_023402175.1 of Pseudomonadota bacterium. Classification (GTDB taxonomy): domain Bacteria; phylum Myxococcota_A; class Polyangia; order Polyangiales; family Polyangiaceae; genus Labilithrix. The sequence goes on along the minus strand of JAEXCN010000140.1, from coordinate 3,882 downwards.
CCATTCGTTCCCCACGTCCATTCGGCCCCCACCGGAGCCCAGGCGGACGAGACAGAGAGGTCGCGGTTCCACCACCCGGGTGCCGACGTCTCCGCGCGGCGCCAGCCATCCGAGGACGGGACACCGCCGTCGGGAGCGTAGATGTCGTCGCTCCTCGCGTAGATGACGTCGAACGACGAGAGCGCGAACTCGCCCGCATCGTGGAGCCAAATGCCGTGGAAGGACTCGACCGATCCGACCTCGGAGCGGGACCAGGACGCCCCGTCGAAGTGCGCGACCGCTCCGTGCGCTCCGACAGCCCAGACGTCGCTCGCGGACCGGCCGCGGATCGAGGCTATGCGCGTGCGGAGGTCGAGCGCTCCGCCACGCGTCGACGCATCGAACGGAGCGCCGAATGGGCAGATCGCGTCGGGAACGCACCCCGGTTCGTCGCCGGCGTCGCTCTGCCCCGCATCGGGGTCGACGCCCGGGACCAAGCTGCTCTCAGGGCTCCCGGCAAGCGATGCATCCTCGTCCGACGCACAGGCGAAGAGCCAAGCGCCGAGTGCGAGCGTGCCGAGCGCCGCCAGCGCACCAGCCGTCTTCATCGTGTCTCCTCGCCTTCTCCGCAGGGACGAACAGCGCACTGTCCACCAACGCAGGGCTGTCCGGCGAGCAAGTCGCAGGCGTTCCCGCAGGCTCCGCAGTTGCGCTGGTCGGAGAGCAGGTTGGCTTCACAGCCGTCGGTCGGGTCTGCGTTGCAGTCACCCCAGCCCTCTTTGCACGCCCACTTGCAGAAGCCGTAGTCGCACACCGGGACGTTGTGCTTGAGCAAGCCGTCGCTCGTGCCGCCGAAGCAGCTGTTTCCGCATGAGCCGCAGTTGTGCGGCTCGGTCGTGAGGTTCACGCAGTCGTTACCGCAGAGCGTCTGCCCCTGAGGGCAAACGCATTCGGCCTGGTGTGTGCGCGGGTTCTCGCGGCACGTCTGGCCCGGAGCACATGCAGCGCCGCAGGCGCCGCAGTTCTGCTCCGTGACGGTCGACGTCTCGCAGCCGTTCGAGAGGTCGTGATCGCAGTCGGCGTAGTCCGACTCGCACTTCAGGTGGCCGCACTGGCTGCCCGCGCAGCCGTAGTACGTGTGATCGCGCAGCGTGCCACCGTCCCCTGCGGGATCGCACGCGTTGCCGCAGGCGCCGCAGTTGTAGTCGTCCAACGTGGGGTTGACACAACCTGCGCCAAACGATGTGCAGTAGAGCTGCCCCGGGGCGCAGCCACACCGCCCGATAAGGGTGGTATCGTCGAAGATGCACGGCTTGTCCGGATCCGGGCATCGATCGCCGCAGGCGGTGCAGTTGTCGTTCGTCCCGAGCCTGACCTCGCAGTCGTCGTCGACGACGCCATTGCAGTCGGCCGTGGGTGGCGGCCCATGTACCTTGCAATGGAAAACGCACTTGCCGGCGATGCAGTCGAAGATGGCGTTGACGCTGCCCTTGCACTCGAACCCGCACGACCCGCAGTTCTTCGGGTCGGTCATCAGGTTGACGTCGCACGGATACTGCGAAGACGGACACGTCGTGAACGGCATCGAGCAGCTCGTCGCCGGGCAGTACGCCGTCAGCGTGACCGGACCCGGGCCGGCCCCTCCCGCGTCCTCGGGCGCGAACGCCGGGGCCGTTCCTGCCTCCGGTGCGCCGGCAATGATGATCGTCCGGTCCTCCGGACTCGCGCACGACGGCACGACGAACGCGAGCGCGACGAACGTGGTGAGTGATGGGAGCAGAACGCCGCGACCGAGGCGAGGACGCTGCGGTGGACGAGGCTGAAGGTCGTATGGGGTGGTCTTCATCGATGCCTTCGTGCGCCGCTCAAGGCGCGGTAGCGAGGATGGACCGGATGCGACTCGCGTAGGCGCTGTCCGGGCTGTGAGCGAGGAACCTCTCGCCGAGCGTCCGCGCGCGTGCGCGGTCACCCCGAGCGGCGAGCGCTTCGATGTGCATCACGGCGATCTCGTCGGCGAACACGCCCCCACGAAAGCGCTCGTCGTGGCGAGCGAGCGCACGTAGGCAAGCGCCGTTGTCGCCGCGCGCGAGTGCCGAGCGCGCGGCCTCGACGAGCGCGAGCTCTTCGTGGAAGGACGATCCCGAGCTCGCGGCCGCCGACGAGGTGGCGGTGCCGCGCGCGACCGTCGGCGCCGGCGTGCCATCCGTCGTGACGCGCGCCGCCGATGCTCGTCCGGCGCTGGCCGGCCCGTCCGCGCGAGCGGGAGCTTCGGGCAAGTCCTCGACGCGCGTGGTCGCGGGCGTGGCGATCGTCTCGGCGCTCACCGGTGCCGGCGCATCGTGATGGGAAGGCGCAGCCTCGCGCGTCGAAGACGCCGGGGGCGCGTCGGTCATGGCGTCGCTGCTCGCGCGCAAGCCGACCCCGATCGCGCAGAGGATCGCGATCGACGCGCCGGCGCGCGCCGTGAACGGCGGGCGCCACCACGACGCGCGCTTCGTGGCAGCGCCGGCGTGACCTGCGTGGTCGAGCTTGGTCGCCTCGAATCGGGCGAGCGTCTTCGCGAGCCCGGACGGGCCCATCGTCTCGTCCTTCGCTGCGCGAAGGACGTCGCGAACCAGATCGCCTTCGGTTTGCGAGTCGGCGAGGCGCGGCGGAAAGCTGGGGTCTCTCATCGTCCACTTCTCCATGAAGCGCGCTCAGCCGCATCGATCCGCGCGATCGCCGCGCGAAACTCGTCGCGTGCCTTGCGAAGGCGTGATGCGACGGTCCCGACCGGGATCCCGAGGTGCTCCGCGATCTGTTGACCCGTGAGCTCCTCGAGCTCGTACAGGACGAACACGACGCGTCGCTCTTCATCCATCGTCTCGAGGACGCGCTGGACGAGCTCGAGCGCTTGCTTGCGATCGAGGACGTCCTCCGGTCCGGGATCGGCGGCGGCGGCCTTCTCGAGCTCCTCGACCTGCGCCGTCCGAGCGGTGCTCCGCGCGCGGCTTCGACCGACGTCGCGCGCGACGTTGACACACGTCGCGCAGACGTAGGCCTTCAACTCCTGGTGCGTGGAGATCTCGTCGAACCGACGATCGGCCGCGAGCAGGACCATCTGCAGCGCGTCGTCGATCTCGGCTTCCTGGATGCCGAGCCGGCGCAGGACGCGATACGCGACGTCCACCACAGGAGTGATCGCCGTCTGGAACGCGTGATGACGGCGGACGGCTCGTCCCGCCTCGGCATCACCCGGACCGACCGCTACGGCAGCTTGCACTTTGGTAGAGCGTTGCGACGTCACGTTTCGATCAGAAAAAATGAGAGCGGTCGCTCCCTCATCGATCCATGAGCCGCCATCCGGCGCTCGATCGTGCGTTACAGGCCGTCTCCGAGCGCGCGTGCCGGACCACGTCGACCATCCTTGCGAGGCGGCTTCAGAGGCGAAGCTGCACGAGCACGCCTCCGGTCACGCCGACGAGCGGAGCCCTCGAGATGAGCTGCCCGTTCGCGAGCGCGAATCGATCGCGTGTCCACGGCGCCGTCACGAGCACACCAGCGCCCACCGCCCACGACGGCGAGAGCCGATACGAAGCCTGGACGGAACCGCCGCGATCGAACCACGCCGTCGACGTCGCTCGCACGTCGGGAAGCCCGTGTGCGTCGGCCCGCAGGGTCCCGACGTCGACCTCGGCGCATGGTGCGATCTCGAGACGGCCCGCGACCGCCGTGAAGCGAACGGGGCAGAGGCGGATCGTAGCCGCCGTCCACAGGAGCTCCGAGGCGCCCGGCCCGAAGCGGATCTCCTTTTGCAAGCTCTGCCTTGCGCCGACGGCCAGCGATGGAGAGAGCCACTCCGGCCAGTCGGTTCCCAAGTGGGCTCGTACGTCGAGCGCCGCGGCGGCGACCGGCACCGCACCG
>JAEXCN010000066.1 GCA_023402175.1 Pseudomonadota bacterium | reverse complement strand
GGGTGCGTTCTGCGCGACGCGCGCCTTCTCGTCGAGCGGAGCGCGCGTGAGCTCCTTGCGTCGCTCCTCTTCCCAGCCGCGCGCGCCCTGCACCACGGCGACGCGTCCGTTCTCGACGGCGAGGATGTCCACCTTCGCGTTGCGATCGATGTTGAACCGCTGGTAGTCCCAGTCGGTCTCGAGCACGAGCAGCGCCGTGTGCGGCGAGAGCACGCGATGACGCGTCGAGAGCGCGATGATCTGCTGCTTCGTCGCTGCGGGCGACTCCTTCGGCGCCTCGACGAGGCTCTGAATCTTCGCCTGCGCCCATGCGCGCTCGACGAGCGGACGGTCGATCGTCCGGAGGTCCGGTGTGAACTGCTGTCCGCCGATGTCGATGCGCACGGGCTTCGCGCCGTCGAGCTCCGCGTAGACGAGCACCTCGTCCCCGGCCTGCAGTCCGTCGAGGTTCTCGGGCCAGGACCACTTCGCGCCTTCGACCTTCACCGCGACGCCCGAGCTCGTCGCCTCGCCAAGGCGGCGCGCGAGCGCTTCGGCGCCGAGCTTCGCGTCGAGGACGACGCCGTCGCGATCGAGGACGCCGCGCACGACGGTCCGGAGAAAGCCGTCGTCCCGGATGCCGCCCGTCGCGATCGCATCCATCCGCGTGATGCCCGACGCGCGGAGCGCCTCCACCTTCGTCTTCAGCTTCTGCCCGTCGGTCTCGCCTGCCGTCGCAACGCCGTCGGTGAGGAGGATGACGCGGCTTGCCTTTGCTCCCTTGGCTTGTTCCGCTGCCCAGTCGATCGCCTGCTCGAAGTCGGACGCGCCGAGCGCGCCGCGAGCGACGATGCTCGCGACCTGTTTCTCGCCGAACTCGCCGGCCTTCCCCTCGAAGACGGGGACGACCTCCTGATCGAAGCAGGCGACCGTGACGCGCGTGTCTCTCGGTAGCTTCGCGAGCACGGACGCGAGCGTCTTCGTCTGCTCCTGGATGCCGAGCCCGCGCGAGGCGCTCGTGTCCACGAGGATGACGGCTGAACCGACCGGCTCGGGCCGCGAGGAAGCGAACGGAACGACGCGCGCGAGCGCGAGCTCGCCGTTCCGCAGGCCGGGGCTCCGCGGGATCTGCTTGCTGTCGACGACGAAGTCCGCCGCCGGCGTGAATCGCTGCTGGTGGAGCCCGAACGCCGCGTCGGTCTTGCCACTGGAGAGCGAAGCGGTCGAACCCGCCACGTGCACGTTCACGTCGAGCGATCCGAGCTGGGGAAGACCGCGGAGAGGGAGCACGTACGACGCGCCTACCTCGACGGCCTCCGCATACGTGACGATGATCTCTTTCGTCCCTCGTGCAGGGATCGGAAAGACGCGCGCGGAGAACTGATTGCCTGCTCCCTGCTCCATCAGCGCGGGGTCCTGCCTGCGATGGAGGAAGTCTTCGTAAGCCTGACGCGCGGCCTGCTTCTCGACGACCTCGCCTTCCTGCCACGCATCGCCGACCTTCATCGCGAAGCGGCTCAGCGACGCGCCTTGAGGGAGCGTGATGCTGAACGTGCCCTCGAGCACGCGGTCCTCCGGGTTCTCGAACGTGAGGTGCAGCTCCGTCAGCGCGAGCGGGTCCTCGACGGCAGCCTCCGCTCGGAGTGAGACCAGCTTCAGCCCCGTGCCGTCGGACGCCGTGAGGCGAACCGGCACCTCGGCGCCCGCGACGGCTCGGGACGAATCGATCAGCGACACGGGCGCGATCTCGACGCGCGGCACGTCCGACTTCGCCTTGTAGACGCCAATCAGTGCGGCGATCGCAGTGAATCCCAGAGCGCTATAGAGCAGCCTCTTCTCGTGCATGCTTGGTCCCTCGAGCGCCGGCCATGCGGCGTTCCCTTGCGACGGACGGCGAACGAAAAAGTTCCGTCCAATCCCCCTCTGCCTGTCCCGAGTCCATGCAAACACGTCCCGACGTCGAGCGGGGCGGCCGTTACATCGTGTGTATCGAGCCCTCGCCCGCGAGGAGCATCTCGCGGCATGCATCGTGCATTGACCGCTCTGCCCGCCCGTCGAGGCCCGAGCGACGCGAGCGGGCCGCGCAGGTCCGAGGTCAGCGTCGATCGAGGCGCGCTTCGATCGGGATGTGATCCGACGGCTCGACCTCGCTCGGAAGCGGAGTATCGTCGTCGATGACCGGCAGCGGTGACGGCGTCGCGACGAAGTCGCTGGTGCACAAGATGAAGTCGATGCGCTTCTTCTTGCCGTTCGCGTTGCACGTGTAGGCCTCCGGGAGCGACGCATATGCGTCGACGAGGCCGTGCGACTTCGCGAGCGCGAGGACGTCGCTCTCCGGCTCGGCGTTGAAGTCGCCGCAGATGATCCGCGAGCTCGAGGGCCATGCGTCGAGGATCTCCGCGAGCTGGACGCGGCCACGATGCGTCTCGGCGGGCGTCCCTTCAGGCTCCCACTTGAGATGCGTGTCGACGACGCTCATGCCCCCGAAGGTGCAGCCGAGCGCGATGTGCCCGGAGCGGTCCGAGAACACGAACTCGCGCCACTCGGGATCGCTCGTGAGCGCGCGATGAACGAAGATCGCACATCCCTCACCACGCCCACGTTTCCGGAACAGGCGTCCGGTCGACTCGGGCAGCTTCTCCTCGGCGAGCGCGAACAGCGCCGCGTCGATCTCCTGGAGGCAGACGATGTCGGCGCCGGAGAGCTTCGCGATGCGCTCGGCGACGGCTCTGCGACGGCGGGCGCGATCGAGCACCTCGGGCGCCGTGTGCGGGTAGTACTCGCGACGAACGTAAGCGTCCGCGAGGACGTTCCACGATACGACGCGAATCACCTGCTCCCCGCTCACCGGCGCCGATCCTACGAGAATTTCGGTCGGGTCGCAGCAGCGCTCGCCGGCCGCAGATCGGGTCGGAAGCGAACCGACGTCACTCGGTGATGCGAACGGTCACGGCCAGCACGGGCTCGGGATCGCGCGAGAGCTTCGCGAGGCTTCCGTCGACGACGAAGTGTGGGACCACCTTCGCCTTGCCCTCCCCTACGGCGGGGAGCACGCCACGGAGCTGCGCGAGCGTGCCCGACTTCGCGACGCCCGACGACAGACGTACGGCGCCGAACGCGCATTCCGAAGTGACGAAGTCGATGCCGCCTTCGTCCGGTTTGCGGGGAAGCGCCTCACGCCCGCCGTCGGCGCCGCGCGCGAGGAGGACGACGTCTCCGCTCGCCTCACGGAACCCCCAGACCGTGACGCCGTTCGATCGCGCGACCGCGCGGAGCTCGATCGATGTCTTGCCCTTCGCCCAGACGTTGTTCACG
>JAEXCN010000498.1 GCA_023402175.1 Pseudomonadota bacterium | reverse complement strand
CTTTTCACCTTTCTCCCCCGGAGGTAGCGGGTCGCGACGCGGAGGCTCCTTCGGCTCGGGATCGCCGAGCGGCCCCTTCTTCGTCGGTGGCTCCTTCGCCGGCGGCGGAGGGGGCTCGGGCTCGCGACGCGGCGGCGGCGCGCCCGGATCGCGCGCCGGCGCGGGCGCGGGCTCGTCGCGAGCGGGAGGGACCTTCGGTTCGGGCGGGTTCATGCTCGCCTGCAGAGCGAACGCCGTGCCGTCCTCGCGCGACGCTCGTCCTGCGGAGTTTCCGCGCGGCCGCCGTTCTCGTGGGGAGCAAGACAGGACGCTCGACCGCAAGAATGCCTCGGCTCGCGGCAGAGGTGGCGTGGTTGCCGACGCGGCTCGCGCCGACTAGTAGTTTCTCGTTCAATGCGCGACGCCGAGAGCCTTCGCTTCGACGACGTCGTCACGTTCCTGACCGTCCACCATACGCGGTCGATCTCGGCAGCTGCGCGGCAGCTCCAGGTCACGCCGTCGCAGGTGAGCAAGGCCGTGGCGCGTCTCGAGGAGTTCGTCGGCGCGCAGCTCCTCGCGCGAGGATCCCGGGGCGTCGCCGTCAGCATGGCCGGCCTCCGAGCGATCCCGATGCTCGAGGAGATCGCGCGCGGTGTGCGCGATCTCAAGAACCAGCAGCCGAACGACGCTCCGCCGATGGTGCGCGTCGCGGCTCCGTCGTCGATCCTCTCGTGTGTCGCCGGAGTGCTCGCGCGGAATGCCCGCGGATTGCGCTTCTCCTGCCTCGAGCTCGATCCGGTCCGCACGCGCGCGCTCGCGTTCGAGGACGTGTTCGACGTCGCGCTCCTCGCCGACGATCGCTCGCTCGGCGAGCTCTACACGCACGAGCCAATCGGCGAGGCCGAGAGCTGCCTGTTCGCCCGGCCGTCGCTCGCGCAGCGCCTCGGACCGCCTCCGGTACCGGAGGACGCGCTCCGCGACGTCCCGTTCGTGATGCCGCTATTGTTGCAAGATACACGGCTCGCTGGCGGTCGCGATCTCTGTCCGCTTCCTTTCGAGCACCGAACGCAGGGACACGCTGCAGCGACGTTCGGCGCCGCGCTCGAGCTCGCGACGAGCTCGGACCACTTCGTCTTCGGACCACGCGTCGCCGCGCGCGGCCAGCTCGCTCGCCGCGAGCTCGTCGAGATCGACGTCGAGGGCTGGGCGGTGAACTGGAAGATCTACCTCGCCTGCCATACGACGCGCGTGCAGGCGAAGACGGCCCGCACGCTAAAAACGGTGCTCGCGCGCTGGCTCGAAGAGTCCGTCACCGCATCCTGATCGCCGACGCATCGCGCGCGATCACGCGCTGCGAAGGCGCTCGTTCTCGCGTCTCAGACGCATATCGCTGCCTTTCAGCCTCGATCCGGAAAACTCCAGAGGCGGCGGATCGGTTTGGCGTGAAAGCGAAGGCGCGAATGACGATCGCCCTGTTTTGAAGGCACTTCGGCGTGGTCGCGCGCCGAGAAAAGCACACACGCGACGTCGGCTCCGCACCTGGCCGCCTTGACGATCCGGAAAAGCTGCCTGTCTCGGCCGCGGACTGCACTCGAGCGTGCGGATGAGGCTGATTGTGCGTCCGCGAATTCGCCGTTCGCCGCAGGAGGAGGAGCACATGAACAAGGTCGCCAGGGAGCTCGATGCCATCAAGTTGTCGCTCGTCGCGGGCGCATTCGCGCTCGCGAGCATCGGCTGCGCCGCGCAGACCGACTCCGATGCGAGTGACGAGGACGTCGAAACGAGCGCGACGGCGATCGTCGGCGGTCAAACGACGACGGGCTACGCGGCCGTCGGTGCGCTCACGCAGCGCGGCCAGGCGTTCTGCACCGGAACGCTCGTCGACAAGCGCGTGGTCGTCACCGCAGCGCACTGCCTCCAGGGCCTGCGTGCTTCGAGCGTCCGCTTCGTGCTCGGCCCGAACGCGTCCTCGCCGCAAGCATCGCTCGGTGTCTCGCGCGTCGTCGCGCATCCGCAATACAACTCGCAGCGGCTCACGAACGACGTCGGTGTGCTCGTCCTCTCGCAGGACGCGCCGGTGGCGCCCATCGCGATCAACGACTCGATGAGCTCGAGCTGGGTCGGCCGCCCGCTCACGTTCGTCGGATACGGCGTCACCAACGGGCACACGCAGGGTGGGGCCGGCGTGAAGCGCGCCGTGAGCATCGCGGTCTCGCAGGTCGGCTCGACCCAGTTCGCCTATGCGGATCGGCAGAAGAACACCTGCTTCGGCGACTCCGGCGGCCCGGCGTTCGCCCAGGACGCCGATGGCACCCTTTCGCTCGTGGGCGTCACGTCGTACGGTGACCAGACCTGCACGCAGTACGGCGTCGACACCCGCGTGGACGCGTTCCGCACCTTCATCGCCGCAGCCCAGCAGTAGCGTACTCCGCGGGGGCCCGGCGATCGTCACGCGCGGTGGTCACGAACGACGTCCTGCCTGCTAGTAGAAGCAGGAGGTCATCGATGAACGTCGAACGAGCCCGAGCGCTCTGGAACAAAGCCCTGCCGTTTGCCCTCGCGGCAATCGGGCTCGGGGCCGCGGGCACCGCGGTCGCCAAGCAGTACGCCGGCGGCGACAGCTGCTGCAAGCCCGGTGCAGCGTGCTGTTACCCGGGGTCGCCCTGCTGTCACCACGGGGACAAGGACCGCGTGTCCCTCCTTCCCCAAGAGGACATGGGCGCCGGACACCGCTGAATCGTGCCTGGTCCCGGCCCGTCGGAAGCCGATCTGAACGGCCTGATGGACCGTCTTGCCGACGGTGATCGCTCCGCGTTCACTCCTCTCTTCGAGGCGCTGTATCCGCGGGCGCTCACCGTCGCGCGTCGCCGGCTCGACGACGCTCACGCCGAGGACGCCGCGCAACGAACGATGACCGCCGTTTTCGCGCGGGCGATCGAGTTCACGCCGGGTCGCCCGATGTTGCCCTGGTTCTATGCGATCGCCGCAAACGAGACGCATTCCGTCGCGCGCAAGGTCCGCCTCGCTGCGATGCGCGAGGCGCCGGCGACGGCCGCTTCGCTCGTGCCCGCGGAGGACGATCCGGAAGGGGCGCTGTCGCTCGCGGAGATGCGAGCGCTCCTCCGCGAGGCGGTCGCTGCGCTCGATCCGCTGTCGGCGGCCGCAATCGAGGGACAGCTCGACGGCGTGAGCGACGGGCCTCGCTCCCCTGCCATGCGCAAGCGCGTGTCGCGTGCGTATGCCCGACTCCGTTCGCTCCTCGGAGGATCTTCATGACTGCATACGAGCTCTCGTTCCAGGCCTCGCGGCGGGCGTACGAGCTCGCCCGCGTGCGCCGTGGTCTCATTCGCACCGGAGCCCTCGCGGCGTTGCTCGGCGTCGTCGCCGTCGTCGCGGTCGGCGCCGCAGCCATCGCATGGCTCCCGATCTTCTGCGTCGTCTGGACGGCGCTCGAATGGCGCGGAGGCGCGCTGCTCCGCGGAGGACGCGTCGGCGCGCTCTTCGGCGTCTTCGTCGCCCTCGTGCCCACGAGCCTGTTCATGTCGTGCTGCCGCCTCGGTTGCTCCATCGGCGGAGGTCTCTGCTGCAGCACCTCGCGTGCGTGCGCGGGCATCGGCGCGCTCGTCGGCCTCGGCGTGGCCGCGCTCATGTCGCGCCTACCCGCGAAGGACCGCGCTCGAGCGACTCTCGGCGCGGGGCTCGGGATCGTCGCGACGGCAATCCCGCGATGCGGCGGGCTGATGCTCGGCGAAGGCGTCGGCCTCGTGCTCGGGCTCGTCGCGGGCACTGCGGCTGCGGGCCTGGTGTGCGTCGCGGTCGACCGTCTGCGCCAACCGGCGTGACGCGACGCGCAGCTGCGCGTGAGCGCCACCTCCGTCGGGCACGCACGATGCACCGCTCGTAAGCGAGGTGTCGTCGTCATGACGCAGCCGAAGCCACCGGAAGAGCCCGAGCCGATCCGTCACGTCCCCCATCCCGTGCCGAATCCGACGGACCCGCCGTCGCCGAATGCACCTCAGCCGGTCGATCCGAGTCCGCTCGAGATCTTCGAATCCGCGCAGAAGCGCTCCGTGAAAGGGTCGACGCGATGATGAAGCAGCCGACAACGCACCACGACACGAGCGTGGTGAAGCTGGATTCGTCCCGATCTCCGCGCGGGCCGATGGGAGAGAAGTATCTCGCGTCCGGCGTGCGGATCTCGATGCGCCTCTGGGAAGCCGAACAGGCGAACACGGAGGACGAAGCACGAGAGAGCGAGAGCGAGCGCGATTACGAGGTGGTCGGCTACGTCGTCGCCGGCACCGCGATGCTCCACATCGAAGGGCAGGTCGTGCGCCTCGAGCCAGGCTCCTCGTACGTGGTCCCTCGCGGGGCGCGGCACTTCTATCACGTGCTCGAGCCGTTCACGGCCGTGGAGGCGACCTCTCCGCCGGCGCAGGTTCACGGTCGCGACGCGCCGGCGAGCCATCCGGGGCTCGATCCTTCGCGCATCGAGAAGCTCTGAGTCGCAGCCTGACGGCGTAGGTCAGCCAGGCTCGCGCTCGAGCAGTGAGAGCCCGCCGAAGATTGCGCCGTAGAGCTGCGCGTCCTCGCCGAGCGCCGAGCCGATGAGATGCGGGGTCGCGCAGAGGCGCTGATCGACCTGCGCACGAACCCGGTCGAGCAACGGCGGCCCAGCCGAGGCGGTCCCGCCACCGAAGATGATCGCCTCCGGGTCGATCACAGTCGTGATTGCAATCACGGCGAGCGAAACGAGCTCAGCCACCTCGTCGGCGAGCTCCTCGAGGCGAGGATCGGCAGCGGCGCCGGCGATTGCTTCGCACGCGTCGAGCCGCTCGCGCACCATCTGGGTTGCGTCGTCCGCGATCGCCTTGGCGTTGATGCGATCGCCGAGCTTCACGCCTGCAGGCCCAGGCGCCGACGAGAGCTCGCAGAGATCGCCCACCTCCCCTGCTGCGAAGTGCGCTCCGCGGTGCAGCTTGCCATCGATGACGACGCCCGCGCCCACGCCGGTGCCGAGCGCGAGGAAGACGAAATCGGTCATCGCAGCCGCGACGCCACGCCATCGTTCTGCGAGCGCAGCCGCGTTCGCGTCTTGCTCGACCGTCGTCATCACGCCGAGGCGGTCACGGACGAGGTCGGCGAGCGGGACGTCGCGCCATCCTCGAAGCCGGCCGGCCTGCAGCACGTGACCTTGCGTGTCGACGAGGCCCGGCACCGCGAAGCCGGCCGCACGCAGCTCTGCCGGATCGCGTTCGGCTCCGGCGATCAGCGCCCGCGCCGTGTCGGAGACGCGCGCGACGAGGGCCGACGGCGACGCTTCGGTCGGCGTCGAGAAGCGCGCGACGGAGACGAGCTCGCCGGAGGCGACGTCGTAGAGGCCGATCGCCGTCTTCGTCCCGCCGACGTCCGCGCCGAGCACGAGGCCTCGGCCGTATTCGGTCTGCAGAGGGTTCTCGTTCACGCGAGGCCTTGGCTCTGCACCGCTCGTGCCGGATGCGACCGACGGCGCACGCGTTGCAGTCATTGGCAGTCGTCCGTCGGAGGTGATGATGCGCTGCGAACAGCTGATGAAGACCGACGTTG
>JAEXCN010000371.1 GCA_023402175.1 Pseudomonadota bacterium | reverse complement strand
GAGGACTCGCTCGGCCAGCAGCAGGAGCGCGATCTGCTGATGAGCCTCCTCGCGGGGCTCACGGACGAGCTCCGTAGCGTGTTCGTCCTCTACGAGATCGAGGGTCAGACGATGTCGGAAATCGCCGAGCTCCTCGGCATGCCGGTAGGTACCGTGGCGTCGCGGCTTCGCCGCGCCCGCGAGCAGTTCGAAGGCCGCCTGCAAAGGCACCAACTGAGAATGCGAGGCGAGAAGTGAAAGGGCCCCGACGTCTGATCGAGGAGAACGAGCTCGTCGCGAGCCTCGTGGAGGACGCGAACGCGCGCGAGCCGAGCGCCGAAGCATTGCAGAAGGTGCTCGCCGTCCTCGACGACTTGCCGGCGCCCGCCCCGGGTGCGCCCGCGCGTCCGCGAGCGCGTCTCCACACACCCGATCCGTGGATCTGGCTCGCGCTCGTCGGTGGCGGCGCCCTCGCGGTGCTTGGGTACAGCGTGCTCGACCGCCCGGGCGAGCAACCGGTCGCCACCGTGAGCGTTCCAGCGGTGGCTCCGCTCGTCGACGCACCGGTCCCGGAGCGAGCGCCCGAAGCGGTTCCATCGCTGTCGATCTCGGAGCTCCCGGATTCGAAGGACACCCTATCGCGCAGCCGTGTGGTGGCGGCGCGGTCTGGGGGTGCGCAGCCGTCGCCAACCAAGGTATCGCCGGTGGCGGCGGCGAAGCCGTCGACCACACGCGAGCTCGAGCTCATCACGCGTGCGCGTGAGGCGCTGACGAGGGGCGACGTACGCGCCTGCCTGGCGGCGATCTCCCGGCACGATGCCGATTTCCCGGACGGACAATTCACCCCCGAGGCTGCGGTGATGCGGATCGAAGCGACCCACGCGAGCGGCGACCGTGCCGGCGCGCGCACGCTCGCGGATGGCTTCCTCGCCAGGCACCCGAAGAGTCCGTACGCGGCGCGCATCCGATCGCTGATCGCCGCCTCGGAGAAGGAGTGACGATGCGTTTCGCTGGCCTTGTGCTCACGGCGGCCACCAGCTTGCTCGTCTTCGCCTGCGTCTCCTCCACGCACGACGTCGTCATCGGGACACGCGCGCCGGAGGACCTCTTCGCGACCGACGCTGGCGATGCGAGCGCGCCACCCGCCTCGAGCTCCACCGTGGACCTCTGCCCTTCGAACGAGTGCCCGCCGGGCCGCACGACCTGTCAGAACAACCCATATCCGTGCGGCGTGGATCTGACGTCCGACGACGAGAACTGCGGGTCCTGTGGCGTCCGCTGCCCGTCCGACGACGCGTTCTTGGCCCGCTTCAAGGGGGGCATGCGTTGCGTGGCGGGCTCCTGCCAGCTCGTCTGCCAGCAGGGCTTTACCGATTGCAACGGCCTCGCCGAAGACGGCTGCGAGGTCAACCTCTTGAACGACGACAAGAACAACTGCGGCGAGTGCGGCAACGTCTGCAACGACATCTGTGTGAACGGCCAGTGTGGCTGTCCGACGGGACAGACGCTCTGCGCGGACGGCCAATGTCACGCGCTCGACAAGGAGAACGACAACTGCGGCGCCTGCGGGAATGTCTGTCCCGCGCCACCGGCGCCGTCGCCTTACCCGGCCTCGTGGCGCATCACCTTCGAATGCATCCAGGGGCGGTGCAACCAGCCGAAGTGCCAAACGCGGTTCATGGACTGCAACCTGGACTTCCTCGATCCCGGCGGTAACGGGTGCGAGACCCCCACCACCGACCGAAACAACTGCGGCAGCTGCGGGAATGTCTGCAACCCGGGTGAAGACTGCATCGGCGGCCAGTGCTTCTGTCGATGCGGAGCCATCTGCCATACGGCCATCAACACGGATCCGGACAACTGCGGCGCATGCGCTCACAAGTGTCCGGGCGACCGGCGCTCGCTGGACTCGAAGATCGGGGCCGATCCCGCGCACGGCAAGCCGACCTGCGAGCAAGGCGCGTGTGGCTACACGTGCACCCCGAACTGGGGTGATTGCGACAGCGACATCGACAACGGATGCGAGGCGGACCTCCTGAGCGATCCGCTCAACTGCGGAGGCTGCGGGCTCCGCTGCAACGCGGCCGTCGGCCAGGCATGTGTCGATGGGAAGTGCTTGATGAAGGATTGCGGAGGTGTCCAGTGAGGTCGGTCACCAGGATCGGCGCGCTGACTTTCCTCGGGCTCCTCGGGCTTCTCGGCGCCGCCGGCGCCTGCGCCACCGCCGACGATGACGTCGCGCCGCCCGTCCCCGACAACGAGGTCCGGCTCGCCGAGCCCGAGGCAGGCAGCGACGCGCGAGCGGAAAGCGACGCCGCCCCGGATGTGGTGGTCGACGCAGGGCCGTGCGCGGAGTCGGGGCTCTGCATCGTGCCGGCGCCGTTCGACACGCGCGTGAGCGTCATGTCCATCTCGGGTTCGGGGCCGACCGACGTCTGGGCGGTCGGGTCGAATCGAACGCTCCTCCACTACGACGGCAAGACCTGGGAGACCGGCGAGATCGAGCCGGACGGAGGGCGCACGTACACCTTGCGATCCGTCTGGGCGGGAAGCGCGTCCGACGTCTGGGTCGCGGACGGGATCTACGTTCGTCACTCCACGGGATGGAACGGCCCGAACACCACCGAGTGGGCCGGCTGGATGGGCGCAGCCGGCGACACGAACGGCATCCCCACCGCGATCGGCGGAGCGGACGGAAGGGTCTTCATCGGACGTCAGGTCGCGTTGACCGGAGCCCTTCCGATCGTGACGGCCACGGGTTGGGGCGACACTGGGCCGACCGACCGCGAGACTCTGACGGCGAACGTGTTCAGCGGTGCCGTCCCCAACGGCGTGTGGTCGATCTCCGCGACGCGGGCGGACGAGGCGTGGGGGACGAAGCTCGGCACCGAGCGCGTCGGCCGCATCTTCCTCCAGGCACCCGACGGCGGCGATCTCGATGCCGGGGCTTCGTGGGCGATCGAGGAGCACGACAGCCGCAGCTCGAAGTACCTCCTCGGCGTCTGGGGCAACGAAGCGGCCGTCTGGCTCGTCGGTGAAGGCGGCACGCTTCGCCGCATGAAGCGGGAGAACGTCGCGAGCCGCGTCTTCGAGGTCGTTCCTGGCCCGGTGACCGCGACGCTTCGCAGCGTCTACGGAATCGGCACCGACGACGTCTGGGCGGTGGGCGACGACGCGACCGTCATCCACTGGGACGGCCAAGCGTGGACACGGATCGCGACGCCGTTCGATTCGTCGGCGGAGAAGCCGATGCTCGCGGCGGTGTGGGGTAGCGGTCCGAAGGACGTGTGGATCGGAGGGAACGGGATCATGCTGCATTTCCAGGGAGCCACGCCATGAAGCTCCCGCGCTTGTTGACGGTGAGAGGCGCGCTCGGGTTCGGGCTCGCGCTCGCGCCGGCGATCGCCTGCGCGGACGGTGAAGAGAAGCCGGCGGAGACGCCTGCCCTAGAGGTCACGCCTCCCGCCGTGCTCACCGACGCCGGGACGCCTTCGGAGCTCGACGCGGCAGACGACGCTCTCGTCGTCGCCGTCGACGGATGCAGCGAAGACGGCTTTTGCTACGAGCCGATCCCGCGCGGTACTCCGCTCACTGTGGTCTCGGCGTCGAGCGTCGACGATGCGTGGATGCTGCCGGCTGATAGTGGAGCGCTCTATCGGTGGGACGGTACGTCGATCCGGCAGGTCTACGAGTACGAGGCCGCGAGCCCGCCGAGCATCACGTTCACGAACCTCTGGGCCCAGACGAAAGATCGGGTGTGGGCCGCGGCGCGAGGAAGCGACGACCACCTCGTCCTCGTGCGCTACGCGAGCCCGCCGGACGGCGGCGCACCGGCGTTCCGCGAGCTACCGACGGACGTGCCCTGGACCGGGGCGCGGCCCGTGTGGGGCACGCCGGCCGGAGACGCGCTCTGGACCGCGAACGGCGATGGCGTCCTTCGCATCCGCGAGGACGCAAGCGGCGCCGTCGTCGAGCACCTCTCACTGACGAACGCCGAGGAGGATCCTCGCGGCTTCGAGTGGAACGGGATCTGGGGCTTCGCCCCCGATGACGTCTACGTCGCCGGAAAGGTCTGTCCTTCCAGCCCATGTGGATCGACGAGCGAAGGTGCGATCGCGCACTACGACGGGTCGACGTGGGCGATCATGACCGTCGCCGCGACCGCCGAGCTGAGCTCGCTTCTCGGTACACCTCCCGGAGCGACGCGGCAGCTCTGGTATGGGGCTCGCTTCGAGGTCCCCGGTCCTCCCGCTCAGACCTTCTGGCGCACGGACCTCGTACCGATCGCAGCGGGCGGCGTGCCGGCAGCGGCGATCTACACGCACGCGCACGACGCCGTCCCCCTGTGCACGAGCGCCGTCGGTCACGCGACGAGCCCCACGTCGGGATGGTTCTCCAACGGGCTCTTGCTCTGCCGGTGGACGGGGACGGCATTCGAGACTGTACGGACCGTGGTCGACGGCCAGGTGATCGTCTCCAACGTGAGAGGGATCTGGGCCAGCGGTACGGACGATGCGTGGGTCGTCGGCACCCGGATCTCGCGCCCGGGGCTACCCGCGGCAGGGTTCGCGGCGAGGCGGACGGCGAAGACGGCTCGAGGAGAGAAGCCATGAGACTCATGCGCGAAATTCTTCCATTGTTCCTCTGCGTCTCGTCGATCGCGCTCGCGTGCTCCTCGGCGGACGAGCCGAGGTCGTCCACGCCGGACGATCGCGACGCATCGCCGCCGGCGCCTCCGGTCGAGCCACCGCCGGACGCGGATACGCCGGACGTCGCGCCGCCTGCGTTCAGCCTCGCTTCCCGCCCCGCGGTCGAGTGCAAGGAGAAGCCCTGTTACGTTGCCGTCAGCGGCACCGGCAGCGAGCACTACTGCGGCCTCCTCGACGACGGCACCGTCCGCTGCTGGGGGCGTGACACGCGCCTCCGCGGCGAGACGGATCCCGACACCGGCGTGCCGGTGGCGGACGGAGCGCTGGGGCGTGGTCGCATCGTTACCGTGCTCGAAGGCGCGACGCCGGCGCCTGTTGCCGGCAACCTGGCGAACGTCACGCAGATCAGCGTCGGGGCGAACCTGGGCACGTGCGCGCTCACGTCCGACGGCTCGGTGTACTGCTGGGGGCGCAACGAGTTCGCCCAGCTCGGCAAGCCGCTCACGGAGCCGCGGATCCCGGTCCCGACGCGCGTGGAGGGGCTGCCTCCGGTCTCGAAGATCGCGCTCGGCTCCACGCTCGGCTGCGCGATCGCAAAGGCGGGCGGCGCCCTCTGGTGCTGGGGCACGCAGAACACGCGGACCGGACCGAACCTGCTCTCCCCGGGCCCGGCCGTCACGTTCGCGCCGCAGGTGATGGCGGCCTTCCGCGCGCCCGTGCAGGACGTCGCGATCGGCGCGGTCCCAGGAGCAAACGGCTCGAACCCGAACGAGCCGATCCCCTATCAGGACACGATCGTGGCGCTGCTCGACGACGGCGTGCTCGGGAGCGTCGGCGAGCTCCCGGCAGGCGCGACGTCGTACCAGGAGCTGTACTCGCCGGTCCCGATCGAGGTGCCCGGCGTCCTCCGGATCGGCACGTACGGCTATCTCGGGGCCGACGGCATCGTGAGCCGATGGGTGCCGACCCGCCGGGCCCTCTACGTGCCTAATGCACTGAACGTCGTTGATGTGGCAATCGCGGCCGGTCGCGTTCGCGGAACCGGGACCAGCCTCAACAAGCTCGTCGTCTACGCCGAACAGGGCGGCATGCTCCTCGGAGATGGGCGACTCTTTCGCTGGGGACGGAACACGGCGGGGGCGCTCGGATACCCCCCAGACGCGCTCGATCTGATCGAGGAGCCGATGGACGTCTCGCACGTCGCGGGCAACCGCGTCGTGTCGTTCGCGATGACGTCGGCGTCGACATGCGTGTCGCTCGTCGACGGCAAGATCAAATGCTGGGGCTCGAACCAGCGCGGCGAGCTTGGACGGGGCACGGTGGACTACGAGCACCATCCCGAAGCAGAGGTGATTCGATGAGAGGTGTGGCTTGGGTGCTCGTCGTGCTCGGCGCGACCTTCGCGTGCGGAGACCGCGCTGGCTTCGAGAAAAACGAGGTGCCTGCGTTCGTCGAGCCGGACGCGGGCGCCGCCGTGACACCACCGGCGACGTGCGAGAACACCGTGCGCTGCTCGCGCGACTTCCGGGCCGTCGTGGACGGCTGCGACGAGTCGAAGATCATCACCGAGTGTCCGCCTGAGCTGGGCTGCGGCAGCAATGGACGATGCGTTGCGGCGTGCGAGGCTGCCACCGATTCCACGATGGGCTGTGAGTTCGTTGCACTTCCGCCGCCGCGTGAGCCCCAGATGGTGGGCTCGTGCTTCGCCGCGGTGCTCGCGAACACCTGGGAGATGCCTGCGCGCATCGAGGCCGCGTACGGCGACGATCCGATCGATGTCACCGTCCACGCCCGGATCGTCCGCACGGACGGCAACCAGACGACGTTCGAGCCCTTCGACGGAGAGCTGAAGCCGGGCGAGATGGCAGCGGTCTTCCTCAGCGAGAAGCCGTCGGGGACCCAGTCCGTCCGATGTCCCGAAGGTACGGTCCCGGCGGTAAGGAGGGACACGGCCGCACAAGGAACGCTCCGGAGTCCGACGTTCCAGATCAAGTCGACAGCGCCCGTGAGCGCGTATTCGTTCTATCCGTTCGGACCGTCCGTCGGATCGACGGCCACGCTCCTGCTCCCGCTCGCGTCGTGGAAGAACGACTACGTCGTCACGAACGTGTGGAGTACGCGCCGCACATCGAGCGCGAATTTCTTGCCGACGACGCACATCCTCGCCGCGCAGGACGACACCGCGATCACCCTCATCCCCAACGTGCACCTCTATGGAGGTCCGAATGTCGACGGAGCGGAGAAGGGCAAGCCGGCGACCTATCACCTGAGCCGTGGCCAGCAGATCCAGCTCTCTCAGGAGGACGAGCTGACCGGCACCCGGATCAGCGCCGACAAGCCCGTCGGCGTGTCGGTCGGGCACCAGCAGATGTTCATCCCGGACAACGTGCCCGCCGCGGACTCGTCCCAGACCGCGCTCTTCCCGCTGAAGGCGTGGGGGACCGAGTACGTCCTCGTACCGTACCGATCGCGAAGGGCCAAGGAGGTCCCCGAGGAGTACCTCTACCGCATCACCGGCGCGGTCGACGGCACCGCGCTCACGTACGAGCCGAGCAAGCCGAAGGAGGCTCCTCCCTCAATCGGCGCGGGCCAATCGATCCTCTTCAAGACGCAAGAGCCGTTCGTCGTGAAGAGCCAGGGCGCCGAGCATCCGTTCATGATCCACGCGTACATGACCGGCGCGTCCTTCGTCACGCCGAACGGGGACAACGGAGATCCCGAGTTCATGACCGTCATCCCGACCGGGCAGTACCTGGGCCGGTACGTCTTCTGGGTCGACCCGAACTACGCCAACTCGCACCTCGTCGTCGTGCGCGTGCGCGAGGAGGGCAAGGACTTCAAGCCCGTCGTCCTCGACTGCGCCGGTCCACTCGAAGACTGGGCTCCGCTCGGTACCTCCGGCAAGTACGAATACACCCGCCCGTGGCTCAAGAAGAGGGGCGTCGCGCAGCCCTTCGGGAGCGGCACCTGCAACGGCGGTCGCCGCGAGATCAAGAGCGACGGTCCGGTGGCGGTCACCGTATGGGGGACGGACTGGTTCGGGAGCTATGGCTATCCAGGCGGCGCGGGGCTCCGCGTGCTCAACGCGGTCCACGTCGAGGTGGACTGAGTCACGGCTCCGCTCCACGCTCATGGCCGAGAAGGCGGTGCACCCTCGGGAGGGGGAGGCACTCGAGCGCGAGAGGTTTGCCCGAGAGATGCGCCTCCCCGTCGAAGAGAAGGAACAGAGGGCCGCGGCGCGCCTGGAGCGACCCGTTCCCACTCGGAACCCGCGCTTCCGGTCGATCGCCTCGCGCAGCGGTAGATCACGAGGAAAATCCGAGATCGAGCGTCCGGCGCGCGACTTGCTCAGAGCGTCTGCGTGGCCGCGATCGCCTTGGGCGGCGGTCGACCGATCGATGCGTCGTGGGACCCCCGTAGGTCTCTCATCGCGTGCAGACCGTTCGCGTGAAGGTGATTTCTGAAGTGACTCGCCCGTCCGTTGCCGCGAAGGCCCCCTTTTGCACTTCGAGTGCAGCGTCGCGAGCCATGCGCCGCCGGGTGCGATGCGCTCCCGCCTGGGTCGACATCGTGACAGGCCGGGATTCGTAGGACAAATCCGGTCTCCGGAGCCTATCGGCGCACGATGGAACGGGCGTTGAAAGCGGTGGTGTTCGGAAGCCACCGCAATGACGAACACCAACTGCAGCCTCGAGATCGTTCGGACCCTCGGCGTCGGAGGAATGGCGACGGTTTACCTCGCGCGCCGCGAAGAAGGCGGACGCACCCGTGAAGTCGCCGTGAAGAAGCTGCATCCGTTCCTCGCCGAGGACAGCGCGAGCGTGATGCTCCTCGCGGAGGAGGCCCAGCTCGGCGCGTCGATCCGGCACCCGAACGTCGTCGGCGTGATCGATCTCATCGAGGGCGAAGCGCCCGCGCTCGTCATGGAGTGGGTCGAGGGCGTCGATCTCGCCCGGCTCGTCCGCGCCGCCGCGAACCAGAACCGCCGCCTACCGCTCGACGTCGTGGCCGCGATCGCGCGGGATGTCCTCGCGGGTCTCCACGCGGCGCACGAGGTCGACATCGTCCATCGTGACGTGTCTCCGCAGAACGTCCTCGTCGGATTCGACGGCGTCGTTCGCGTCACCGACTTCGGCGTCGCCCAGGCGAAGTGGCGAGACCAGCAGACGGAGCAAGGATCGATCAAAGGGAAGCTCGCCTACCTCGCGCCCGA
Organism: Pseudomonadota bacterium; assembly: GCA_023402175.1. Lineage (GTDB taxonomy): Bacteria > Myxococcota_A > Polyangia > Polyangiales > Polyangiaceae > Labilithrix. Next base: position 7,138 of record JAEXCN010000371.1, on the reverse strand, counting down.
GCAGCTCTCGGGTCGTTGCGACCGCCGCGCGGACGTCTTCGGTCTCGGCGTCGTCCTCTGGGAGCTCCTCACCGGAGCGCGGATGCGCAAGGGCGACGGCGTCGAGATGCTCGTCGAGATCGTCTGCGGCCACGTCGATGAGCCGAGCGTTCGCGCGGCCGAGGCGGCGTCGTTCGACGCGCTCGTCATGCGCGCCCTCGAGCGGAGCCCCGAGGACCGCTTCGCCACGGCGGAGGAGATGCTCGCGGCGATCGAGCACGTCGTGGTTCCGGCTTCGTCCGCGCGGGTCGCGGAGGTCGTCCGCGAGATCCTGGACAGCGGCGACACATCGAAGCCCCAGGTCGTCGTCGAGACCGAAGAGTTGCTGCTCGGCGCGACGGTCTACACGGTCGAGGTCCCGACTCTGATTCGTCCGTGCGTGTGGCAGTGGAAGATGCGCGACGACCACGTCGCGCGAGCGCGTCGCGAGCATCATCGGCCGCCGCTCGCGCCTCGACCGCAACACGCTCACGCACGCGGCGGTCCCTACGAGAACCGGCTCCGGGAGCCGCGGGCATCCGCCGCGTGACCGACACGTCGAAACGCCTCGGGTACGATGAGCAGATGCGCGGACACACTGGATGGATCGGTTCGTGGGCTCTCGTCGCGGTCCTGGCCGCTTGCGGGACAGAGCCGGCGCGGACCGCTCCGGCGCCGCTCGTCACCGCCGCGAGCCCATCGACCTCTGCTCCGTCGTCCGATCGCGGACCGATAGCGGCTCCCGCCGCTCCTCCGGCCTCGAGCGAAGAAGGCCACGCCGACGCGGGCGGCGGCGCGTCCACGTCGACACTCTCTGCGGGCGACCAGGCCGTCGTTCGCGCCGTGTATCCGCAGATCCTCGCTTGCTACAAGCGCGGCCTCGCCGCCGACAAGGACCTCCACGGCGTGGTGAGCTTCACGCTCGATCTCGGCGATGGCGGCAAGGTCGCGTCGGCCGCGCCGGTCTCGAGCTCGTTCCCCGGTGCGTTCCCTGGCGCCGTGCTCGACTGCATGACGAAGAAGCTCGAGGCGCTCCGGTTCGAACGAGCGAAGGGCAGCCGCAGCGAGCCGCTGTCCGTCGCGTTCCGCTGCATCCCGCCCAACGCGTACGACGGACCTGCGCGCGTGGAGGACGGATCGAAGCCGAAGGACCTCGGCTACTGAACCTGGTCGGAACGGCGGGCGAGCACTCCCTCGCTCGGCGTCCCTGACGCTCCTCTCGCAAGGCGGCGGGCTACTGCTGCGGGACGCAGACCTTGCGGTTCTCCCTACCGCCACCGCTCGAGCGGCACGTCGAATGGACCGACGCGTAGTGGTAGCAGTACGCGTTCGGATCGAACGCGGAGCCTCCGTCGACTGCCCCACCGTCCCATCCGCCTGCGTCGACGTTGGCCGCGATCGCGCTGCGAATGTCTTCGTCCTCGCAGCTCAGGAAGCAGTACTTCGGGTTGCCCGTGTTCGTGAACGGCGAGCAGACCTGCTTCACCGAGGTGCGGCACTCGCCCGGGACCGCACAGCAATCCGTGTCTGCGGTGCACTCGTGCGTGCAGTACCCATTCTGGACTTTCGTCTCGCAGTGAATGGCGCCCTTCACGGCGAGCTGCGTTCCGCCCTCGGCGCCTCCGTCGGCCGCGAGGTCGACGTAACACTGGGTCGGGGACGTGCAGGCCTGCCCTGCCGGCTCGAATCCACGCTCACCGGCACCAGTTTCAGCGGGCGGCGGGGTCGACGCGCTCTCGTCGTCGCTGCCGCACGCAGCGTAGACGGCGACGGCGGCCGGAGCGAAGACCAGAGCAAGCAGCACGCGAGCTGGGATGCGCATTCCGCGACGATGCCCGTTCGCGAGAGCATCGTCGATTGGTCGACGGTGTGACCGGTCACGTTCGTCGTGCGTCCGTTGGAAAAGGCGCGCTCGAGCGCGTGCGTGCATCACGCGAACACTCGAGCTGCCACGCTCCTGGACCAGGCACGGCAACATCCACGCAAGCGCCGGTCGCGAGGAGCGCGACGGGCGGGGGCGGGGTGAGCTCCGAGCCGCGCCGAGCTCTACGTCCTCACCGGCGCGAGCAGCTCAGATCGCGTCGATGAGGACCTCGCGGTCCTTCGCGCCGTTCGCCGGGCCGACGAGGCCACGGCGTTCCATGGTCTCGACGATGCGCGCTGCGCGGTTGTAGCCGAGGCCCAGCTTGCGCTGGAGCCACGACGTCGAGCAGCGCCGCGTCTCGGCGACGATGCGCACCGCGTCGTCGTACATCGGGTCGGTCTCGCCGTCGTCTTCCTCCTCGGCCGCAGCTTCGTCATCGCGCGGCTTGAGGATGTTCTCGTCGTAGACGGGCTCGCCCTGCGAGCGGAGGAAGTCGGTGACCTCCTGCACTTCTTCCTCGCTCACCCACGGGCACTGGACGCGGCGCGTCTCGTTCGTGCCATTGAGCTTGATGAGCATGTCGCCCTTGCCGAGGAGGTGCTCGGCGCCTTGCTCGTCGAGGATCGTGCGGCTGTCGATCTTCTGCGCGACGCGGAACGCGATGCGCGTCGGGAAGTTCGCCTTGATCATGCCGGTGATGACGTCGACGCTCGGACGCTGCGTCGCGAGGATGACGTGCATGCCGGCTGCGCGTGCCTTCTGCGCGAGGCGAGCAACGGCGGCCTCGACCTCTTTGCCCTGCTGCATCATGAGGTCGGCGAACTCGTCGATGACGATCACGATCATCGGGAGCGCCTCGGGCATGAGCTGCTCGCCCTCCGGATCGTCGAAGCGGACGGACAGGACCTCCTGGAGGTTGTTGTGGTCGCGCCCGATGATCGCCTTGCCGAGCGGGTTCTTGATCTCACCCGCGATGACGCGCTTCACCCACGCGTTGTACGTGCCGATGTTCTTCGTGCCGGCGTCGGCGAAGAGCTGGTAGCGGCGCTCCATCTCGTCGACCGCCCACTTGAGCGCGGTCGCCGCCTGCTTCATGTCGGTGACGACCGGCAGCAGCATGTGCGGGATGCGGTCGAACGGCGCGAGCTCGACGACCTTCGGATCGATCATCAGCATCCGCAGCTCCTCCGGCGTGCGCCGGAAGAGGAGCGACGTCAGCATGACGTTGAGACCGACGCTCTTACCGGCACCGGTCGCGCCGGCGACGATCGCGTGCGGCATGCTCGCGAGGTCGGCGTACACGGGATTGCCGACGATGTCGCGCCCGAGGACGACGGGCAGCGGCGCATCGAGCGTCTGGAAGCGGCGATCCTCGACGAGATCGCGCAGGTTGACCGGCACGCGCTTCTCGTTCGGGAGCTCGAAACCGATGCGGTTCTTGCCCGGGATCGGCGCGACGATGCGGACCTTCTTCGCGAGGGCGAGCGCGAGATCGTCCGCGAGCGCGGCGACCTTGCTGACCTTCGTACCGGCGACGGGCGAGACCTCGAACGTCGTGACGACCGGCCCCGGGAGGATCTCTTCGACCTTGCCGGTAACCTTGTAGTCTGCAAGCGTTTTGACCAGCAGCTCCGCGCTCGCACGGAGCTTCGCCTCGTCGAACAGCGGGCCGATGTTCGCAGGCGCGGGGACGAGCATCTCGAGCGAGGGGAGCTTGAAGCTCGGAGCGGCCTTCTTCGCCTTCGGCTTCTCCTTCTTCACCGGCTCCGGCGCAGGTTCTGCCTCGGCCGCGGGCTCCTCGTCCGCTTCTTCTTGTTCTTCGTGTTCTTCGTGTTCTTCGTCTTGCGCCACCTCGACGATGGGCGCTGCCTTCTCGAGCGCGGCGGATGTGTCGACGATCGTGATCCCTGCCTCGGGCTTCTTCGGCGGCGGCGCGGAGCGCGTCTTCTTCTTGGGCGAGACGTCGATGCCCTCGAGCGGCGTGACCGGCAGCGCCGTGATCGCGGGCGACTCGTCTTCGTCTCCCTCGTCGCTCTCTTCTTCGTCGTCGTGTTCTTCCGCGCTCTGCTCGATCGCTTCTTCGACGCTCACCTCCGGCGGCGGCGTGGCCTTCTTGCGGCGGCTCCGCTTCGCGGGCTCCGAGGGCAGCTCGGACTTCGCATCCGTCTTCGCCTCGACCTTCGGCTCGCTCTTCGCTTCGTTGGCAGCGTCGTCGTCGGCCTTCTTGCGGCGGCTCCGCGGCTTCGGTCCCTCGGCCTCCGTCATCGCGGGCGCCGTCACGATGGCGGCGCGCGCTCGCGACCGCGGTGCGGGCGCTTCGGCGATCACGAGGGGGCTGTGCTCGGGGAATGCTTCGGTCGCGATACGCACGCGCGTGACGGGCGGCGCGGCGGAGGGCGAAGGCGCGACGTCGTGCTCACCGCTCTCGGCGAGCGGATCGACGAACATCGTCGCCTCGTCCTGACCCGGCACCGCAATGTGCGGCTCGCTCGCGATGCGCTCTTGCTCGGCGCGCGTCCGCTCGAGCTCGCGCGCCTTCTTCCATGCGTCGGCGACCGAATGGGTCGCGCCCTGGATGCGCGCGACGATGAGCCTGCCGAGCCGCGCGAGCGCGCGCATCAGCGCGATGAACGAGAAGCTAGCTCGGCCGATGAGGATCAGACCGACGAGCGCGAAGCCCACGAGGAACGAGCCAACGGTCGAGAAGAGCGAACGCGCGATCTCGCCGAACAGCTCGCCGATCTGACCGCCCGCCGGGTGGAGGCCGAAGGCGACCTTCGTAGGCCAGCCGACCTGCACGAGCGAGGCGCCGATGACGACGAGCAGGATGTCGCCGGCCATTCGCGCGGCCGTCGCCCGGCTCCTCTTGCCCGTGACGAACGGGATGCCGAGCAGCAGCGCCTCGAAGGGCACGACCCACGACATGAGACCGACGAGGGAGACCGCGGCGCGCGCGACGGCCGCGCCGACCGGGCCGACCCAGTTCTCACCGGAGATCGCCGTCGCGGGATCGACCGGACCGCTCGCGGGCGTCGGCTCGCCCGCGTACGACGCCAGAGCGAGGGAAAAGAACACTGCGAGCGTCCACAAGAGGAGCGCCGCAACCTCGCGGCCGCGCGCGAACGTGTGCGGCTGCGCGCCGAGCACGCTCGGTGCTCGGGTGTTCGGAGGAAGCGGGCGACCGCCACGAGGAAGGAAGACGGCCTCCGCCTCCGGACCGCCAGCGCGAGCCAGTGCCCCACCCTCGGCCAGCTCGGCCGAGCGGGAGCGTCCCCCCGAGAACATGTCCCAGAACGCCATGCCTACGGTTACCTACATCGGAACCTACGGCACGTCGGCGGGGTTGGTCAACTTGGCTTCTTTCGGGCTTCACGCTTCGGTCTTCGTGCCGCAGCAAGAAGGCCGTTCGTCGCGGCGAAAAAAGAGCAGCAGGGGCGTACGCGCGTCGGCGTTCTCCCCGCTCGAAGCCTGAGGTCTGAAGCCCGGCGCCTCCGCCCCCAGACCGGTTTATCCTTGGTTGTCCGAGGGATGTCGGCGTAATGTTCGGTGCCAACTCGAGGGAACGGATGGGCGGAACGAACAGATCGCTCGGCGCTTGGACGCGCGGCCTCTGCTTCGCGGTTGGGGTGGCGACACTCTCGATCGCCGCGGCGGGTTGCCGTGTGAGCGAGACGGACGTGAAGCGCTGGGAGACGACGCAGCGCGGTCCGTACAAGCTGGTCGCCGTCATCACGCACGACAAGTACCCGATCGAGCTTCGCACCGAAGCCGCGATGTCCCTCATTCGCATGCCCTCGCGTGGCGGCGTCCGACAGGGCATCAAGTTCCTCATCGAGAAGTACAAAGACGAGGAAGGCGAAGATCGCGACGGCGCGCTCGTGCAGCTTTCTGAGGAGACGCGTCGGCAGATCGTCGATCGTCTCGTGCCGCTGCTCGTCGAAGAGCTCAAGCCCCCGCCGCCGGCGCGCACGCCGGAAGGCCGCCTCCCGCCGGACCTGACCGTCCCGTTCAAGGACGCGGGCTTCGCGATGTTGATCCACGAGCCGCCGCTCGTCTCGAACGAGAAGACGAAGGCGGATCTCAAGACGGCACTGCTCCAGTGGGCGCAGACCGGCTTCGAAGACCGCATCGAGAACGGCTCGCAGCAGTTCGGCCTCGAGCAGATGATGCACACGCTCGGCTCCGACAGCGTGAAGATCCTGCCGGGCCTCGTCAACGAGAACACCGCCCGCATCGACCGCATCGCGACGCTCGTGAAGGACATCGGCGACGAGCCGACGAAGCTCGAGCTGTCGAAGGCGCTCGTCGCGCTCGCCGACAAGTACAACTCGAAAGAGTGGCTCGACGCGCAGACGAAGATCGTCCGAGACCACAACCAGAAGAACAACGTGAAGGCCGATGACTCGCAGGTCGCGGCCCAGGTCGACAAGATCCAGGAGCGCCGCCTCACCGAGGAAGTCATGCCCGCGATGAAGAAGATCGCCGGGCGCCCCTCGATCGAGTGGCTCATCAAGTACTCCGGCGACGCCACCAAGCCGAAGGAGCGGCGCAAGCTCGCGATCGCGGCGCTCGAAGGAAACCTCGACAAGAACAACAAGGACGAGCTCGAGCGCATCTTCGCGATCGCGAAGAACAACGACTCGCCCGACGAGGTTCGCGACGTCGCGTTCCGGCGCATGGGCGAGTTCCCGAAGGAGTGGTTCGTCCCGAAGCTCTGGTCGCTCGCCGATCCGCCGAAGTGGAAGGTGCGCTGGGTCGCCTTCGAGCTGATCCTGAACACGATGAACCTGAAGCAGATCCCCGAGTTCATGGGGCACCTGCCGAAGACGCCCGCCACGAAGATGGGCATGACCGAGCCGCTCTCCTACGCGGCCGTCATCCGCGACAAGATGGAGGGCGAGCCGAAGGCGAAGCTCGACGCCATCCTCCCCTACCTCGGCAGCAAGGACCTCGGCCCCAAGCTCGTCGCGCTCGGCTACTTCTGGACGGGCAAGAAGGCCGACGTTCACTACGTCCAGCCTCACGCCGAGGACAGCGCCCTCCTTCCCAAGTGCGAAAAGGAAGACGAGTGCTCCTGGGAATGCGACGTCCCGAAGGCCGGTAACCCGAAGGAGACGGAGCCGAAGGAGCTCAAGACGGTAGGAGAGTTCGTCAAGTTCTGCCTGATTCCGAACATGGATAAGTGATCCCCGCGCTCGGACGGGGTCTTGTTCCGCTTGAATTCTTCTTCGCAAGTCTTGGTCCTCGGACCGTCAC
>JAEXCN010000479.1 GCA_023402175.1 Pseudomonadota bacterium | reverse complement strand
TGGTGCTCCTGGCTCGCGGCATCAAGGACTACGACCACTTCGGGCCGGTGACCGTCGGCTGGGCGCTCGTACCGTTCCGAGCCATGGGCCTCGAGAACGTGCGAATGACGTGCTCTCCGTGGTCGCTGGCGGAACCGGGGCCCAATGAGGTCCGCTTCGTCGCCACCTGGGACTGAGCCCACGTCTCGCGCTGCACGCGAACCGGCGTTTTCGCGCGTGGGGTGCCCGCGAATGCAGCCGGAATGGCGAACGTCTCGAGCACGTTCGCGCTTTCACCCTCCCGCCGTGCTGGATCGGAGTGTCACATGAAATTGCGGCGCCTTCCGCGCGTACCGCTCCCTGGCCCGCGGCCGATTCCGTTCCTCGGTCCAGTCGGAAGCATGGTGCGCTTCTTCAGCGACCCGGTTCGCTGCCTGCGAGACATCAGCCGGCGATATGGCGACATCGCCGCGATCTCTGCTGGCGATGCATCGCTAGTCTGCGCGTTCGGACCCGAATTCAATCGTCAGGTCCTCTCGAACCCGGCCCTCTTCCGGAACGCCGTTGAGATCCCGATGCCGGTTCCGCCGGGAAGCTCGCTCGAACGGCTCACCAGCTTCCTCGTTGCCTCGAACGGGAAGGAGCACACCTGGCTGCGGCGAATGATGATGCCGCTGTTCCAGAAGAGCTACCTCGAGAACTACCACGCAGACATCGTCGACATCGGCGAGAAGCACATCTCGCGCTGGCGACCGGGACAGACGATCGATCTCGCGCGGGAGATGGCCGACATCGCGCTGACGATCTCGTTTCGATGCTTCTTCGGTCTCGAGCTCTCGGGCGATGCCCGGCGGCTCGCGGACATGTCACTCCGGTTCAACCACGACGCGACATCGCTCAAGACAGGCCTCGTGCCGCTCGCCGTTCGTGGGACCCCGTATGCGAAGTTCCTGCGGTTCTGCGATGACTACGAAGAGCAACTGAAGCGCTTCATCGATGACCGTGAGGGGAAGGTCGATGCCAAGCGCGATGCCCTCTCGATCTTGATCGAGGCTCGCGACGAAGACGGAAACGCGCTGACCGAAAGACAGCTCATCGGAGCGGCGAACGAGTTCTTCATCGCCGGCCACAAGACGGTGGCGACGAACCTCGCCTGGGCGATCTTCATGCTCGAACGCCATCCGCGCGTCCACGCGAACGTCCTCGACGAGCTGACGGGCACGCTTCGGGGCGACGCGCCGACGATGGCGCAGATCGCCAAGCTAACCGTCTTCGACGCCGCGCTCAAAGAGAGCATGCGCCTGTTTTCGCCGCCGTTCCTCTTCTTCCGGCGACCGGAGGGCGGGGTGAAGCTCGGCTCCTACGACCTGCCGGACGGCACGTCCTTGATCATCAGCCCGATGGTGACCCATCGAAACGCGGACCTCTACGCGGAGCCCGACGCGTTCAAGCCCGAACGCTGGAGCACGATCGAACCGGGCCCGTACGAGTACCTGCCCTTCAGTGCCGGCCCGCGAACGTGCCTCGGCGCGAACTTCGCCGCGCTGACGCTCCGCGTCCTCTTGCCGATGATCCTCCAGCGCTTCCGCTTCTCGCTGGTCCCGAACGCGGACGTGTCGTACCGCGCGCGCGGCCCGATCCTCGGCGTGAAGAACGGGCTTCCGATGCGACTCCACGCACGCGAAGGCAACATCGGCCCACCGCCGCGCGTGCGCGGCAGCATCCACAAGCTCGTGGAGCTCGACTGACGCGCAACTCACGTACGCCGAGCATGAAGAGGAAGATGGCCGTGGTCAGCGCCGTGGCGACGACGAGCACCAAACAGCACGGCGGCAATTTCGAACCTCTACGGAGGATCCGATGCAAGTGATTCGAGAGCACATCTCGCGAAAGCAAGCCGAGATCGCAAAGCACCCATTCTTGACCGAGCTCCGTCCCGATCCCTCGCTCGAGCGAGCGCTCTGGTTCGCGCCGCTCACTGCCTTCTGGGCGATGGGATTCCAGGACGTCATACGGATGAACTCGGAGCGCGTCGAACACCCCGATCTCCAGCGGATCATCCGCCAGCACCGGATCGAAGATGCCGGCCACGACGCATGGTACCTCGACGACCTGGGCGCGATCGGGAAGCGCGACGTCGACATCGCGTGGCTCTATGGCGATGACTGCCGCCCCACGCGCGAGGCGACGTATGCCATCGCAGCCGAGGTGTTCCGCGTCGAGAACGACGTCCAGCGCGTCGTCCTGCTCCTCGCGCTCGAAGGCGCCGGCCACATGCTCTTCGGAGGCGTCGACGAGGTGCTACGGGAGTACGGCCACGCCCACCGTCTGCGGTACTTCGCGACGAGCCACCTCGACGTCGAAAAGGGACACGACCTCTTCGAGGACGAGGTCCAGGAGCACATGAACCGCCTCGAGATCTCGGATGCAATGCGCGCAACATCGAAGGCTCTCGTCGATCGGGTCTTCGCGGCATTCACGCTCCTCGCAGACGGCCTCGTCGCGGGCCGGCCTACGGCCGGGTGAGCTCCGCGCGGGTGCTCTCGCAATCTGGCTTCCAAGCGCAAGACCGTCAGCGGCGAGAGACCGTTGGCGCCCAGGCGAGAGACCGTCAGCGCTTGCCCAACAGGGCCGACCGCAAGGCGCGGTTCGTCGCGCTCTCGAGCGACGAATCGCCGGTCTTGGCGAGTAGCGACTGCACCTGTTTCTTCAGCGTTGCTGCCGTCACGGCTCGCCGCTCGGCTATCTCGGTCCGTGAGTTGCCATCGAGCGCGAGCGCGAGCACTTGCTCCTCTGCAGGCGTCAGCCCGTAACGGGCGACCCACTCACCGATGAGGGCGCGCAGCCAGCTCGTGTTCTTCAGATGACGCGCACGGGCCTCGAGCGCAAATCGGTCGAGCTGTGTCGATGATGCCGGCTTGACGAGATAAGCGACGCCGAGCGAGAAGGCCTGCGAGAGGCGGGTCGCGTCGACGGCACCGGACAGGACGAGAGCCAGCATGTCAGGCGCATGCGCGCGTGCGTATGCGAGCACCTCGAAGCCGGAGCCATCGCGCAGCTCCACATCGACGAGGATGGCGTCGAAACGCCGGCGATCGAGCGACTGCCGCGCCCGTTCGACGCTGGCGGCCGTCTCGACGTGGCCGTAGCGCGCGAAGCGGCGTGACAGCGCAAGTCGTACGACATCTTCGTCCTCGACGATGAGGAACGAGAGATCCGTCGCGGTGGATTGCGCGCTCGCCATGATCTCGATGCTACCTGTCATATCCCGACCAAAACAGTACGCCTTACCCTTTTGGGGTGATGCGGCAAACTCGCAGAATACGCTTATCTCGATTGAACCGAGACTAACGCGAGGAGTATCGACCAATGGGTAGCAACAAGGCCTCTTCCTCGTATCACGACGTGGCGACCGCTCGACTCGAACGGCTCTGGCGTGCGCTCTTCGGCGAGCCATGCCCTGCGGCTGCACGCGCCCGACTCGACACGATGGTGCTGCCCTGGGGAACCTCGAAGATCCCCGCCGCCCCCATGTGGCCGTCGGACATCGGCGACGATCACTCGCCGTACGAGTTCTCGATTGCGTTCGATCCGCACGGACCACCGAGCCTGCGCTTCCTCTGCGAGGCCCAGGGGATTACGCCCACCCTGGCTGACACCCGCGATGCGGCTCTCGCCACGACCGCTCGATTCGGTCGCGAGGACGGAATCGATCTCTCCCGTTTCGAGCGAGTCCGTGACCTCTTCCTGCCGGACGTGCCGAATGCGCGGTTCCTGCTCTGGCACGCAGCGACGCTCTCCGGCAAGTCGGAGGTGAAGGCCTACTTCAATCCGCAGATCGCAGGGAAGGAAAAGTCCTTCAAGCTCGTCGAGCAAGCGATGCGCGGGCTCGGGTTCGAGACCGCGTGGCCGACCCTGCTCCACTCGGTGCAGCGAGACCCGACCGCCGACGACGAGATCCGCTACTTCGCGCTCGACCTGAACGGCGGAAAGAGCGCGCGGATGAAGGTCTATCTCTACCAGCGGGGAATTACGACCGAACATCTCGAGCGAATGGCGGCGGCCAGTGATGGCTACAGCCCCGGAGAGGTCACCGAGTTCTGCCGCGCGATGACGGAAACGACCGGGCCGTACACGGCGTTTCCCCTGTGCACGTATCTCTCTTTCGTCGAGGGCAATCCCCTTCCGAACGACTTCACGATCCAAATCCCGATTCGATTCTATGCGCCGAACGACTCGGTCGCGCGTGACCGGATCTCTCGATATATGCAATCGCGTGGAATCGACCCGAGCCGCTACGAGGCGGCCCTGTCGGCCCTCGCGCCGCGCGCGCTCGACGAAGGCCCGGGCCTCAACACGTATGCGTCCCTCCGCGCCGGAAGAGCCCGCGTCACGATCTACATCGCGACGGAGCTCTTCAGGCCCGTTTCACGCACTCCGATCAGTCGTCACAGCCAGCGCCCGGAAAGATTCCCTGACCCGGCGTGAGGATGTTGGTCGGATCGTAGGCGAGCTTGGCGAGGACGACCGCCGGCCAGAGCGGTGAGAAGTACTTCTTCCAGTCTTCTCGCGTGAGGTTGGTGGAGCCGATGTTGTAGCGCTTTCCGCCAAGCTCTGCTGCCCGACTGTTCCATCCCGTATTGCGCGCGATCATCTGGCTGACGATCACGGGGTCCGGAGGGCCGAAGGCCAGGATGTCGTAGAGGAAGAAGACCTCGTCTTCGTGCGGGATGCGGAGGAAGGGACGGCGGAACTTGCTCCTCCGCAGCGGGTACAAGAGGAGGTTCCCGTTCCCCGTGTCTGCGACGGTGAGGCCCGAGAGGGTCTCGGCGACGAAGCGGGCGGTCTTCGACTCGGAGACGAACACGTCGAACCAAGGGTGCGGAAGCGTCCACGCGCCGACCGCTTTCACCATGTCGATGATCGGATCGAGGCGCTTGAGGAAGGCCTCGTAGGGCATGTCGGCCACGTCGGCGCCGATGGGGTCGAGCCCTTCGAGAAGCGCGACGTCGTCCGGCGGATTCGACGGGTGAAAGTACTTGAGCGCGAACATTGTGACGGAACGGTAGTTTCCGTTCGCGTCCGCGTTGATCTGCGCCTCGATGTGGTCGAATCGTTCGTCGAGTGTCGGGCCGCGGACATCGGCGAGGAAGCTCGGGACGTCCGGGTATTGCAGCGTGAACATCCGAGCGAGCGGCTTCGCCGGCAGCAGCTTGATGCGTGCGCGCACGACGATCCCGAACTGCCCCAGCCCGGCGAGGACGGCGTTGAACAGCGCGGCGTTCTCGTGCTCCGAGCACCTGCGAAGCTGTCCCTCTCCGGTGACGACGTCCATCTCGAGGACGTTGTCGACGACGGCGCCATGGCGATGGGCTGCTCCTCCGATGCCGCCGCCGGCGATGTTCCCGCCGACGGTGATGTCGATGAAGTTCGGGAGGGTCGGCGGAGTGAGCCCTCGCGGCAGCGTCGCTTCGATGATCTCGCGCCAGCGCGCCCCCGGTCCGACGACCGCGTCGTTGGCATTCACCTGGATGCCGGCAAGCGTAGAGGAATCGATGACGATTCCTGCCTCGACCTGCGCCTGTCCGTGCGTCGAGTGCCCTTGTCCCCGCATCGCGATCTTGATCCGATGCTTCTTCGCATAGCGGACCATCTCGACGACATCGCCGATCGAGCGGGGGCGCAGCACGGCGCGCGGCGTACGGTGGACGAAGTGGCCGAAGTCATCGGCCGCGGCGGCGAGCGCGGGTGCATCCGTGACGAGCTCGCCGTCGAGGCGCGGAAGCTTCGAAAGCGAGCTGCCAGCCTTGGCCTCCGTGAGCCACGTGCGTCGGATGGGATCGAAGCCGATGACCGCGACGGTCGCCACCCCTGTCAGGAATCCACGACGAGCGAGCTTGGGACTGGGCAGACTGGACATCTACTCTCCGCTTCTGGTTCTCCGCACGTCATCACTCAGAACCCAATAGCCATCCGAGAGTCGGCGTCTCTATACCGACTATCTCTATTGACGTGAGACGGCTCGCTTCTGCAGCGAGACACATCCGTGGAATTCCGAAGAATGATGAACACAGTTCAAAGTGTCAAGGCCGAGCAAAACATTTGAAGCACAACGGAATCGGCGCGCCTACAGCGCACGCGAAGGCGAACGGCGGCCTGACGGTTCGAGCCGAACACGCGCGACGAGGACCTGAGAACGGGGGCGACTTCGCAAGCGCGCGCTCCTTCTCGTCGTGCGGCGGGTGATGTCGCGCACAAGGCACCCGACTACGCTGGGATTCGCCCGGCATCTCGGCGCGCTCGTGCCGAAGCAGGGCATCCTCGACGAAGGCAAGACGTCGGAGCGCCTCGGTGTCACGCGCTGGACCAGCGCGGGCGAGGTCTAATGGCGCGCGCGACGCGGAGGAGCCGGCGGCAATGGGAGCTCGGCGGGTCGCGACGTCTGGGTCGACGTGCCGGCGGTGTTCGTCGTCGGCATCGGGGCGGCGATCGACGGTTCGGCCGAGCCGTTCTTCTCCGCCTTCGGTCCGCTCGCGAACCACGCGATCGCGACGATCATGAGGAAGAGCACGACGACGGCGACGCCGCCGCCGATCGCGAGCATCATGACCGACGGTCCCTTCCGGATGAACGCGGAGAGCTCGCCGAAGGGCGTCAGCACGGGCTCGGCCGCACGCGGCGGCGCTGGAGCGGCCTCAGCGCCCGGGGCCATCTGCATCATCGGCGAGACGGGCGGCGGCGCGTGACCGTACACGGTCGCAACCCCGCCCCCACCCGCTGCTGCGCCGGGACCGGCTTGCACGCTCACCGCTCCCCCTTGCCGCGAGGGCATGATCACGACGCGCTCGCTGAGCGGCATCGACGGGACCGCAGCCGGAGGTAGCGCGTCTTCCTGCGAGACGCGGGTCGGCGCCGATGCGGCCTCTCTTGATCCCCGTGAGTGCACGGGGCCCCTCGCGAACGTCGGTACCGCGGCCGCCGGCACATCGCCGCGCGCCACGCGCGTCACTGGCATCGCAGAGGAGCTCGCTGCGCCCGATGCCGACTCGAGCCCGGCCTGCCCGACGCGCGTCCGCAACGCATCCGCCGGCGGCGGCTCACGCTGCTGCTGCTGTCGCAGCTTGGCCGGCATCACCGTCGGCTTGCCCTTCACCTCGCTCGGCGTCTCGTCGAAGAGCGACGAGGCGCGAGGTCGCTCCGCGATCTCCGGCGCCGTGCTCGCGTACGGCGGCGCCTTCCCTTCGAGCACGGCACACACGTCAGCGAGCATCGTCGCGGCATCCGGATACCGATCTCCGAGCTCGAATGCGAGCGCCCGATCGACCACGGCCGCGATGTCGGGACCGATGTCGGGCACGACCGTCCGGAAGCGCGGAGCCCCGTGCGCGATGACACGCATGACGAGCGCCGCTTGCGAGTCGACGTCGTGCACGATGCGCCCGGCGAGCGAACGGAAGATCGTCGCGCCGACGGCATACACGTCCGCTCTGCTGTCGATCTCTTCGCCGCGTGCCTGCTCTGGCGCCATGTACGCCATCGTTCCCAGCGTCACGCCCGCCTTCGTCGTCAGCGCACGCTTGTCGGCCGAGCGAACGCGCGCGATCCCGAAGTCGAGGACCTTCACCTTCCCGTCCTTCGAGAGGAAGAGGTTGTCCGGCTTGATGTCGCGATGGATGATCCCTCGCGAGTGCGCGGCGGCGAGGACGTCGAGCACCTGTGCCGCGATCTCGAGCATCGCGCGCGGCTCGAGCGAGTGCTCGCGATCGAGCCGCTGGGCGAGCGACTCACCCTCGAGCAGCTCCATCACGAGGAACGGCGCGCCGTCCTCTGTCGTATCGACGTCGCGGATCTCGACCACACCGGGATGACGGAACGCATTGACCGCGTGCGCCTCCTGCTCGAAGCGGGCGCGGAGCTGGTCGGACTCGGCGACCTTCTTGTGCAGGATCTTGATCGCGTCGCGGCGACCGATCTTGTGGCGCGCCGCGTAGACGCTGGCCATGCCGCCGACGCCAAGGAGCTCTTCGAGCACCCACTTGTCTCGCAGCGTCGTGCCGATGCGCTTCGCAGCGCTCTCGTCCACGTTCAGGCCCATCTCGTCTCAGCAGTCTGCTCGGTCGGACCGTCGTTTTCAACATGCGGCCTCGGCCTGCGCGACGATCGCAGCGTCCGTGTGAGCGCTTGCGCGCGTGAGGACTGCAGTGCTCACATCGATTCCCCTCACGCATCCGGCGCTTGCGCGCGAGGTGAGGACGCGAGACAGCTTTGTCGTCGGCGCGTCGCGACGGGACTCACTCGAAGCTGGCGACGAGCGCTCGAGCTTCGACGATGTTGTCCTCGATGCTGCAGTACGTCCACCCGCCGTAACGTCCGGCCGAGTACACGCCGCGCGCACGCAGCTCCTTCGAGATGCGAGCGTGCTCGGCCATCGACCGCTTCGTGATGTGCACGTAGGCCGGATCCATCACGACGTGGTGCTCGGCGACGAGCCGGTGCCCCTTCGTCACACCGGTCTTTGCGAGGTCGGCGAGGACGCGATGACGCGTCGCCTCGACGTCGACGACCGCGTCTCGCCCGAAGCCGATCTCGACGTAGAGGCTGAGACGATCGGTGTCGAAGATGTTGTCGTAGAAGCCGACGCGATAGAACACGACCTCGCGATCGGGGAAGTAGACCCAGTGGACGTCCTTCTGTCCCTTGCGATCGAAGCCGAGATTGAAGACGAGCACCTTGTTCCACGAGTAGGCCGAGTCGTCGTGGGGGAAGTGCGTCATCGCGAGGAGCCGATTGAACGGTGCGGACGAGACGAGACGCTCGAACTGGATCTCGCGCTTCGGCGTCCTCACGACCTTCGTCTCGACGTCGATCGACAGCACCGGCTCCGCGAGCGCGATTCCGCCGGGCCTGACCGCGCTCGCGATCGCCTTCACGTATTCGATCGCCCCGCCCTCGGGGTAAGTGAACTTCGCGTTGTAGGTCGCGTTGTCGGCGACCTTCATGTTGCGGATGATGTCGGTCAGGTCCGCATGCGGGAAGAAGCGGCCCATCGCGTCCTTGTCGAGCGAGCCGAGATCGCACGCGTAGAGCTTCTCGTTGTACGGGATCAGGAACTTCTCGGCGATCGATCGCCCGAAGCGTGCATAGAGCATGCTCTCGAAGCTCTCGGTGTCCTTCGTCGACACGGGCTCGGGCGGCGCGTGCTTGCCGAGCAGCTCCCGCGGAGCGCGGGCGAAGTACAGGTCGTAGAGGCAGTCGACGAACTCGTCCTGCGGGAGCTGGTGGATGTTCTTCTGGAACGGGAAGTCGATCTGCCGGCCCTTGTATTCGATGAACGACTTCTTCACGACGTCGAGGATGCGCTGCCGCGGCATGCGCTCGCGCAGCCACGCCTCGATCTCCGGGTGTTTGAAATGGAAGAAGTGCCCGGAGTAGTCCCAGACGAAACCTTCCTTCTTGATGGTCTTGCAATACCCGCCGATCTCGGAGTCTCCCTCGAGGACGAGGTAGTCCTGGTCTCCGCGGTCCTCGAGCGCGGCCGCCGTGGCGAGGCCCGTGATTCCGGCGCCGATGATGAGGGTCCGCACCGAGTCCCTGTGGACCGTCTCGCTCCGCTCACCCGTCGTATTCATCGCGCGATACCCTAGCAGGATGTTAGTTTTCGGGTGCCGTGATGACACCCGAGGTCTTCCAGCAAACGTTCGACCGCATCCGTGCTCAGATGGCCCAGGTCGTCGTCGGACAGGAGGAGCTCGTCTTCGGCCTCCTCGTCACCGCGATCGCCGGCGGTCACGTCCTCATCGAAGGTGCGCCCGGCCTCGGCAAGACACTCGTCGCGCGATCGTTCGCGCGCGTCTCCGGCGCGAGCTTCAAGCGGGTGCAGTTCACGCCCGACCTGATGCCGAGCGACGTGACCGGATCGAGCATCTTCGAGCGACAGCGCGGCGACGGCGGCGGGTCGTTCACGTTCGTGCCCGGTCCGATCTTCTGCCAGCTCCTCCTCGCGGACGAGATCAACCGCGCGCCTGCGAAGACGCAGTCGGCGCTCCTCGAGGCGATGCAGGACCACCAGGTCACGATCGACGGTACCTCGCGTCCCCTCCCCACGCCGTTCATCGTCGTCGCGACGCAGAACCCGGTCGAGTCGCAGGGGACGTACCCGCTTCCCGAGGCGCAGCTCGATCGCTTCCTGATGAAGGTCACGGTCGGCGATCCACCTCGCGAGGTGGAGCACCGCATCGTGAAGAACCACGCGACCGGCTTCGACCCGACGGATCTCTCCACGCTTACGCCCGTCACGTCGCCGGAGGAGCTCGTCGCGATGAGCGCCTTCGCGAGCAGGGTACGCGTCGACGACGCCGTCGTCGGGTATGTCGTCGACCTCGCGCGGCGCACGCGCGAGGACCGCGCGATCGAGCTCGGTGCGTCGCCGCGTGCGTCGATCGCGATGATGAAGGCGGCGCAGGTCGTCGCCGCGAGCGAGGGTCGGGATTTCGTCACCCCCGACGACGTGAAGCCCGTCGCGAAGCCGGTGCTTCGTCACCGCATCATGCTTCATCCCGACGCCGAGCTGCAGGGCATCACCGCGGACGAGCGCATCGACGACATCTTGCGGACGGCGCCGGTCCCGCGCGCTGCGCCACCGGTCCAGCACGCAGCCGTAGCGGGCTCGGCCTGAACGAGCGCAGGCGACGTGGTCCCGACCAAGCGCCTCGTCACCCTCGTGTTCGTCGCGGCGGCGGTCGCCGCGGTGGCTGGGTACGTGCCGGGCGTGGATGCCGCGTGGATCGCGCTCGACGGCTTGCTCGTCGCTGCTTGCGGGGCCGACGCGCTCTCCGGGCGGCGCCGGAGGATCGAAGCCGAGCGACGCGTAGCCGACATCTTCTCGATCGGACGGCCGAACGCCGTCACGATCCTCCTTTCGAACCGGAGCGACCACGCCGTGACCGGTACGGTGATGGATGATCCGATCGAGGACGCGACCGTCACCGGCCTGCCGGGCCACTTCGAGATCCCGGCGCGGGGCTCGGTGCAGCTCCGATACGAGATCACGCCCACGCGTCGCGGCAAGCGGCAGCTCCGCGGCATCACCGTGCGCTACGCACTTCCGCTCGGCCTTCTCTCTCGGCAGGAGAGGATCGAGCTTCCCGAGGACGTGGACGTGTACCCGGACGTGCACGCGGCGCGTGCGCTCGAGATGTTGCGTCGTCAGGGGCGGGAGGACGCCCGGCTCGGCTCTCTCCGCGTCCGCGGCGGCGACACGGAGTTCGAGCGGCTCCGTCCGTACCACCGCGGTGACGAGACGAAACACGTCGACTGGCGCGCATCGGCCCGGCGCGATGACCTCGTCGTGCGGCAGTACCAGGCCGAGTCGAACCAGAACGTCGTCTTCGCGCTCGACATCGGCCGCGGGATGCGCGGCGAGGCTGGTGGGCTCACGAGCGTCGACCATGCGCTCGCCGCAGCGCTCTTGACCGCGGACGTCGCGCTTCGCGGTGGGGATCGCGCGGGCTTGCTCACATTCGACGATCGCCCGAGGAGCTTCCTCCGCCCGACGGGAGGTCGCTCGGGTGGCCGGAAGCTGACGCGCGCCGTCTATGCGCTCGACGCAGGCTTCGCCGCCACCGACTACCGCGCGGCGATGGTGTTCCTGAAGACGCAGGTGAAGGCGCGTTCGCTCTTCGTCCTCTTCACGAACCTGCTCGATCCGCGGGGAGCGAAGGACCTCGCGGCGGCTGTCCGAAGCCTCATGCCGCGCCATCTTCCGCTCTGCGTCCTCATGCGCGATGCCGACGTCGAGGCGCTCGCGATGGCGAAGCCGCAGGAAGAAGGAGATGTCCTGGTGCGCGCGGCAGCCGCCGAGTCGATCGCGTGGCGCGATGGCATCGTACGCAGTCTTCGCAATTCCGGAGCGCTCGTCCTCGATGCGCGCCCCGAGGAAGTGACGCCGCTGCTCGTGAAGCGTTACCTCGAAGTGAAGGCGCGCCGTCTCCTGTAGCTCGCGTCACTCCGCGACGGCGAGCTCGCCCGCGTCGGGCTCCTCTTCCTCGTCGACGGGCTCCTTCCACCCTCGCAGAAGGGTCGCCATCAGACCGGGGAGGACGAGGAGCGTCAGGGCCGTGCTGAAGAAGATGCCGACGATGACCACGGTCGCGAGCGGCCGCTGGACTTCCGAGCCTGCGCTCGTCGAGAGAGCCATCGGCAAGAAGCCGAGACCTGCGACCGCCGCCGTGGTGAGCACCGCACGGATCGATTTCGCGCAGCCCGTCGTGACCGCGACGTCGATGGGCGCACCGTCGAGCATCGCGCGCCGTGTAGCGGTCGCGATGACGACGCCGTTGAGCACGGAGACACCGCCCAGCGCGATGAAGCCGACCGCGGCGGGGAGGCTGAACGGCATACCCCGCGCGAGGAGGCCGAGCATCCCGCCCGTCGTCGCGAACGGGACGAGAAGGAACACGGCGAACGCCGGCCTCAGGCTGCGGAACATCCAGAACAGCATGCCGAGGATCACGGCGACGACGGCAGGCACGACGAGCGCGAGGCGCGCCGACGCTCGCTCGAAGTTCTCGAACTGGCCGCCCCACTCGATGCGGTAGCCGCTCGGCAGGTTTGCGGCGCGCCCGACCTTCGCGCGAGCTTCCTCGACCCAGGACACGAGATCGCGACCACGGAGATTCACGTCGACCCGGATGAGGCGTTCGCGATTCAGTCGCTTCACGACCGACGGACCGTCACCCTCGTCGAGGTTGACGACCTCCGCCATCGGCACGCTCTCGCCCTGCTCCGTCTCGACGAAGAGGTCTGCGAGGGCTTCTGCGTTCGGATGCACCGGCGGAACGAAGACACGCAGATCGAAGCGGCGCTCGTTCTCGTAGACCTCGCCGACGCGAATGCCTTCTCGCGAGGCCGCGAGGACGTCGAACGCGTGCTTCACCTTCACGCCGTAGCGCGCCATGCGAGCTCGGTCCGCGGTCGCCGTGATGGTGGGCTGACCGAGGATGCGCTCGACCTTGAGGTCTCCCGTCCCCGGGATGTCGCGGACGAGGTCGCCGATCATGTTCGAGTACTCGACCAGGCGATCCAGGTCCGGCCCGATGATCTTGATCGAAACGTCCGCGCGCGAGCCGGCGATGAGCTGATTGGTGAGGTCCTCGATCGGCTGCGAGACCGAGACGAACGTCGATGGGACCTCGGTCTCGATCTTGTCCTTCAGGAGCGTGCTCAGGTCCTCGAAGCTCGAGGCGTTCTTCCACTCCTTGCGCGGCTTGAGCGGCACGAGGATGTCGGTGTTGTTGTTGCCGACGGCGTCGAGGGCCATCTCGGCTCGTCCGCTCTGTCCGAGCGCCTTCTGCGCCTCGGGCATCCCCATGACGATCTTCTCGGCGAGCAAGTCGAGCCGGCGAGCCTCTTCGAGAGAGATGCTCGGAGCGCGGAGCATCGCGAGCACACAGTCGCCTTCGAAGATGCGCGGCACGAACTCCGCGCCTGCCTTAGAGAACGAGAACCCCACGCCGACGAGCGCGGCGAGGCTCGCCCCGAGGAGCGGCCAGCGCAGCTTGAGGACCGTCGGCAAGAAGCGCTCGTAACGCTCGGCCAGGTGCTCGAGCCACACCGGACCGTGCGCCTTCGCAGGCGGAACCGCGAGCACGAGCAGCGGCGGGAAGAACACGACCGAGTACACGAGCGCGCCGAACAAGGCGCACGCCATCGTGATCGCCATCGGACGGAACATCTTGCCCTCGACGCCCTCGAGCGTGAGCAGCGGGATGTACACGAGCATGATGATCGCGACCGCGAACGCAACAGGCTTCACGACGAGCTGCGCGATGGCTCCGTACTCGCGCGCACGGGCCTTTCCGACGAGCGCCCGTCCCGCGGTCGCCGCGATGATGCCTTCGAGCACGACGATCGGACCGTCGACGAGGAATCCGAAGTCGATCGCACCGAGGCTCATCAGGTCGCCCGTCACACCGAACAGGTGCATGCCGAAGAGCGCGATCGCCATCGATGCGGGGATCCCGAGGGCGGTCACGAGCGCGCCTCGGATCGTGCCGAGCATGATCGCGAGCACGACGGTGACGATGAGCAGACCCTCCGCCAGGTTCGTCGCCACGGTGGTGAGCGTTCGCTCGACGAAGTCGGCGCGGTCGTAGATGACGTCGATCGTGACGCCCGGTGGGAGGTCCTTCTCGATCTCCTTCATCCGCGCCTTGACGGCGTAGATGACGTCGCGGCTGTTCGCCTGCGCGAGCATCATGACGAGCCCGGAGACGGCCTCACGTTCGCCGTTCAACGTCACGACGCCGTACCGGAGCGCCGAGCCGACCTTCACGTCGGCGACGTGCTTCACGAGGACGGACGGCCCGGACTTCGAGCTGCGGACGACGACGTGGCCGATCTCGGCTTCGCTCGACACGAGCCCGCTGCCACGAATGGTGAACGACTCGCCGCCGCGCTCGACATAGCCGCCGCCGACGTTCATGTTCGCGGCCGAGAGGGCCTCGAGCACCTCGTTCAGCGTCAACCCCCGGGCGCGCAGCTTCGAGGGATCGACGAGCACCTGATACTGCTTCAGCTCCCCGCCGAACGGGTTCACCTCGACGACGCCGGGCACGCTTCGAAGGCGAGGACCGATCTCCCAGTCGAGCAGCGTCCGGAGCTGCATCGAAGAGTGATGCTCGGATCGAACGACGAACTTGTAGATGGTGCCGAGGCCGGTCGACGGCGGCGCGAGCTCCGGGATCGATGCGGAAGGCGGCAAGTCGCCTTGCACCTGCCGGATGCGCTCGAGCACGAGCTGCCGCGCCCACCAGATGTCGGTTCCCTCGTCGAAGACGACCGTGACGGAGGAAAGCCCGAAACGAGAGACGCTGCGGAGCTGAGCGCTGTGCGGAAGGCCGTTCAGCGCCTTTTCGATCGGGACGGTGACCGCGCGCTCGACCTCTACGGGCGAGAGACCACCGCACTTCGTGAGGATGTCGACCTGGATGCTCGAGACGTCGGGAAGCGCGTCGATCGGCAGCCGCCGCGCGGCGACGACGCCGAGCGCGAGCATGATCACGAGCAGGCCGGCGACGACCTTCCTGCTTCGAATGGCGACGGCGACGAGACGTTCCAGCATGGTGCTCTACCGAAACAGCTCGCTCTTGAGCGCGAAGACACCGGCGGTCGCGACGAGCTGTCCTGCCTCGACGCCCTCGAGGACCTCGTGACGTGTCCCGTCGGAAGCTCCCAGGTGAACGGCGGCCGCCCGGACGCGCGTATCGCTCTCCGCGACGAACACCGTGGCTTTGCCGTCGACGTAGACGATCGCGCTATGCGGAACGAGGAGCGCGTCCCGCGGAGCCGTCCCGCTCGTGATCACCGCTTCGACGGACTGACCCGGCCGCAGATGGACCTTCGGAAAGTCGACGGCCACGCGGACGTCGGTGCTCCTCGATACTGGGTCGATGACCTCACCTACGTGCGCCACCTTTCCTGGCAGCTTCGTTCGCGGGTCCGCGAGCGGGCTGACCTCGACATCGTCGCCGACGTGCACCACTTCGAGGTCGCGTTCGAAGATCGACAGCTCGATCCAGAGATGCGCGAGGTCGGCGACCTTGTAGCCGATGTTGGTGCCGTCGACGGATTGTCCGGGAGCGATGTGTCGCTCGACGACGTGACCGGCGATCGGGGTGCGCAAGACGTACACTCCGAAGCCGCCGCCGCCACCGAACGCCTTCACGCGCTGCTGTGCGGCCCGGAGGGCGGCGCGATGCGTCGCGAGCTCCGCCTGCGCCACCTCCGACTCGCGCGCGGTCGAGAGCCCCTTGTCGGAGAGCTCCTTCTCTCGACGAGCCTGCACCTCCGCGGCCTGCAGGCTCGCCTCGGCCTGCGAGATCCCGGCTTGAGCCTCGCCGAGCTCTGCGCTCTCGATCTCGCCGAGCGCCTCGCCTTCCTTGACGCGATCGCCTTCGTACTTGAACGTGCGCCGGACGGTTCCGCGCAGGCGCGTGCCGACCGCCGCGATGTAGCTCGGATTGAACGCGACCGTACCGACGACGCGAACGGCAGGTTTGAACGGCTCACGCTCGACCTTCGCGAAGCCGAGCGCTGCCCGATCGCGGAAGGCCGGGGAGAAGACGATCGTGCTCCCCTCCATGTAAGGCACGTCTCGCGTCACCGGCGCGGCGGCAGGCTCGTGCTTCGCGCGTGAACGGGCGTAGAAGAGAACACCGGCGGAGCTGACGAGCGCGAGCGCAAGGACCAGCCACCGCCAAGGCCCACCGCGGACCGGCGGCTGCTTTTCGACCTGGAAATCCGGTGGTGGCGCGCTGGAAACGCGTGGTGTGGGCGACAGAGCCACGCCCCGACGCTAACCGAGAGACAAAGCTCGTACCTTACATAGCTGTAAGGTGGTGCAGCTGCGGGCGCGCTTAGAATGGCGCCGCGATGCGTGTGCTCGTCGTCGAGGATGATCGAAAGCTCGGGCCGTTGCTCGCGCGCGTCCTCGAATCGAACGGGTACACGGCTGTGCTCGGGCAATCCGTCGCCGACGCTGCTCACCGCCGTCCCGAAGAGATCGACATCGCGGTCGTCGACTGGATGCTCCCCGACGGCGACGGTCTCGAGGTGTGCAGAGAGCTCCGGCGCAAGGACTTCGAGGGCCCGATCCTGATGCTGACGGCGCGCGCCGAGACGAAGGACCGCGTCCAGGCGCTCGATCTCGGCGTCGACGACTACCTGACGAAGCCCTTCGCGATGGACGAGCTGCTCGCGCGGCTGCGTGCGCTCCTCCGCCGAGGCCCGAGGCTCGCGGCCGTCGACGTCGGCGATCTCCACCTCGACATCGGGCGCCGCTACGCATTCGTCGGCGGAATGTTCATCGAGCTGAGAGCGCGCGAGTTCGACCTGCTCGCGTACCTCGCCCGCAAGGCAGGCTACGCGGCGACCAAGACGGAGCTCGTCGAGAACGTCTGGGATGCAGAGGAGATCGTGCCGAATGTCGTCGAGGTCCACGTGAGCCGCCTGCGTGACAAGCTCGGAGAGCATGCCTGGATGGTCGAGACGCTGCGAGGCGTCGGCTATCGGATTCGGACGGAGCGCGATCAATGACGTTTCGAGTGAGGACCGCGCTGGTGGTGCTCGCGCTCACCGCAGTCACGATGGGCTGCGCGTTCGCCGCGGTATGGGAGTACTTCGTCTCGTCGCAACGGCGACAGCTCGACGACGCCTTGCTCGTCATCGCCCGCCGCGAGGCGAACGAGGCGGCAGGCGGGCAAATCGAGTTCACGGATGCTCCGGGGCCGACGGCAAACGCGGTTGGTCCGCTCCCCAAGTACGGGGTGCTGTACGGCGTGAGCGGCGTGCCGATCTCGAACACGAACAACTTCGGCACCGTGCCACCGATGCCGAGGCTCGTCTCGTTCGACAGCGGCTTCGATTTCGATCACGACGGCATCGCGATGCGTGGCGTCGTGGTCGGCGTCGGAAACACCGGCCGCCGCGTGCTCCTGGCTGCGCCTCGAGAAGACTTCGAGGAAGACAAGCGCATCCTGACGCGAGCGATGGCCATTGCCTTCGCGGTGGGTTGTCTCTGGGCTGGGCTCATCGCGTTCGGCGTTGCGACGCGGCTCACGCGCGAGCACGCGATCGTCGGCGACGTCGCGCGTCGCGTCGCGAGTGGAGACACGAGCGCCCGCGTATCGTTCCGCGCCGCCGACGCCGATCTTCGCCAGCTCGCGGACGACCTGAACGCGATGATCGAGCGGCTCGTCGGTCTGCTCGCCGTCCAGGAGCGCTTCATCGCTCATGCGGCCCACGAGCTCCGGACGCCGCTGACGTCACTGCGGATCGAGCTCGAACATGCGATCCGCAGCGGACGCGACCGCAACGACTACGACTCCGCGCTCCGTGGCGCGCTCGATTCCGCGTGCCGACTCTCCGATCTCGCAGAAGATCTCCTGGCGCTCGCCAGGGTGAAGCACGCGCCCGGCGAAGGCCCGACGGCGATCGAGGACGCGCTCGCGGACGCGATCGCAGACGTCGCGCCCACCGGCAGGCAGCGGGACGTGTTCATCGTGACACAACCACTCACCGCGCTCGTCCGCGGCGAGCGACGCGGCCTCGCGCGTCTGTTCAGGAACGTCGTCGAGAATGCGGTGCGCTTCTCCCCACGAGGAAGCAAGGTCTGGATCGATGGACACATGGCCGACGACGAGGCGGTGATCACCGTGACGGACGACGGCCCGGGCATCGCCGAGGCCGACGCCGACAGGATCTTCGAGCCGTTCTCGCGCGCCGCACGGGACGACGCTCGTGACGAGGGCACCGGCCTCGGGCTCTCGATTGCACGCCGGCTTGCGCGATCCTTCGGTGGCGACGTGATCGCGGAGCCCCGGCGTGGAGGCCGCTTCGTGATCCGGTTGCCCATCTCGACCGCCGCGAGCGCACCGTCGCTCGTGCCGGCATCCGTGACGCAAGCGACTCCTCGGCTGATGGACGCGCGCCGCGCCGTCTGATCTCGCCTCACACGATCGGGCGCACTGCGAAATCGAGTGTCGGATCTTGAACCGTCGCGCTCGACGGTTAACTCGAGAGCCGCGATGCCTCGGTCCAACGCGCGCCTTCGATGGCTCCTCTTGGCAGCAGCTGGCGGTGCATGCGCGATCGCGGCCTGCACGAACGAGCGCGCGCCGAGCACCGCAGAAGAAGCACCTGCTCCTCCGCCTCCCGCTCCCGCACCGACCGGGGACGTGCAGGAGCCGAACGAGACCAAGGGAGGAAGCTCCGGCTCCGCCCCGAGCACGCCCGAGCAGAAGCCGCCCGCTCCGGACCTCTACGATCCGGACACGATCCCCGAATTCGAGCTCACGCTCGATCCTTCAGCGATGGCGACGCTGATGAGCGCGACGCCGGAGACCAAGAACGCCGCTTGGGTGCACGGCGCGTTCAAGTTCGGCGGGATCACCTTCGCCGACGTCGGCGTCAGGCTGAAGGGAGCGGAGACGTTCCGGGTGCTGCCGAACAAGGCCTCGCTCAAAGTGAAGCTCAACAAGTGGGTGAAGGGACAGAAGCTCTACGGCCTCGAGGAGCTCACCCTCAACAACATGGTGACCGACCGGAACTTCCTTCGCCAGCGGCTCACCTACCACGTGTTTCGATCGATGGGGCTCCCCGCGCAAAAGGCGAACACGGCGCATCTCCGGATCAACGGAGAGGACTACGGCATCTACGCCAACGTCGAGACGCCGGACGAGACGTTCCTACGACGCGTCTTCGGCAAGAAGAAGGTGAAGAGCCTCTACGAAGCGCACACGCCGGGGACCTGGCTGCCGGGAAGCGCTCATCGATGGGAGATCGACATCGCAGCGCCGAGCGCACCGGCAGGCGCGATGCCCGATCTCGACCTCCTGTTCCAGGCCGTGGCGGCGGCGAAGGACGAGACGCTGCTCGCCGATCTCGAGCCTCGCCTCCACACGCAGCAGTGGCTTCGCTTCTGCGCGACCGAGTCCGTCACCGGGCACAACGACGGCTACGCATACGGCTTCTGGGGCTCGCACAACTACTACTTGGCAGGCGACGCCGACGGGAAGTTCTCGATCCTTCCGTGGTCCACCGACGCGACCCTCAACGACGACGACGGCATCCCCGACGCGTCGAAGCCGCAGTCCGACGTCGTGCTCGTGCGCTGCAGCCGCAGCACGACGTGCTGGAGCGCCTACAAGGCCGAAATGCAGTCCGTGCTCGCCACCTACGCGACGCTCGACCTCGTGGACCTCGCGCACAAATGGCACGGCCAAATCGACGCGCTCGTCAAGGCGGACCCGAAGCGCGAGGAGCGGCTCGATCAATACGAGTACGAGACCGAGCTCCTTTACGAATGGCTGGCCGCGCGACCGAATGTGATCCGGGCACAGCTCGGTCTCTGACCGAGGTTCGTGTGATACGAATGCCTCATGAGGCGTGCTCTTCGCGCCGCCCTCGTCGGGGCGGCGACGTTCGTCATGGTCGGCGTGGGTCGCGATGCTTCCGCCCAGGAAGCGTGCAAGACCCCGAAGACGACCTGCTCCGGTCACTCCGGTTATTACGCACCGGCCGAGGACCTCGATCGGCTCACGGCCGTCGCCGATCCGATCCTGCGCGACGTGAGGACGTGCCTCGACGGTGCGGGCGCGAAACACGTGCCCTCAGCGCTCGTCATTCGCTGGGACTCGGAGGGCAAGCCCGCCGACGTGCGGATCGACGTGCCCGGGTACGAGAG
>JAEXCN010000477.1 GCA_023402175.1 Pseudomonadota bacterium | reverse complement strand
AGCGCGTACACTGCGAGGTCGCCCGCGAGCACGCGCGCGGCAGCGAGCGCGGCGGTGCCCCGCGCGGGCCCTTTGCCGGGCGTCTCGAAGATCGGGCTGACGAGCACCGCGCTCGCGCGGGCCGACGCAGCGGTCGTCACGTCGTCGTCGGTGTGGGCCGGCACGGAGACCCATGCGGAAGGACCGAAGAGCGCGGCAGCTTCGGCGATGCGCTCCTGCCGGCATGGAACGTGGACGCCGTCGGCGCGCGCCGCTCTCGCGATGCGCAGCGTTGCTTCATCGGGCGCGTTGACGACGAACAGCGCGCGCACACGGTCCGTTGCGGCGCGAAGCGCTCCCGCGCTCGATGCGAGGACGGCGGACGGTGACGACTTGTCCCGCAGCTGCACGGCCAATGCGCCGGGCCCGAGCGCGCGCCCTGCCCGCTCGATCACGCACTCCGTATGCGCGAGGTCCCAGCGAGGGTCGGTGATGAGGATGACGGACGGCCGCGCGCGCCCATCCGTTCGGATCATTTCGCGACGGTCGTGCTGCTCGCCGGAGCGGCGCGTTCGGTCGGCGGCGTACCCTCGAGCTCGGCCTTCGCGCCGGGGACGTGCCGGTTCGACGGATAGTGGTCGACCAGGTAGCGCAGCGTGTCCCGCGCGGCCTGCTCGTTGCCTTTCGCTCGGAAGTCCTGCGCGAGCGCGTAGAGCGCGTCACCGGCGGTGTCTTCGAGGCGCGTGCCCGGATCGGGGCCGCTCCCGCACTGCAGCGGCGCGTTGCCGAGCGAAGCGACGACGAGACCGGCTCCCAAGATGCGGCTGATCACTCGATGAGCCCCTCGGTCGGGCTCGAAGCATTCGCGTAACGCGTCCTCGGCATCCGACCCGCGAGGCGCGCCATGCGTCCGGCGCGGACGGCATCACGCATCGCCGTCGCCATCAGCACCGGATCGTTCGCGTGAGCGATGGCGGTGTTCATGAGGACGCCGTGGCAACCGAGCTCCATCGCGATCGCTGCGTCGCTCGCCGTGCCGACGCCGGCATCGACGATGACGGGTACCTTCGCGTGCTCGAGGATGATCGACAGGTTGTGCGGGTTCCGGATCCCGAGGCCGCTTCCGATGGGAGCCGCGAGCGGCATCACCGCGGCGCACCCGATGTCTTCGAGCTTCCGGCAGACGATCGGGTCGTCGATGCAGTACGGGAGCACGACGAAGCCTTCCTTGACGAGGATCTTCGCGGCTTCGAGCGTCTGCTCGTTGTCGGGATAGAGTGTCTTCGGGTCGCCGATGACCTCGAGCTTCACCATGCTCGCGATCCCGAGCTCACGCGCGAGGCGGAGCGTGCGGACTGCCTCGTCGGCGGTGTAGCAGCCTGCGGTGTTCGGGAGCAGCGTCCAGCTCTTCCGCTGGAGCAGCGACATCAGCGAGCCGCTCGACTTGTCTCCGAGGTCGACGCGACGAAGCGCGACCGTGACGATCTCGGCGCCGGAGGCGTCGAGCGCGCGCTCCGTCTCCTCGACGTTCTTGTACTTCCCGGTCCCGACGATGAGGCGGCTCTGGAAGCTCCGGCCGGCAATGACGAGGGCGTCGTCCATGATGGACTGACGAATTAGCCCGCCTGCCGCGGCGCCACAAGCGGCGGACGCCCGGGCCGTCGGTCGATGGAGAGAGGCGCACGCCATCGCCGGTGCAGCCACAACCACGACGGGGGCACGTCACGAACGAAGCGCTCGAGCCGCAACGTCGCACGCCGCGTCACCGCGTCGATCCAGACGCGCGCGGTGTCGCTCTCGCCCGGCGGCTCGATCGCATCGAGGACGCGAACGTGATCTCGGCCCTCGATTCGCTCCGCGACGACGACGAGCGCGGTCGCACGCGCCCGCCACGCCAGCGTCGCTGGCGCCCGATCGGTGACGGCACCCTCGCCGAGGAACGGCAGCACGACGCCGTGCGACGAGCGCTCCGGGACCTGGTCGATCGGCATGACGACGACGTCGCCGGCGGCGAGCACACGCCGCGCGGCCGCGAGCGCACCGCGAGGAGACACGAGCTCGATCCCGCACCGCTCCCGGATCCTCCTCACGAACGCATCCACACCGCGGGCGTGGATTGGCTTCGCGACGACCGCGAGCCGCTTGCCTCGAGTCGCGAGGAGCTTCGCGGCCGCTGCCGCAGCGAGCTCCCAGTTGCCCGTATGCGAGGCGAAGAGCAGGACCGGACCACACGCACACGCGCGATCGAGCGAGGCGATCGAGTCCGGGTCGATCACCACGCGCGCGATCGCGTCCTCGCGGACAGGAGGCGGCGCCTCTGCGAGGGCGAGCAGCTCGACGAGCGCCTCGCCGAGCGAACGGTACATCGCGGCAGCGCTCGCTCGAGGATCGCTGATCCCGGCGCGCGCCATCGCCGCCTCGACGAGTGAGCGGCGGATCCGCAGGACCGAGCCCGCGATGAAGCCGAGCGCGCCGCCGACGCGAGCGCGCGCCGCGGATGGCAGCCGCGCGACGAGCGCCGCAATCAACGAGAGCGCGGCGTACGCCATCGACCGCTCACGAGCGGGAGATTACGCGGAGAAGCCGGCAGGGCGACGGGCCTGGCCGCTCGTGCCCTCGATCGCGACGGCGAACACGTCCGAGACCACGATCGCGACCGTTTGCTTCGCGCTCTTCGCGTAGAGGAGCTCGCCCTCGAACTTGACGACCTCGAGCTTCTGGAACGACAGGCTCGCGCCGTCGTGGGCGACGTGGAACGTCACGTTCGAGCCGTCGGGCAGCACGTACCCGTTCTCCTTGTCCAGCTTGGCCTGGGAGCTCTTGAGGATGGCTTCGATCTGTTCGCGCGTCATGGCCCACGTTTAGCTTGCACCGGCCCGCCGCGAAAGGGACATTTCGGGTCAGCGGCCTCCGTTGGTCGGACGAACAAGCGATGTTGCCGCGCGACCCCAAGTCCTCCGAACGATCCCCCGAGCCCAAGAGCCATCGCGACGCGCACGGACCGCCGCCGCCGGCAGGAGCTGGTCATCCGCGCGCGCGTGGGAGCGGCGAGGTCCGCCCGCCGCTGCCAGACGAGATCGTCGTCATGCGCGACGTCCGGAAGAAGTTCGGCGACCAGGAGATCTTGAAGGGGATCGACCTCGTCGCGCGCAAGCGCGAGACCACCGTCATCATCGGCGGCTCGGGCGCGGGGAAGACGACCCTCCTACGGTTGATCGTCGCGCTCGAGCGCGCCACGAGCGGCCACATCTTCATCGAAGGCGAAGACGTCACGAACCTCCCGGAGCGCGAGCTCAACCGCGTCCGGAAGAAGTTCGGGATGGTGTACCAGTACGCCGCGCTGCTCGACTCGATCACGGTGTTCGACAACGTCGCCTTCCCGCTCGTCGAGCACACGAAGCTGTCGAAGAAGGAGATCAGCGAGCGCGTGCTGAACAAGCTCGAGATCCTCGGGCTCGATCCGAAGGTCGTCGCAACCAAGTTCCCGTCGGAGCTCTCCGGCGGCATGCGGAAGCGCGTCGGCCTAGCGCGCGCGCTCATGCTCGAGCCGCCGATCCTCGTCTACGACGAGCCCACGAGCGGCCTCGATCCGCTCACGAGCCGGCTCGTCGACGATCTGATCGAGGAGATGCGTCAGCGCTTCGGAGTGACGAGCATCGTCATCTCGCACGACATCGCGAGCTGCTTCCGCATCGCCCATCAGGCGATCCTCCTCATCAAGGGTCGCGTCGAGGCGGCGGGACCACCCGACGAGCTGCTCGACGGCGAGAGCGACATTGCCCGCGAGTTCATCCGGAACTCGGCCGTCGATGTGGACAGCGTCGGCCGCGTGGCCCGCTGAATCCTGCGTCGACGCGAGCCAAGACGGGAAATTGCCCTCCTTCGAGGAGCCGAGTGCGCGGCTGCGAGGAACCGCGTGCGCGTTCGCGAGGTCAGGTTAAGCTTGTGTAGAGATGGGCCCGCTCCATCCGTATTTCGGTCGACCGCCCGCGCCCGCAGCACGAACGGAGAGCAAGGCCGTCGTCTCGCTCGTGCTCGGCCTGCTCAGCCTCGGATGTTTCGGCCCGATCGCGGGGCTCCCCGCCATCGTCCTCGGGTCGATCGCCCGGCGGGACATCGATCGCTCGAACGGTGCGCTCGGCGGGCGCGCGATCGCGGCCGGCGGAATCGTCTCGGGACTGTTCGGCACCGGGCTCGGCGTCGTCATCGCGCTCTGGCTGCTCGGATCGGCGTTCGCCCCCGGCGTCCCGGACTCGGCTGCTGCGATCGTGCAGCCGACGGCCGTCCCCTCTCTCTCCGCGGACGTTGGCGAGGCGGAGCCAACCATCGTTGCCCCGCGCCCCGTCGCGAGCGGCACCCGCTCCTACGGCTCGCTCGAGGTGATCGATCTCGACGACTCGCATTCGCTCCGCCCGCAGCTCTCCGAGATCACGAAGCGCTCGCGCGGACGCACCGTCGTCCTCCAGACGTACTTGAAGTCGAGCGCGGCTTGCGCCGCCGTCGCCGCCGCGCTCCCCGACAAGCGGATGCAACGTGCGCTCGCCGAAGTCACGCTCGTGCGCGTCGACGTCGAGGAGTACGAGAGCGAGCTCCGGCGGATGAAGGTCGAAACGACGACGGCGCCTTGGTTCTACAAGATCGACGCGAAGGGCAATCCCACCGACGCCATCAGCGCGGACGCGTGGGAAGCGAACATCCCCGAGAACATGGCCCCCGTGCTCGGCAGCTTCGTGCATCGGGCAGCGCCGAGCCGTCGCAAGGGACGCTGATCGTCCGCGAATCAGCGTCTCCGGCGCAGACGGAGAACGCCGTCGCGCAGCACACGCACCCGCTCGAGCTCGAGCAGCGGTGCGAACGCGATGACCGACAGCGGGTAGAAGAAGCCGATCGCCATGGTCGCGAGGATGCCGGCGTGGAAGCTCCACGCGAGGAGCACCCAGACGTGCGCGGCACGACGCGAGGCGAGCGCAAGCGGCGCTCCGAGCTCGACGACGAGCGTGTAGATCGCAAGTATCTGGAGGAGCGCGGGGCTGCCCGCGACGCGCTCGGCGAGCGGCGAATGGAAGCTCCCGAGCTCGATCTTGCGGAGGGCATCCCACGCGAGCCAGTCGCCGAGCGCCTGTCCCGAAACCCACGCGGCGCCGCCGCTCCGGAGCTTCGTCACACCCGCCACGAAGTACGTGAGGACCGTTGCGACCGAAGCTGCGCGGAGGGCCCAGCCCGCCGTCCGGGCGTCCTTCATGTCGCCGGCGAGGGCGAACACGAGCACGTGGAGGACGAACAGGTTCTCGGAGTGGAGGATCTTCCCCCACGAGCTCGCGTACGAGACGACCCAGAGGAGCCCGCAGAAGAACAGCGGGCCGACGATGCGGGCCCCTCGTCCCCACGTGAAGATCGCTCCGAGCAAGATCGTCGCGACGACGAGCACCCACGAGAGGCCGGCGGCGATCGGCGACGTGAGGATCGAGCACACGCCGACAGGCGCGAAGTCGGCGGCGGCGTGGCGCGCCACGTCGCCGAAGTACCGGACGCGAACGAGCAAGTAGACGGTCGCGAACGCGGCCACGAGTGTCCGCGCAACGAGCGCGCGCTCGATCGGCGCTTCCGGGGCGAGCCAGGACGTGACGGCGCGTTCCGTCGTCATCGTCGGACCTCGCAGCGCGACGCGACCGCACGCTCGAGCGGTGCACGCGCCTCGGGAGAGGCCGAGAAGTACCGACGCGAGTCGAACACGCTCGTGACGACCTCGACGGCGACCGCGTCCGTCGCGCGTGCGCGCTCGGCGACGGCTCTGCAGAGTTCTGCGGCCGTGCCACGGTCCACGTGCGCGCGCACGATCGACATCGCGATCATGGGCTCCGGACTGCCGACCATCGAAGGCGTCGCGGGCGTGCGCGTCCCGTCGGACCGTACGAGGAGGACGTGCGCGAGCTGGTTCACGGTCCCGAGGTCGCCCCGCGAGAACATCGGGTAGCTCGAGATCGGGAAGCTGTCCCAGCGGCGATCTCTCGTGAGCGGCCAGACGATCGCGAGGGCGAGCGCGATCGTGACGAGAGCGCGTAGACGCGACGACACCGACGGCGGCGTCGCGTCGTTCGTCACGCAGCGGCCCCGAATGCCTCGGCCGCCTCCTGCATCGTGACGAACGTATAGCCGGCCTTCCGGAGCTCCTCGACGGCGGCCAGGATCGAAGCGGTCTTCGTGGAATGCGGGACCCGCACGTCGGGCTGGTGGGGCCTCAGCGCTTCGAGCCCATCGCTCGCATCGAGCACGTCGATCCCGTGGAGCTCGAGGTTCACGAGCGGCTCACCGACACACATCTTCGCGAGCCAGCGCGCGCGCGTCGGTCCGGCGAGCGTGACCGACGTGCCGATGAACGGCAGACGAAGCCCTCTCGTGACCTGGACCGGGATCTCGAGGACGCCCTGCCCCGGCTTCCAGTAAGGCTTACCGGCGCGATACGGCCGCGTCGGTGCGCGGAGCACGCTCGGGGTGTCGACGATCGAGTGGCTCCTCCGGCCGCGCAGCGCGATGAGACCGATCGCGGCGGTCTTCGCCATCCAATACGCAGGACACGGGAACACGGACGCGTCGTAGTGGACACCGAGATCGGCGAGGACGTCGAAGACCTCGTCGCTGATGGTGTATCCCGGCGCGCGAAAGCCCACCGGACGCCTGCCGCAGGCCGCCTCGATCGCGCGAGCGCCTTCCGAGATCTGGCGTTCGATCTCGGCGCGGCCGAGACGGACGAGGTCGTAGCGATGATCGAGGGAGTGATTCGCGATCTCGTGACCTTCGCCTGCAGCGGCCTTCAGGCGATCACGCGAAGCGGCTCGCGCGAGGTCGCGTCCGATCGCGAACAGCGTCAGCGGGAAACGTCCGGCATCCGCGAGACCGCGAAGACGATCGATCGCCGCGTCGTAGACGAGCGTGCCGGCCTCGCCCGGCGCGGTGAGACCGTGGATCTCGAAGTAGTGATGGATCTCGTCGAGGTCGACGCTGACGGCGGCGAGGCGCACGCGCGTGACCCTAGCACGGGTCTCGCCCGCCCGCGGCTCAGCCGGCTGCACCTGCCGCACGCGGGGGCGCTTCGTCGTCGACGCGGACGCGCGGAAGGTACTTCCCTCCTTCGTGCTCGCGGAGCCACGCAATGATGCGCTCGCGGACCTCGACGCGGAGATCCCAGAGGTCACCGGAGTTCCTGGCAGAGACGAGGGCGCGCACCTCCATCGTGCGATCGGTCGTGTTCGTGACGCAGACGCTCTTGGTCCGTCCGTCCCACAAGCGGTTTCCGACGACGATGCGGTCGAGCTCGCGCCGGACGTCGTCGACGGGCAGCCTCCAGTCGACCTGGAAGTAGACCGTCCCGTGGAGGTCGGGAGTTACCTTCGTCCAGTTCTCGAACGGCTGCTCGAGAAAGCGCGTCATCGGCACGATCAGTCGCCGCTCGTCCCAGACGCGGACAACGACGAACGTGAGCGTCACCTCCTCGATCCTGCCCCATTCCTTCTCGACGATGACGACGTCGCCGATGCGGATCGGCTGCGTGAACGACAGCTGGATTCCGGCGATGAGGCTGCCGATCGTGCGCTGCGCAGCGAAGCCGAGGACGACGCCGGCGACGCCGGCCGACGCGAGCAGCGACATGCCGACGGTCCGGACGACCTCGAACTGCGTGAGCATGAGCGCGACCGCCACGATGCCGATCGCGACGTTCACGACCCGGCGAAGCACGCGGACCTGAGTCTTCACACCCCGCGCGCGGAGACTCGCATCTCCCGCGCCCTCCGCTGCCCCCATGACGTGGCGCTCGACGACGCGCGAGACGACCCCGACGATGCCGATCACCGCCCAGGCCACCGCGGCGATCGTCACCATCCCGAGTAGCCTCATGAAGAGCTGCCTGGCGCCGGCGGAGAGCCCGAGCAGGCCGAGCAGCTCGTTGAACGCGAGCACCCCTACGAGGAAGCGACCCGGGCGGCGGAGCGCGTCGACGAGCTCGTCATCCCACTGCGCCGTCGTCCTCTGCGCGAGTCGGCCGGCGAGTCGCGTCGCGAGGTACACGACGGCGCGCGCGATCGCGAAGGCGACGAGGATCGAGAGCAAGACGCCGAGCCATTGCCATGCCGCGAGGCCCCACGCGCGGCCGCGTAGCGCCGCCGGCACCCGGACCTCGATGAATCCGGGCTCGTACTCGGCATAGAGCCGCGGGATGCGCGCCACTGTCGAAGCGGATACCACCCACGCCTGCGTGTCCGGCAGACGGCTCAACGTGATCGGCACGTCCGCACCCTCGCTCCGCACCGCGCCGATGCGCTCGACATCGACCCCGTCGGCCGGACTGCCCGCGGGGTCGTCCGAGAGCGTGTCCGGCTCGATCCAGACGGTCCGCTCGAGGACGTGGTGCAGCTCTGCGGCGAGCTCGGGACCGCGGACGTCGCGCGACTCCGGCGGGATCGCACTCAGATCGAGCAACGTCGCCGCCGACGCGTAGTCGTGCGCTTCCACGGCGACGAGGAAGGCCGTCATCGTTCGTCGTGGTGTCGAACGATCCGGATCCCGCTGCGCCGCGCGCGCCGCCCCGGCGAGCGTCCACGACGACAGAAGAATCGCGAGGAACGTGACGATGATGCATGGGCGTGACCTCATCGCCGCGACACTCTAGGCCACATCGTGCGGCGCGCGATGCTTCGCCTGACGAGGCGGCTCGGTGCGACGATCGTACTCAGCAGATCGCGTGACCGACGCTGCAGAGCTCGACCGCCCACGAAAAAGGCCGACACGCCCTGGAGCGTGCCGGCCTCTTCGTGACGTGGTCGCCGTCGATCAGCCGCTGATCGTCTTCGCGACCTCGGCGGCCAGGTCTTCCGTCTTCTTCTCGATGCCTTCACCGAGGCCGAAGCGGAGGAACGAGTCGACCTTCACCTCGCCACCGAGCTTCTTTCCGAGCTCGGTGCGGACCTTGTCGATCGAGCCCGCGGGCGGATCCCAGACGTTGTCCTGACCGAGGAGCGTGACCTCGTTGTACCACTTCGAGATCTTGCCCTCGACGACCTTCGGCCACATGGCCTGGGGCGGGCCCTTCTTCTGCTCGGCCGCCTTCAGCTCGAGAGCGAGGTCCTTCTCGTCGAGGCCGTGACCGCCGGCCTTGAGCTCGGCGACGCGAGCGTTCGCGTTGTCGAGATCTTCCTGCAGCTGCGCGGTGTAGATCTCGCGCTGCTTCGCGATCGCGCTCTCCTCGACCTGACCCTTGTGGACGACGATCGGGCTCATCGCCGCGATCTGCATCGCCGCGTTCTCGACGAACGCCTTGAAGTCCGGATCGCTCTTCTTGTCCGCGGAGGGAGCCTGCGCGGCGAGGAGGACGGCGAGCTTGCCGCCCATGTGCACGTAGGCCTGGACGAGGCCGGCATCGCCGGTTGCCTCGAGCGAGTCCCAGCGGCGGACGACGATGTTCTCGCCGATGCGGCCGACGAGCTCCTGGCGGATCTGGTCGATCGACTTGTCCGAGCCCGGGTACTTCTCGGCGCCGAGGTCCTTGCCCTTCGCGAGGCTCGAAGCGACCGAGACGACGTCGCTGACGAACTTCTTGAAGTCGTCGCCACGAGCGACGAAGTCCGTCTGGCAGTTCACTTCGACGATGACGCCCTTCTTGCCGTCGGGGCTCACCCACGTGGCAACCTCGCCCTCGGCGGCAACCTTGCCGGCGCGGGAGGCGGCCTTGACGATGCCCTTCTTGAGAATGACCTCGACGGCCTTCTCGAGATCGCCTTCGGCCTCGACGAGCGCGTTCTTGCAGTCGCTCATGCCCGCGGAGGTGCGGTCACGGAGCTCCTTGATCAATGCGGGAGTAACAGCAGCCATGTTGGTGCTCCTTCTTCTGACTTGAGTCTTTTGGAGCGCCGCCTCCAGCTCGAG
The DNA here is from genome assembly GCA_023402175.1 of Pseudomonadota bacterium. Lineage (GTDB taxonomy): Bacteria > Myxococcota_A > Polyangia > Polyangiales > Polyangiaceae > Labilithrix. The sequence continues at coordinate 735 of JAEXCN010000477.1, read as the reverse complement.
AGCGGAGGTCTGACGCTCGTGATCGCCCACGCGCTCGGTGCGCGTGGGCTCACGATGGCGAGGTTCGCGCGGGGCGAAGCTCGCTCGGCTTTCTCAGTTCGTCTGCTCGGCCTTCGGGGCTTCGCCCTCGGAGGCCTCGGCCTGCGGACGGCGACGGCCGTACGAGACCTCCGCCTGCGGGCCACGACCGCCACCGCCGCCCTCGCCCTCACGCGCACCGAACTCCTTGCGGCGCTGCATGCCTTCGACGACCGCATCGGCGATGCGCTGCGTGATCAGCTTGATCGAGCGGATCGCGTCGTCGTTGCCGGGGATGACGTAGTCGACGAGGTCCGGGTCGCAGTTCGTGTCGGTGATCGCGATGATCGGGATGCCGAGCTTCTTCGCCTCGCTGACCGCGATCGTCTCCATGGCCGGGTCGATGATGAAGACCGCCGCCGGGAGCTGGTTCATGTTCTTGAGACCGCCGACGTACTTCTCGAAGCGCTCACGCTCCTTCTCGAGGCGCGAGACTTCCTTCTTCGGAAGCTGGAGGTACGTGCCGTCTTCCTTCATGCGCTCGAGCTGGCGCATGCGGTCGAGGCCCTGCTTGATCGTGCGGAAGTTCGTCAGCGTGCCGCCGAGCCAGCGGTTGATGACGTAGTAGGCGCCCGAACGAACGGCCTCTTCCTGGGCGATCTCCTGCGCCTGGCGCTTCGTGCCGACGAACAGGATGTTGCCGCCGCGGGCAACCGT
>JAEXCN010000455.1 GCA_023402175.1 Pseudomonadota bacterium | reverse complement strand
CCACCGTGCTGCCCGAACGGAGCGATATCGGCGCGGGCGCCGCAGGAACACGACGCGAGACCTTCGTGAGCGGCTCCTTCGGAGCGGCTGGCGAGAGCATGGCCTCGACGCGCCGCTCGCTTCGCTTTGGAAGGCGCTCGGCGCTGCCAGGTCTGACGAGCGCGACGAGCCCGGCGGCGACGAGGCAGATCGCGAAGAGCGATGCGCCGATCGCGATCGCCACGTGTTCCTTCCTGCGCGAGGAGGAAGGCGCCGGTCCCCACGACGAAGGCGCAGGTTCCCACGACGAAGGCAGCGTGTGCACGCTGGCCATGGGTCCCGTCGTGCAGAGCGACTCCGGCGACGGTGCGCGCGACGGAGGGCTCGTCTTGCGAATGATGACGCTCGGTACCGGGCTCGTGACGAGGTCCGCTGCGCGCGACGATGCAGGTACCATCGTCAGTGCGACCACGGCCGCCGAGGCCGGAAACGTCGGAAGGTTCTCGGCCGCCGATCTCCGGCACGGGCCCCGCTCCTCCATCCCCATGCTCGAGCTCGAAGCAGACGCCGTGCCATGCGCCGTGCGCTGGTTCGCCCATGTTGTCGCTGATGCGGAGGTCGAGGAGCTGGATCGTGTGGCCCCCATCCTGGCTCATTTCCGGTCACGGGCCCGGGCTGTCTGCTGCGTGCCGCGGACCGTCGTGATCGCCGAGACGATGACGATACAGAGCGGCGTCGAGAACGTGAGGCCGAGCGGCCCGACGAGCGCGGCGAGCACGATCTGCGCGGCGAGCGTCAACGCCGGCGGAAAACGAACCGTCGCGCGGGCAAGGAGCGGCGTCAGGACATAGCCCTCGATGACGTGGAGCACGGTGAACGTGACGAGGACGAGCAGCGCGGACGTCGGTCGAACCGTGAACGCCAGCACAACGGGCGGGATCGCCGACACGACCGCCCCGACGTATTCGACGAACGTGAGCAGGCCCGCGAGGACGGCGAGGATCAGCGCCAGCGGTACGTCGAGGATCGCAAACGCGATCCCGCACGATACGCCGACGAAGACCATCGCAACGAGCCGCCCGAGGAGCCAGCGCGTGAGGTTCCGGGCAACCGTGTTCGCGACGCGCAGCACCTGGCGCCGCTGTCGACATGGGAACGCCGCGATGAGCACGCGCTTGTAGTCGGACGGCCTCGCAGCGCCGTACACACCGACGAAGAAGATGACGACGATGGCGCCCACCACCTCGAGCGACGTCCCGAGCGCGGAGAACGCTTTCGACAGCCACGTCTGCGGGACAGCACCCGCCGTGACGGGGCCGGGCGGCGCCAGCGCACGACCGAACGGCGCCTTGCGGATCGCCGCGACGACGTCGGACAGCGCGGCCGGGAGACGGTGCGCGAGCGCGACGAGCTGCTCGTACAGGGTCGGGCCTGCGATGACGAACATCGCAGCCGTGCTCGCGAGGATCGCGACCAAGAGCGCAGCGAGGCACACCGGATACGGCAGGTGGACGAGGCGCGAGATCTTCGCAGAGAGGCGGCGAAGTACGAGCGCGAACAAGAAGCCGCCGAAGAGGACGAGCAGCTCACGCGCGGTGAGCGCGATCAGCACCGCGGCGAAGATCGCGAAGACCGCGAGGAGGACGGGCGAGCGACGTTCCGTGGTCATGTGGCCACCCGATAAACATCCGGCGTCCGGTGCACGTCACCGCTTCCTGACGGTGGGGAAATGCGCAGGCAGCGCGTTGATGGTCTCGTCCGATGCCTTGCCGGCCTTGCACGACGGGTGACCGAACCCGCTCGGGCTGTCCCCTCCGCGCAGATCGAGGATCATGTTGTCGGTGCCGTTCTTCGCGACACCCGCCGGCACCGCGTCGAGCGCGAGCGCATGGCGCAGCTTCCACGCGACGACGTGGTCGGCGCACGAGGTGTCGCCCGCCACGCCGAGGCCGCCGACGAGCTTGCCGCTTCGCTCGTAGAGCGGCAGCCCTCCACCGAAGGCTACGGTGCCGCCGATTGGCTTGCCGATCATCGGATCGTCCGGCTCGCCGAAGGTCGACGGATCGCCCTCGTAGGCAGTCTCCGGGTTCGGCGGCGCGGTCGCAGGGAGGCCGTAGAAGCTCTGGCCGGGCTGCACCGCGAAGTAGAGATTCGCGGTCGAGACGGCAAAGTCGGGCGTGCTCATCGCGTTCGCTGTGCTCGCCTTCTCGGCAGCGACGAGGCGGGCGCCTGGCCACTGTGCGCCGCGATCGGGCCCGCTGAACACGACCGCGCAGACGATCCCGTCTCGGTTCACGACGGCGGCCCACCCGTGGTTGCCGAGGCCGCTGTTCGCGTGTGGCCCTTGCTTGACGATCTCGACGAGCGCGGCTCTGACCTTCGCCGCATCGGGGAGCTCCCCCGTGCACGTTGCAGCCGGAGATCGTGCCGGCGCCACGGTTGAGCTCTTCGGAGCGGCAGTCGCCGCCCGCTGCACGAACGCCGCCCACGCGAGCAGCACTGCCACCACGACTGCCGGGACGAGCAGCCGTCGGACGATCGCTCGGCAGTGGTGGCTCTTCGGGAGCACCTCCGTCGTCGCGCTCGTCTCTGCTGGCTCCACCACCATCGCCGCCCGCTCCTTCCGGCTCCTGCCGTGCTCGGAGATGCTGGAGGTCGTGCGCGCTCGTCACCCGCTCACCGAGCCCAGCTCGGCCACGTCCGGCGTCTCGTTGCCTGGCTTCAGGGCTATGCGTGCGTGATCCGTGCCTCGAGGTCTTCGACCTCGCCGCGCGACGGATGAGCTTTAAACACCGAGCCCCACGTTAGCGTGAGCCAACGCGGGGCCGATGTGCCGGGCAGCGTTTCCTTACCGAACGCGCTGCGAGACGATAGTGGGCCAACCGGGACTTGAACCCGAAACCAATGGATTAAGAGTCCACTGCTCTACCAATTGAGCTATTGGCCCGTTCGAGGGAGCGCGTGTTTACGTTGCGGCGCGTTGGCTGTCAAGCACGCCTTTACGAGTGGTAGTGTCGATTTCGCTCATGCTCGGTCTCTACCGCAAAATCCTCGGCCATCCGTTCGTCTACGACCAGGTCCGGCCACGCGTCGTCGGCGGCATCGACATGCGGCCGCTCTACGAGTTTCTGCCGCGTGAGGCGCGGACGTCGATCCTCGACGTCGGCTGCGGGACCGGCGATGCGCTCCGGTACCTCGACGAGTTCGAGAGCTACCTGGGCGTCGACACCGACGAGATCGCGATCGAGGCTGCGAAGAAGCGCTGGGGGCACAAGCCGAACGTGCGCTTCGAGGCGCGCACGCTCCGCGCCGAGGACGTCGTCGACCTCGCGCCGACGGGCGTGGTGCTGTCGGGCGTGCTCCACCACCTGACGAACGCCGAGGCCGAAGGGGTCCTGCGCCTCGCCGCCGGATCGCCGCGGCTCGTGCGCATCGTCACGAGCGACATCGTCTTCCTGCCTGGGCAGCTGTTCAACAACGTCATGGCGATGCTCGATCGTGGGCGCTACTGCCGCGATCCGGACGCCTACGCGGCGCTTGCGAGGCGCGCGGGGCTCGTCGTCCAGGACGGTCTGACGATCAGCTCCAGCCCCACGAGCGATCGCGTCCGTTACCATGTCATGTCGCTCGCGGTGGCGAGCGCGCCGGTCAGCCAGCGAGGTGCAGCATGAAGGTGCTCGTCACAGGAGGCGCGGGCTACGTCGGCTCGCACATGGTGAAGACGCTGCTCGATGCGTCGCACGACGTCGTCGTCCTCGACGACCTCTCGACCGGCCATCGCGACGCGGTCAATGCGAAGGCGCGCTTCGTCGAAGGCGACGTCGGCGCGACGTCGGAGGTCGCCGCGCTCCTGCGCGACGAGCGCATCGATGCGATCTGTCACTTCGCCGCGAAGATCCGCGTCGAGGAGTCGGTGAGCGCGCCGCGCCTGTATTTCCAGGGAAACCTCGTGCGGACGCTCGCGCTCCTCGAGGCCGTGCTCGACACCCCGAAGCCGCCGGCGTTCGTCTTCTCGTCGACCGCAGCCGTGTACGGCACTCCGGACGAGGTCCCGATCGACGAGGACCATCCCAAGCGTCCCGAGAGCCCGTACGGCGACTCGAAGCTCGCGGTCGAGCGCGCGCTCGAGGCCTATGGGCGGGCGTACGGGCTCCGCTGGACGGCGCTCCGTTACTTCAACGCGTGCGGCGCCGACGCGGAGGCGGGGCTCGGCGAACGGCACGATCCCGAGACGCATCTCATCCCGATCATCCTCGAGGTCGCTGCGGGGACGCGCGCGTCGGTCTCGCTCTACGGCACGAGCTGGCCGACGCCGGACGGCACGTGCGTGCGCGACTACGTGCACGTCCGGGATCTCTGCGAGGCTCACCTCGCGGCGCTCGAGCACCTCACACGAGGCGGAGCTTCCGGAGCGTTCAACCTCGGCACCGGCAAGGGCAAGAGTGTGCGCGAGGTCGTCGAGGCTGTGCGTCGCGTGACGGGGCGGCCCGTGCCCGCCATCGAAGCTCCGCCCCGCGCGGGCGATCCCGCGGAGCTCGTCGCGAAGGTCGAGCGCGCCGAGAAGGTCCTCGGATGGAAAGCCAAGCGGACGGACATCGATACGATCGTCCGGGACGCTTGGACCTGGAAGCTTCGGGCAAAACAAGGGTAGAAAGGCCTACCCACCGTGGCACGTCCGGAGCTCTCGCTCGTCATCCCGATTTACAACGAGGAGGAGGTCCTTCCTCAGCTCGACGTGCGTCTCAAGGAGCTTCTCCAGAAGCTCGGGGTCGACACCGAGGTCGTCTTCGTCAACGACGGCTCGAAGGACAAGTCGATCGAGATCCTCCGCCGGATGGCGGAGCAAGAGCCCCGCTATCGCGTCCTCGGCTTCTCGCGCAACTTCGGGCACCAGCGCGCGATCACCGCGGGCATGGAGAAGTCGCGCGGGCGCGCCGTCGTCGTCATGGATGCGGACCTGCAGGATCCGCCCGAGGTCATCCTCGAGATGATGGCGAAGTGGCGTGAGGGCTACGACGTCGTATACGGGCGACGCCGCTCACGCGAGGGCGAGACGGCGTTCAAGCTGTTCACCGCGAAGCTCTTCTATCGCGTGTTCGCCGCGATGATCCCGATCGAGGTCCCGCTCGACACCGGCGACTTCCGCCTGATGAGCCGGCGTGTCGTCACGACGATGCGCGGGCTGCGCGAGACGCATCGCTTCGTCCGCGGGCTCGTCGCCTGGGTAGGCTTCAAGCAGATCGCCGTCGAATACGATCGCGCGGCGCGCGCTGCGGGCGAGACCAAATACCCGCTGAAGAAGATGCTGGCGTTCGCGCTCGACGGCATCGCGTCGTTCAGCATCCAACCGCTCCGCTTCGCGACGTACTTCGGCGTGCTCGTCGGCGGCGTGAGCGTCGTCTACGCCTTCGCGGCGGCGATCAGCTGGTACGCCGGGATGACCGTGCCCGGCTGGACGACGACCGTCGTGCTCGTGTCGTTCCTCTTCAGCGTGCAGTTCTTCATGATCGGCGTGCTCGGCGAGTACGTCGGTCGGATCTACGAGCAGGTGAAGCGGCGACCGCTCTACGTGATCTCGGAGCGGATCAACTTCGGGCGACGCAAGGTCCAGAAGCTGATCACGTCCGACCTCGAGGTGCTGCAGGCAGCGAACGTCGCGCCGATTGCGCCCGGTGCGGCCGGTCCCGAAGTTCCGCCGCCGCCCGCCACCGTCGTGGCCGCCGGAGCAGCGGCGGAGGCATCGCTCTCGCGACCGCCGCCTCCCGTGAAGACCGGCCGGCCGCCGCCGGTGAAGCCGTCGACGGGCATACCGAAGGCGCCGGTCCCGCTGCCGAAGGCGGCGACGTCCAGCGTCCCGCCGGTGAAAGCAGCATCGCCCGGGAAGGGCGCGAGCGTGCCGCCGCCTGCCGTCACGCCGAGCGTGCCGCCGGTGAAGCAAGTGAGCCCGCCCCCGCCCCCCGCCGCGTCGGCTGCGCCGAGCACCTCTGCTGACCCGAGCGGCGCAGCGGGGTCGAGCACGCCACCTTTCAGCGCTTCGCCTGAAAGCACGAGCACGAGCTCGGAGCGCGACGGCGCGGATTGATCGCACGATGAGGCTCCCGGAGTCGGCGCTCAGCCCGCGGTGGCTCAGGTTCGCCCTGATCGTCGGCCTCGCGAGCGTGCTCTTCGTCGTCGTGTGGTGGCCGATGTTCCGGAACTATCCGGGCACGCCGATCGAGGACGGCCACTACTTCTTCCACCAGATCGAGATCAGCAAGGCTGCGCTGAAGCGCTACCACGAGCTGCCGCTCTGGAACCCGTTCGACTGCCGCGGGATCCCGATGTGGGATCACCCGGAGAACATCACCGCGTCGCCGATCTTCTATCTCACGCTGCCATTCAGCACGGGCGTCACCGTGATCGTCTGGCAGATGGCGCACGTCGTCGTCGGCTTCCTCGGGATGTGGCTCCTCTGCCGCGACGACCTACGGCTCTCGCGCGGCGCGACGTTCGTCGCGGCGCTCGCATGGTCGTTCGGGACGGTGCACAACCAGTACGCTGGCGAGCACCTCGCGTTCATCTCGTTCTACCACGCGCCGCTCCTGCTCTTCGCGTGGCGCAAGGCAGAGCACTCGTGGAACTGGGCGGTCGGCACCGGCCTCCTCCTCGCGCTGATGGTCTACGACGGCGCGACCTATCCGCTGCCGCTCACGGTCGTCTTCCTCGGCATCGAGACGCTCACGCGGCTCACGAGCATGAAGCGAGCGCTCCGCGTCGCGGCGGTGGGAGGCGTCGTCGGCCTCGTCTCGTTCACGATCGGCGCGAGCCGCATCATTCCGATCCAGGACCAGTTCGCCTCGCACAGCCGCGTGATGGATGACGACTGGGATCACCTCGCGCGCCTGAAAACTTGGGCGGACATGTACGTGCTCCGCTCGCCGCACTGGCGCGCGCGCATCGAGGGGCAGCAGTACGTGCTCGGCGAGTACCACGCGTACATCGGCTGGCTCGGCGTGCTGCTCCTCTTCATCGGCATCGCGTGCGCGGGCGGCGAGACGTGGTGGCTGCTCGTGACGTCGTGCGCCCTCGTGATCTTGATGCTCGGGCACTTCGCGAAGTGGGCGCCGTGGACGTTCCTCCACGCGCACGTGCCCCCGTTCAAGTCGATGCGCGTGCCGGCGCGCTTCCGCCTGCTTTTGGCGATGCCGATCGCCGCGTACATGGCCTTCGCCATCGATCGCTTTCCGGTCGCGATCCGTCGCTGGATCGGCAAGCCGGACCTCGCCGATTCGTTCCGTGTAGCGCTGCTCGCGATCGGAATCTTCGCGGCGGGCGACAGCGCCGGTCTGTTCACGCAGATCCTCGAATACCGCTTCATGGACCCTCCGCCTGCGCAGGTCACCCCGTCGACGCGCTTCTATTACGGCGGCAGCGATCTCTCGGGCGACTTCGCGAACCAGCCCCGGCAGAACCACGCGTGGCTCGGCTGCCGCGCCGCGTGGGCGTACAACGCGAGCGCCGCGGTGTGGACCGGCGACGTCCCGCAGGCGCGCGCGGTCGACGACGGCGCCGTCATCGAGGTCGCGAACCGCACGCACAACACGTTCACGGTCGACGTCGACGTGAAGCGACCGAGCCGCATCCATCTGAACAGCGCCTACGAGCGCGGCTGGCAGACGAACGTCGGGCAGGTCGTCGACGACAACCACCTCCTCTCGCTCGATCTCCCGCCGGGCAAGCACCACATCCAGATGCGGTACTGGCCGCGCCGTCTGACGCTCGGCCTCTGCATCTCGGCGCTCGGCCTGATCGGCTCGCTCGCCTTCCTCGGGCGCCATCGAATCAGGACCGCCCTGCGCCGCGGTCCTTCGACGCCGAAGTGATCCGTCAGCAGCGTTTCTAGTGGAGGACGAGCGTCGCCTCGGTACGACGACTGCTTTGGGCGGTGATGTCGAAGGCGCCGGCGCGGACCTTGGAATAGGTGAGGATGGTGACGCTGAGCTCGAGTGCGGGCTTGCCGTCATCGGTCGTCACGGGTTCCGCGGCGACGGCGCGGACAAGCTCCGCCGGGAGCACGAGCGACCCATCCGCTGCTCCCTTCATGCAGAAGAGACGCTTGCCCTTCCCGGCGAGCCCGATCGAGACACGCTCGTTGCCGGGCGTCGGCTGCCAGGCGACGTCGAATGCGGCGTCCTTCGCGATCCCGTCGGTGAGCGGAGTGAGGAGCTGCAGCGGGTGCGAAAGCTCGAGGCTCACGCGGAAGGCCGGCACGGTGCCCCCGGTGGCCTCGACCTCGATCGGGTCGCCCGGCGAGAGGCCCTCCAGCGGCGAGGAATCATTGTTGTAGATCTGATTCTTCTGCCCTTCGCCGAGGAGCTTCAGGCGGACTTCGCGTGAGCCGGCGCGCACCGTGATCTTTCCGGCAGTGGTGTCGCCCGCGTAGACGTCGCCATCCGCGTACGGATCGAACGGCTCGAACAATCGGCACGGGTCGTCGCCGAGCGCGGGCACGTTCGTGGCCGGCACCTTGCTGCGGAAGGCAGCCGAGACCGTGAACTTGTCGGACTGAGCGTCCAAAGGCGAGACCACGATGACGCCATCACCGGTCGCCGGCTCAATCGCGTCCTCGCCGGAACCACCATCGTTCGAAGGGGACGCCGCAGGCTCGGAGCCGTCATTGGTCGTGCGGTCGACGCTCGCGCATCCGACGGCAAGCATGCAGAGGAACAGCGCGACGGACCTTCCCGGGAAGAGACATGCCATGCCTGCAAGCTCATGCAGTCGCCGTGCCATGCCGCCCCGCGATAATCGAGGCGAAAAACGGCATTCGAACCGACACGGCGTCAGTACGTTGACGCCGCGGCGTCGGAATCCGATCTCGAGGGCGCCGGCATCTTCGCTGTGGTCGGCGTCGCCGTAGCTCAGGTGCAGTCGTTGTGCGTGTGGCCGCACCGCTTGACGGTCCGACCCCGCACGCGACTCTGGCTCGGGCTCTGACGCCAAGCGCCGTTCTTTCGGCGACGCCCAAGCGGGGAGCGAGACCAACCGAACGGCATTGGCTCGACGATGCGCTCACGCAGAAGTCGTTCGCTCGACGATTGACCTTCAGCGGCGCACGCCGACCAGTAGTTGCTGCGCGCCGAGGGCGACGCGGCGGAGGCGCGGCTCGAGCGAGCGGAGGAACGCCAGGGGCTTCGGGAAGAAGACGATGTAATCGAGCGTGACGGGCTCGAAGCCCGCACGGCGGAGCAGGCGTCGCGCCTCCCACGGCCAGAGGAGGATCGCGTCGTCGTCGAACGGGCACGCCGCGACGGCGCGGCGCGTGACCGGGTTCAGCGGGTTGTGCTCGAACACGACGATGTGTCCGCCCGGACGGAGCGTGCTGCGGACGGTCTCGAGGACCCCGTCACGCTCGCGCGGGAGGACATGGTGGAGCACGCCCGAAAGCACGACCGTCGCGAAATGGCCGCGCGGGAGGGTCGAGGTGTCCTCGTGCAGCCGCGCGCTCGGCGCACGCTCGCGCGCCTCGGCGAGGCTCTCGGTCGACGGGTCGTAACCGTGGAGCTCGTGGACGTCCCCGTGCGCCCGCGCGAAGCGCTCCGTCAGGTTGCCTGTACCGCAGCCGTAGTCGAGCAGCGGCCCGCGGAGGAGACCCCTACGGCGGAGGCAGTCGATCTTGTAGTCGTGGAAGTACGCCGGATCCTCGCCGCTGGCCGCAATGCTCGTGCGATGCAGGCCCTCGTACGTCTTGGCGTAACTGTCGAACTTCGACTCGGCGTCTTCTTGCACGGGCGTCGATCCTCGGGCGGGTTTCCATACTAGACTGCGCCGCTCTATGCGACGGGAGCTTCGGTGGAAACGAAGGGGCCTTCACAGGCTTTTCTTCTTTTTCGTTCTGCTGCCGATGCTGTGCGTGTTCCCGTACCTCCGGGCGGTGAACAACCCGAACGAGTTCGTCCGGGTCTTCACGGTGATGTCGCTCGTCGAGAGCCGCAGCTTCCGCATCGACGAGCAGGTCCAGACCTTCGGCTGGGTCAACGACATGGCCCGCGTGAAGGGCAACGACGACGGCATCGACCACTACTACATGGTCAAGGCGCCGGGCATCGTCTACGCCGGCATCCCGGGGTACGTCGTCTTCTCGAAGGTCGTCGCGCCCATCCTCGGCAAGAAGTACCCGGGCGTCCACGGCGGCCACGTCACCGCGGCGCAGAAGCCCCCCGGCGAGGTCGTGCCGCCGTCGAGCCAGGAAGAGAGGCTCTGGTGGCTGCGCATGAGCACCTGGGCGATGCGCATCTTCGGATCGCAGATCCCGTGCTTCCTCTTCCTGCTGTGGTTCGAGCGGTACCTGCGTGACTTCACCAAGGACGCGGCGATCCGCTACTCGGCCGTCGCCGCCGCCGGTCTCGGGACGAACTACCTCGCGTACACGCACATGTTCGCGAGCCACTCGCAATACGCGGCGATCGCGTTCCTTGCGTTCGCGACGATCGAGAAGGAGCACCGGCGCTCGCGCGGCGACGTGAAGATGATGCGCCCCTCGCGCGCGTTCTTCGCGGGGCTCTGCACGAGCGCGTGCGTCACGCTCGAGTATCACGCGCTCTTCATGACGGTGATCATGTCGCTCTTCGCGACGTTCACCTTCTGGAGCCCGCTCCGCGCGCTCTTCTGGCTCGTCGGCTGGGTGCCCGGCCTTCGCGGAGCGCATCGCTGGATCCCGCTCGGCACGAGCGTGAACCCGACGCGCATCCTCGCGTACGCGGTCGGCGGCGCGCTGAACATCCCGCACATGATGTACTTCCACTGGACGGCGTACGGGAACCCGTTCACGCCGGGCCATCAGAAGCTCGAGACCGCGCACTTCGCGGCCGAGCACCAGCAGGGGCTCTGGGGCATCCTCTGGCCTTCGTGGGATCACATCAAGGCGCTCGCGATCGATCCCGGCTTCGGCTTCTTCGGCATGAGCCCGTTCATGTGGATCGGCCTCCTCGGGGTGCCGCTCCTCCTCCTCTCGCCGAAAGGCGCGCCGAGCGAGCGGACGCATCTGCGGATCATCACCGTCGTCTGGTTCGCGTGCATGGCGGTCGTCATCGGCGTGAACGCGGGCTTCGTCGAGTGGCGCGCCGGCTGGACCGTCGGC
>JAEXCN010000345.1 GCA_023402175.1 Pseudomonadota bacterium | reverse complement strand
GCGCAGCCCGCGCCCGCACCTGCTCCGGCGCCGCCTCCGCCGCCGGCGAGCAGCGCGCCTGCCGAGCCCGCACCGGCGCCGCCTCCGCCGCTCATCGAAGCTCACCCGCGTCCCACGGCTCCTTCGGATCCGACGCGCGGCGATCGGATGCGCGCGTATCACCGGGCCATGCTCGAGCGCCGTCTCGGATCGCAGGAAGGCGTGACCGAGCGTCTCTCGGAGCGCGTCGCCGAAGCGGAGTCGCTGATCTCGATGGGCCGTCGCGACGAGGCCGTCGCGAAGCTCACGGAGATCGTCGAGCACCCGAAGTTCGAAGGCTCCGCCGAGACGCCGGAAGGCCGCGCCGCGCTGTATCTCCTCGGGCATGCGCTCGCGACGGCCGGCATCAACGAATCGGCACGCGCGTACCTTCGGCGCTCGATCGCGGCGAAAGGATCGTGGGACCAGTACGGCCCGTACGCGCGTCGCGCCGTCCGGCGCATCGTCGAGATCGCGCTCGATACGCGCGCCTTCGAGAGCGGGCTCAAGGATCTCGAAGCCGTCCCCGCGAACGCTCCCCCCGAGGTCCGCGCGGAGATCGCCTACGTTCGCGGTCGCGCGAAGCAGGCCGCAGGTGATGCCGACGTCGCGCTCGCGGCCTTTGCCGAGGTCCCGCAAACGTCGCGGTTCTGGTCGCAGGCGACGTACCTCTCCGGTCTCATCCAGGTCGAGCGTGGCCGGATGAAGGAAGGCGAGAACCTGTTCTGCAAGGTCGCCGACCCGAAGCGGCAGGACAAGACGGTGCCCGTCTTCGCCGACGAGCGCTTCTTCGCCGTCCGCGATCTCGCGCGACTCGCGCTCGGACGCGTCGCTCACGAGCAGCTTCGTCACGACGACGCGCGCTACTACTACTACCTCGTGCCGCGCGACTCCGACCGGCTCGCCGAAGCGCTCTACGAGGCCGCGACCACGCGCTACGAAAAGAAGGACTACCAGGGCGCGCGTGAGCTGCTCGACGAGCTCCAGGCGCTGAAGGTCCATCATCGCTACGAGGACGAGGCGCGCATCCTCGACGCGTACATCGATCTCGCGCTCTGCCGCTTCCCCTCTGCCGATGCGAAGCTCCAGGCGTTCCTCCGGGACTACGAGCCCGCACGCGACGCCTCGCGCCGGCTCCGGGAGAGCGAGCGAGGGACGCGAGCGCTCCTCGCGGCCGCCCGGAGTGGCGCCGACGCCGCCGCGACCAATGCAGCAGGCGCCGCCGTCAGCCCCGAGCAGCTCCGCGTCGTCGCGGCGCTCGTTCGTGTCGATCCTGTCTACGGCGAGATCGCCAAGCGACGCGCGGTGCTCGATCACGAGACGAGCGGGCTTCGCCTCGCGCTCGGCACGCTCGGGGACATGCAGCGGAGCCTCGCGACCACGGGCGGCGTCCGTCCCGCCGTGGAGGAGAACGGCGATCCGCAGGAGAAGGCGACCGATGCGCGCGCCGCGCTCGATGGCGTGCGCCGGCAGATCGACGAGCTCGAGCAGGCGCACGCGCCCGCGGACAAGATCGCTCCGTTGAAGAAGGAGCTCGCGGAGCTCGAGGGCCGCCTCGGTCAGAGCTCGGTCGCCGCCGCCGAGGCCGCGGCTGCCGAGGCGCGCGGGCACGACTTGCCCGAGCTGCTGCGCGCGGACGCCGCGTATGCGGCTGCGCTGGGTCGCGAGATCGAGGGCGTTCGGAGCGAGCTCGCGGCTGCCGAGAGCGCGCTCGCGAAGGACGCGCTCCATCGTCTCGATCTCCGTCTCTCGCGCCTGCTCCGCCGCGCGAGGCTCGGTCGCATCGAGTCCGTGCTCGGGAAGAAGCGCGCGCTCGAGGTCGAGATCGAAGCGATCAACGCGGGGTATTTGCCGAAGGACGCCGTGGACTCGCTCGATGCTGCGCGGTACTTGCGCGACAACGAAGAGTACTGGCCTTTCGAGGGGGATGATTGGCCCGACGAGTTCGTCGGTAACGAGGGTCTGAAATGAGCGTGTGGGCGTGTGCTCGCAAGGGCACCTTCGGGATGTTGATGCTGGCGAGCGCGATGCTCGTCGCTTGTGGCGGTCGCGGCGCAGCGAAGGGGAAGCCCATGGTCGCCGATCCGGTGCCGGCGGCGATGGACACCGAGTCGGGTGACGACGCGGGCTCGGCGTGGTCCGAGAGCGACGCCGGTACGACCGAGAGCGCGCCGGCGGCGGCCGAGAGCCCGGCAGAAGCGCCGCCCTCCGGCGCGGCCATCCTACAGGGCAACGAGGACGGTGCACGCGCCCTGCTCGCGCAATTCGTCGCTCCGAACGCGGATCATGCCGCGCTCACGCGATCGCTCCGTCCGACGACGAATGACTACAAGTCGCTCTTCGATGCGAAGACGGCTGCGAAGATCGAGGCCGCGCAGGCGAAGGACTGGAGCTCGAACAAGGCTGTCATCAAGCCGAAGCCCGGGCAGACGGAGGTCAAGATCTGGAGCGCGACCGGCTCCGATCTTGCGAAGGGGACGGGCAACGCGAAAGAGTTCCCCGCCGGTTACAAGAAGGTCGCGAAGCACCTCGCACCGTCGGTTCTCTTCTTCCGCTTCAAGTTCGTCGAGCCGGGAAAGGAGACCGGCACCGCGTACGACGGCCTCGCGTTCGTCAACGGCCACTGGGTGATCGCCCCGAAGCCGTGGCGCGCCATGGAGGGCAAGGCCAGCGGCATGGACGACGACGCCGAAGCCTCCGCGGACAAGTCGGACAAACCGGAGAAGCCGGCAAAGCCCGCGGGCAAGAAGAAGCCGAAGGGCAAGAAGAAGTAGTCCGCTTCGGGCCGCGTTCGTGGGCGGACGCGACCAGCTCTGCGGTCCTTCGACGACCGTCAGTCGTCGCCGAAGAGTGTGCCGACCCGGATCTCGATCGCGTCGAAGGGCTCCGCGTGCACGGTCGCCTCGCGTCCCACACGGAGCGCGATGAGGTAGCCGTCCCGTGTCCAGCGGTGAACCGTGAGGGTCTCGGTGGCGGGGTCGACGATCCAGTAGTGCGGGACTTCCGCGGTTCGATAGACCTCGAGCTTGTCGACGAGATCCGTCTTCGCGTTCGACGCGGACAGGATCTCGCAGACCCAGTCCGGTCGAGCGCGAATGGGGCGCCCCGTGGGCCGCTCCGTGACTCGCTCGCGACGAAAGCCGCAGAGATCCGGGCGGACGACCTCGTGACGCGCAAGCTCCACGTCGACCTCCGAGAGGATCCACCAGCCACCTGGACCGACCGGACCACCCGAGCCGCGGTGAAAGGGAGGGCGCAACGTCGCGGCTAGCCCCGCTTGCGCATCGCCATGCTCGGCGCTCGGCTCCGCCTTGCGGACGACGACGCCGTGGATCACTTCGCACGGCGCATCGCCGAGGGCGATCAACGACTCCGCCGTGGCGAGCAAGGGCGAGGCGGCCGACATGACGCGATCCTAGCGCAAGGCCATGGAGACTGGAGCGCCCCGGAAGAGCTTGGGCTGCGCGCGCCCTTCCGCAGGGTCACGGACGTCGGGTCGACGGTCACGACGTCGTTCTCGCGACGAGGGCTCTCTGGCTGCGCCAGAATCGCGTGAAGAGCAGCACGGCGGCCATGCTCAAGCCCGCGATGAGGCCCATCCACATCCCGCGCGCGCCGAGTCCCTGTCGAAACGCGAGCCACCAGCCGACCGGCATGCCGACCATCCAATAGGCGAACAACGTGAACACCATCGGCACGCGCGTGTCCTTCAAGCCGCGGAGCGCACCGTTCGACGCGACCTGGATCCCGTCGGAGAACTGGAAGAAGCCGGCCAGCATGATGAGCTCGGTCGCCGTCGCGATCACCCCGACGTCGCGAGTGTAGAGCGACGCGATGACGTGCGGCATGCTCAGCATCAGTCCCGCCGAGAACATCTGCGTGGCGAGGGCGAGCCCTATCCCGCAGAAACCGGCGTAGCGCACGCCGATCGCGTCGCCACGACCGACGGCATGGCCGACCCGCACGGTGATCGCCATCGCGAGTCCGAGCGGGATCATGAAGAAGAAGGACGCGATGTTGAGCGCCACCTGGTGGCTGGCCACCACGTTCTCCCCGAGCGTTCCGATCGCCAGCGCCACCGCGACGAACAGGCCGCCCTCGGCGAGCAGCGTCACCGCCATCGGCAGCCCGACCCAGAGCAGCTCGCCGATCTTCCTCGGACGAGGCGGATCGAAGCGCTCGCCGAGACCGAGCCCACGGTAGTTGCGGTGGCGCGCGATGTAGACGGCGAACGCGGCCATCTCGAGCCAAAGGACCAATGCCGTAGCGATGCCGCAGCCGCGCGCGCCTTGCGGCGAGAAACCGAGCTTGCCGAACATCAGCACGTAGCCGAGCGGCGCGAGAACGGCGAGCCCGCCGAAGCTGAAGTACATCGAAGGGCGTGTCAGCGACAGGCCTTCGGATAGTCCGCGCAGCGCGAAGTAGCAGGTGAGCGCCGGCGCTCCCCAGCTGATGGCGTGCAAGAACTCGCCGACCTCGTCACGGAGACCCGGCGCAACGCCGATCAGCCCGATGAGAGGCTTCGCATGGCGCACGACGAACCAGAGCAGCACGCCCATGCCGAGCGCGAGCCACAGCGCCTGGCGAAACAGCACGCCGACGTCATGACGCCGGCCGGCACCGTCGAGCTGCGATACCGAAGGCGGTACCGCCATCATGACGCCCATCCCGCTCAAGATCGCCAGCGACCAGATGCTCGCTCCCACCGCGACGGCTCCGAGAACGTGCGCGCTGTGATGGCCCGCGAGCATCGCATCGACCATGTTCGTGCCGACCGCCGCAAGTTGCGCGAGGATGAGCGGTAGCGCGAGGCGAATGGTGGCGCGGACCTCGCGCCCGACGCGGGCGTGATCAGGACGAAACGACTTCATCGACAGGGGACTACAGCCTCTCCAGGCGCCGGACACTGCCACTGTCACCGCCGCGTGAGAAGCTCCGCACGCATCGAACGTAGGCATGAGCTTCGCCGGCGCGGCGTCGCCCGGCCTTCGCGCGCGCGGTCGAGCGCGTCGCAACGGGTTGCCATGCGGAGCGCGCGCCGTGCGCGATGCGCCTCCGTCGGAGGAATTGCGCGGGTGTCGCGCCACGCGATACCCGCGCGCTGCGCCCAGAGACGGAGTGGTTTGAAACCACTATGGAGGGGTTGCGACCGGCTTCGGAGAGGTGCGAATACGGCTGAGCTGGTCGCGCGATATTTCCGCTCCTGCCCGGTGAGGAATGTCGTTTCCCATGCAGGGCGGTCCTGGTTTGTGGCAGCGTCGCTCGGGCGCGGGTCGTGACCCTTCTCGAGTCGATGCGCGCGCAGATAGGAGCCTTCTCGAAGGATGATGCTGACGATGTATTTGAAGCGGATGGCGACCGTCGTGGCCGCCATGTCCGCCTTGGCTTCGGTCGTGGCATGCAGCGACGACGATCCTGCCACTCCTGCCCAGGCCAACGAGGCCGTCTACCCTCGTAGCGTGAATATCGAATACAAAGTGACCTCGTCGAGCGGGCTGACGACGGCGGACATCATTTATTGGAACGATACCGGTGGCCAGGATTCGAAGTCGGCTGTCGCGCTGCCGTTCTCCCTGACGTTCCAAAGAAGCGTAGACAAGTTCGATTCAGTCGCCGTCTCGCCGACGTCGAACGTTGGCGGCTCGCTCACGGCCGAGATCCTCGTCGATGGCAACTCCGTCAAAAAGGAGACGTACAGCGGGGACAAGGTTGCCACCGGAACCACCGTCTACGTCTTTCAGTGAGTAACGCGCCCGGCAAGTAGAAGCCGAACGCCGGCAAGAAGAAGTACTGTCCCTCACGACGCGTTGATCGAACGCGGGCGAAGCTCGTGACCGCTTCGCCCGCACTCGCGTCGACGACCTACTTCAAGAGGCGGAGGGCTTCGGCGAGATCGATCTCACCCTTGAACCCGCCCGTCGTGTGCGCTTCTTTGCGAGCTTCGACGGCGTGGGCGAACTGCACGGCCGGATCCGCTTCGAGCCTGTCGAAGAGACGCTGCACACGGGGATAATCGCGTCGATCGACGGCGTCGTGATACTCGTTCCAGCGCGCGATACCGATGAAGTACGCGTCGGCGAGCGTGCGTCGATTGCCGAGCAGCCAATCACCGTCGCCGAGCATGTTCTCGAGATCGGCGTGTGCCTTCGCGAGCTTCTTCGTCCCATAACGTCGGAGCGCCGCTTTGTCGTCGGATGGCAAGCTGTGCTCGAACGCGTACCAGAACGGGCTGTACGCCTTGAACAGGCTCGTATTCAGGAATGCGAGCACCTGATTGAGCCTGTCGAATTCGGGAGTGCCCTGCGCGAACGACAGCCCCTTGTCGATGCCGCCGGGAGCCAGATGATTCAGGATCGCCATGCTCTCGCTCACGAGCGCACCGCTCGACGTCATGAGCGTCGGCGTCTCCCCGACGGGATTGAGCCGGCGATAGGCTTCGCTCTCGACGTCCTTCGGCATCTCGACTCGGCAGAGCTTGTAAGGCATGCCAAGCCATTCGAGCGCGACGATCGAGCCGAAGGAGCAGCCGGACGGGACGCCGTAAAAGAGGATCGATTCGGTCTTCGGTTCCATTTTTTCTCCACGTGCCAAGAGACGGATTGGTGAACGACGTTTCGGATCGCCAACCTGGCAGCGTGGACTTCGACCCTGTAGCCACTAAGATGTGGACTCGAAGTCCACGCAGGTGGACGCCGGACGACCGTGCTCGATCTCAACGATCTGCGACTGTTCGTGCAGGCGGTGGAATCCGGAGGCTTTGCAGCAGCGGCGAGGCGGCTCGGCGCTCCGAAGTCGACGGTCAGCAAGAGGGTCGCCGAGCTGGAAGCCTCCGTCGGCGCGCGTCTGATCCATCGGACGTCGCGCAGCTTCACGCACACCGACGTCGGTCGCGATTTCTACACGCACGCGCGCGCCGCGATGACGGAGGCGGATGCGGCGGAGGGCATCGTCCGCCGTCGGCTAGGCGAGCCGATCGGAACCGTGAGGATCACGACGTCGGTGCCGAGGGCGCAGCTCTGGCTCGCCGACCGGCTCCCGCGGCTCGTCGAGGCTCACCCCAAGATCGACGTACAGGTCCACGTGACCGATCGCTTCGTCGATCTCGTCCAGGAGGGCTTCGACATTGCCCTGCGGAGCCACTTCTCGCCTCTGCCCGATTCGGAGCTCCTCCAGAAGCAACTCTCGACGGAGCGCATCGTCCTCGTCGCCGCGCCTGCGTACCTCGCGCGCCGCGGAACGCCGCGACGGCCGCACGATCTCGGCGATCACGACGGCCTCGTGACCGGCCCGTTCTCGAAGATCTGGAGGCTGGAGAACGATGCCGGCGAGCGGGCCGAGGTCGCGACTCGGCCTGTGCTGATCGCGGACGAGTCCGTCGTGCTCTTGAAGGCCGGTGTTGCGGGCCTCGGCATCACTTGCCTTCCCGAGACGATGGTGCGGGCGAGGATCGAAGGTGGTGAGCTGATGCCGGTCCTTCCGGATTGGTTCGCCGGAACCGTGACGACCACGCTCCTGTCTCCGCATCGACGCCGGCAGCTTCCCGCGGTCCGTGCCGTGATCGACTTCCTGTCGAAGTCCGCTCGAGCGACCGCGCCGCCGTGAGGCCTGGTGCAGGTCCGCAGCCCCCTGACGCCAAGCCCGACACGAAACGGGCGCGGGCGGCTGCCGTAAGTTTCATTACGGCGACGGTGTATGCGTGTGCGTACACAAGTCCTGGTTTGCACGAGCAAATCGGGCATGGCATGAGCAATGCTTCGTGAGGTCGCTTTCAGCGGAGGACCGCGTGAGCCGTTCAATTCGTTTCGGCTGGATGGCGACGCCCATCCCGAGCGACGCCTCGACGTCGAGGGCATCGTGACGTTCCCGGTCCGCGTCGCGCCTCCGCGCGAAGACGTCATGGAGAGCCGACACCCAAGCGAGGGATTCGCGAGCTTCGATCGCCTCCTCTCCGCGCCTCGCCCCGGTGCTCTCGTCGTGCGCACTCGTGAAGAGGATCGCGAGCCGATCCTCGCGCACGCTTCGCGTCGACTGCGCGCGGCGGGCTTCCGGGTCGTCGACGTCCTCGTGCGTCAGCCTGGGTCGGTCTTCCGCGAGGCGGCGACGCAGCTTGGGCTCGGCGCGCTCACCTGCCACGTGGGAACGTACGCGAGCGCGATGTCGAGCGCGGGCCAGCGCATCGCGATCGTGGCCCCGATGCCGACGGAGGGCAGCTGGGACGACGGGGTTGCGCGTAAGCTGGGGGAGCTCGGCGAGGTCGTCCTCGTCCTCGTCACGACCGTACCGGCATCGTCGTGGGCCGAGCGCTCCATCGACGTGACCGCTGCGCTCACGCTCGAAGAGAAGCGCTTGTGGATGGAGGCCGTGGCTCGTGACGGCGAGACGCTGCTCCGCCACCGTGACCTCCACGACCTCGAGACGTGGTGGCGACACGTGCGCCGTGAGAGCGGGCCGCTGCCGTTCGCATCGGTGACGGCGTCCAAGCAGGCGAGCCCGCGTCTCGTCTCCGCCCGTGCGCTCGAGACGGCCATCGTGGTGGCGCTGGCTCGTCGGTCAATCCCGATCACTGCGCTCCAGCGTTCTTGCGGTGACGCTGCTCTCGTAGACGAGGTCGTCGCAACAGGCCTCGTCGTCGAACGGGGCAGAGCCATCGTCATCGCCGAATCCGTCGACGGCCCTGCGCTGGAAGCGCTCGCCACACCCGAGCTGCGCGACCGCGCCGTCGCGATGCTCCTCGACGATGGCTTCGCGCTCGATCCTTGGGCCTCCGCTAGGGCCGCGGAGCTGCTCGTCGGCGGACGGCCCCTCGATGCAGACGCCGCGATGGATCGCGCCGCTCGCTACGCGCGTGATGCGCGGATCACCGGGGAGCTCGCCGGGCGATGGCGCACGACCCTCGACGGCATCGGCGGCGAGGTCGGGACGGAGCTCCGCATTCGCGCGGCGGAACGTGCCCTCGGCGCGGGCAAGCCGCTCGATGCCCTGCGCTGGTGCGACGGCATCGTGGACGCCAGAGGACGGCCGAGTCGCGTCCAGCTCGCCGTCGCGAGGGCCCACGTGCAGCTCGGCGATCTCGTGAGCGCCAGGCTGGTCCTCGACCGCATCGGAGAAGACGCGGACGATGACGAGCTTCGCGCGACGATCGCGGTCGAATGCGGCGAGATCGGATACCTGACCGGTGATCACGAGGCGGCTCGCAACGAAGCGGAGACTGCGTTGCGGCTCAGCGCGGTCTTCGCGACGAGGCTCGCGGCACGGAGCATCCTCGGGAAGCTGCTGCTCGCGCGCGGTGAGTGGGACGCAGCGGACGGCCACTTCGCCGCCGATGCCATCGCCGCGCAGAACGCCGGCGATGCGACGGCCGCCCTCCGCGCGCGGCTCAACCGTGCGATCGCGCTCGGCTCGAAGGGATTCCTCGACGAGGCGCGGCAGACGCTCGTGCGGGTCCTCGAGGATGCCGAGCGGGGTGGCGAGCACCGCGCGATCGCGCTCGCATTGTCGAATCTCGGCTTCGTCGCGTACCGGCAGCGCGACTTCATGGGAGCGCTCCGGTACTGGGAGGAGCGACTGAACCACTGCGATTCCCTCGGCGGCCGCGCGTCCGCGGCGCTTCCGATCGCCAACCTCGCCGAGCTGAGGCTGATGCTCGGCCTGGTCGAGAGCGCCGAGCATGCCGTCCGATTCGGCAGGAAGATCATGGCCGGTAGCCTCACGCCGGCGCGCGCGGCACACCTCGAGCGAGTCGCCGCCGAGGTCGCGCTCGCCCGCGGAGCGACGGAGCTCGCCGAGGGCGAGGTCCAGAGCTCGCTCGTCCACGCACGTGCGTCCGGCGAGGTGCAATACGTCGGCGACGCCGCGGTCGTCGGGGCGAAGATCGCCCTCGCCGACGGAGCCGTACAGCGCGTCGACGGCTGGCTCCGGCTCGCGGAGGAGAACGCCAAGACCGCACGGACGGTCGCCGATATCGCGTTTCTGCGGGCGATGCAGCTCCGGGCCCTCGGTCGACCCGAGCTCGAAGCCGGCCAGCGCGCTCTCGAGCTCGCACGTTCCACGGACGACTACGATCTGATCATCCAGGTCCACGTGCTCGTCGCCGCGACGGCGCGCGACCAGGACGATCTCGAGCTTGCGAGGTTGCACGCCACGCGAGCCGTCGAGCTCCGTGACCGTATCGCCGCCTCGCTCACGCCCGGAGTCCTAGCCTCGTTCCTCGCGAAGCCGGAGATGCGCTCGCTCGCGGAGCTTATCGCTTCACTCGGAGCCACCCGCCCCGATGCGAACGTCGCAGAGCCTCGTTCAGAGCCGCAGCCGCGCTCGCCGCGGAGCGCGGAGGCTCGAGGACGGGTCCTCGTCGGCGCTGATCGGCGCATGCGGAGCCTCGAGGCTGCCATCCAGAAAGTGGCCCTCTCGGACAGCACCATCCTCGTCCAGGGCGAGAGCGGCACCGGCAAGGAGCTCGTCGCGCGCGCATTGCATCTCGCGAGCCGCCGAGCATCCGGCCCGCTGGTGGTCGTGAACTGCGCGGCGCTCGTCGAGACCTTGCTCCTCTCGGAGCTGTTCGGCCACGAGAAGGGCGCGTTCACCGGAGCGTCCGGGCGCCGACGCGGACGTTTCGAGCTGGCCGAGGGTGGCACACTGTTTCTGGACGAGATCGGTGACATCTCTCCACGTACCCAGGTCGCGCTGCTGCGCGTCCTGCAGGACAAGACGTTCGAGCGCGTCGGCGGCACCGCGACGCTGACCAGCAACGCGCGCGTGATCTGCGCGACACATCGCGACCTGCACCGCATGGTCGAGCGCGGCGAGTTCCGGGAAGACCTGTACTACCGGATTTGTCAGATCACGCTGGAGGTGCCGCCACTTCGCGCACGCCTGGGCGACATCCCGCTCTTGGCCGATCATCTGCTCGGGCGCATCTCCGAGGAGCACGGGGCCCCTCGGAAGCGACTGACGAACGCCGCGCTCGCGCGCCTGCAGGAGCATCACTGGCCCGGAAACGTTCGCGAGCTGGAGAACGTGCTCCGGGCAGCGACTGTCTTTGCGGAAGGCACGACGATCGTCGCCGCGGACCTGGTCGAGCTTCGAAAGCCGTCCGACGATCCGGAAGCAGCGCCGCCGAGCGCACCGTCGTCAGGGCATGCCCCGCCGAGCGCACCGTCGTCACGGCCGGCCGCTCCCTCTGCTGCAGACGCGGCCGCCGCCGGCGTCGGGTCCACGTTCGACCCGACTCCATCGCCTGCCGTGAGCGCCTACGAGCACGTCCGCGCTCACGGCATGTCACTCCACGATCTGAAGCGGCAGATCGAGCGCGAGTGCGTCACGCGCGCGCTTCGCGACTCGAGCGGCAACATCACCCGAGCCGCGGAGTTGCTCGGCATGAAACGCCCCCGCGTCTCGCAGCTGGTCAAACATTATGGGCTCGTGCTCCCTAACGGAGCGACGGAGGACGAAGAATGATGCACAACATCTGGCGCTCGGCGCTCGCTGCGCTTGCACTCGTGTCGCTCTCGGCCTGCGCGGTCGAGGCGACGACGGCGGACGGAACGATCGCCGACGACTCGCAACCCGATGGACCGTCGTCGCCGGTCGTGGCCTCCGAGCACGACGGACCAGATGTCGCGTCGACGGGCGCGAGACCAAACACGAACGGGCTCAGCTCACCGGTGCAGGGAGCCCGAGCCATGCCCGACGATCCGAACGGTCCGTATCCCGAGCCCTGGTCGGGCCGACGGAGCGACGACGGCAAACGCTGATCCGCGCCGCGAAACCCCGCGACGGCCGCACTCGGCGATCACGGCCTCGTGACCCGCCCTCAGGACGCCCGCTCGACGTGCTCGACCTCGAGCTGGAAGCCATCCATGACGTCGGTCACGTAGACCCCTTCGACCTTCCAGAAACGATCGAACATGGGGCCGTGCGAATGGCGCTTCGCCTCTTCGAGCGTTGCGTAACAGATGACCGTGTCGTACAGCTCGGGCCGCTCGTAGAGGTTGGTGTAGCCCTCGCGTCGCGTCGCGACCTGCCCGGGCGCGAGCCCACGGACGAGGTTCGAGCGCTTGCGCGGCGGCGCGATGATCCCGAAGGCCACCGTGCAGACGTACGGCTCGTCGGGAAAGCGGTCGTAGTCGGCCACTGACTCGATGCCGATGACCCCCTTGGCCACGCGGGGCGCCTCGATCCACAGGGCCCCGTACTCGGTGGGGCTGAACTCGCGCTGGAGCTCGCCCGCATCGTCGAGCTGCCCGAGCAGGATTCGCTCCTCCTTGCCGGCACCTGTCGGGACGAACGCGAGCCCTCCGTCCACCGTCTTCACGGTCGCTTGCGTGCCCGAGGACCGGAGCCCGAAGACGTTCGCCCCGGCGATCGGTTGGTTCGTCTTCCCGTCGACGAGGCGGAGGAAGACGTAGCGACGCCCCCTGCGCAGGCGGACGGCGAGGCGGATCAAGGCGAACGCGATGACGATCGCGGCGACGATGATGGCGATGACCTCAGCCATGACAACGAATCTCGCATGCGGCCGGCGAGACTCACAAGATGGCGAGCTCGATCGCGTGCGCCGAGATCGACGGAAGCCACGCATCTGGAACAGGGGCCGCGCCTGATTTAGTCTGGCCGAATTGCGCTGCCGCTGCGTCTTCGACTGAAGCAACGTTTCCGGTCGATGGCCCGCCGGAGAGCGGGACATGCGTGCGTTCTGCTCTTCGCGCTCTCGGTCGGCAAGACTGCGCGGGCCACGGCGAAAAAGTTCGAGCTCACGTGGACGTCGCCTTCGATCGAGCGGCCATGCTTCTCGGCGGAGGAGGTGAAGGAAGCCGTCTCGGCGCGGCTCGGTCGAGACCCCTTCGTTCCCGCCGGGCAGGGCGAGATTGCGGTCGAAGGCGGAGAGCAGCCGGCCACAGTCGGCCAGCGACGCGCGCGGATCGTCCAGCGCGATCGGGAAGGGCGCGTCCTCGGGACCCGCGAGCTCGAGGCGACGAGCTGCGAGGAGCTCCGGCGCTCCGCCACGTTCGTCGTTTTCCTCATCGTCGATCCTGACGCGGCGTTGGGCGGTCCGACGATCCCACCGCCGCTTCCCGAAACGAAGGGCGAAGAGCCTTCGGTCGAAGAGCCCCCGCGCGCGAAGTCGGAAGAGCCGCAGCACACGAAGCCAGAGGCGCCGCATTCTCCATCGCAGGCCGCGCCGGTAGGACGCCGGATCAAGGGCGTAGCGTCCCCGCGCCCTCCGGCGGCCGGCCCCCCGCGCGTCGACCTTGGGCTCGCGGTCGTCATCTCGAATGGCCTCTTGCCGAAGCCCGACGTCGGACCCGCTCTCGTGCTCGGCGTCGAGCCGCTGCCGCTGCCGATCCGCTTCGAATGGCGAGCGAGCTACCGGTTCGCCGTCGAACCCGTCCAGGGCTACGACTTTCGTGCAGTCGAGCAAGAATGGCGCGCGTGCTACGTCCGGCGCGTCATCGGCGCCGCGTTCGGTTCCGCGTGCGGCGGGGTCGCCTGGATGGCGATCCTCCCCGAAGGTCACGGATTTGCGGGAGGCGATCAGACCCCGAAGACGGTCGTCAGCCCGAAGCTTGCCGTGGGGCCGGCGCTCGACGTCGAAGGGACGCGGCTATCCGTCGATCTGGGTCTAGCGCTGCCGTGGCCTCGCTATGCGTTCACGTATCGAGACGAGGGGCGGGCGATGCCCCTACACGAGGTCAGCCGTATCGTCTGGTCGATCGGAATCGGCGCAGCGACGTCATTTCGGTAGAAAAAAAGTCGGGCAGGAAACCAAGAGCCTATCGTGACCCCCACGTCGCGCATGAAGCTGGCCGTCTCCGCGGCGGCACCAGCGTCGGTGACGGCCACGGACATGTTCCGTGAGCACGGGCGGTACGCATTTCGTCTCCTGCGCCGCTTGGGCGTCAGCGAAGCCGACGTCGACGACGTCTTGCAAGAGGTCTTCGTCGTCGTCCATCGCAAGCTCCCCGACTTCGATCCATCGCGCTCGCGCCGAGCCTGGCTCTACGGGATCTGCATCCGGCTGGCGGCAAGCTACCGCCGGAGCCGCCGAAACCGACGAGAGCTGCCGGTCGAGCAAGAGAGCGAGCCGATCGATCTCGAAGCCGCCACGCCCCTGGAGATCGTCGAAGCGAGGAAGACGCGCGCGGTCCTCGACCGCGTACTCGCCGAGCTGCCGGATCCGAAGCGCGAAGTCTTCATCCTCCACGTCATCGAGGACCTTCCAATGCACGAGGTCGCGGAAGCCCTCGGCTGCCCGCTCCACACTGCGTACACGAGGTTCTACGCCGCGAAGAAGATGTTCGAAGCGGCGGCTCGACGAGCACGCGCACAGATGGGTTTGCCATGAACGATCGCCGCTGGGAGTCGCTCGATCCTGCCGACGAGGCCTTCGTCGAAGATGCGCTTCGCGCCGGTCGCGGGGAGCTGCCCGACGACGCGCGCATGCGTGCGATGGAGGGGCGGCTCGGAAATGCTCTCGAGAAGGAGATGGCTTCGTCCGGGTGGTGGAGTCGGTCTTGGCTCTACCCGGTCGTGGGGCTCGCGGTCGTCGCCTTGAGCGTCCGCGCCGGGATGTCGTCGCCGTCTGCGCCGTCGGCTCCCGTGCCGCCGGTCGCAACAGCCGCGCTCGCCACGACCGAGCCGGCGCCATCCATGCCGTCGACGGCCTTCGATTCCGTCGAGTCCACCCCGAAGGCCGCTTCGGTCTCGGTCGAGTCGCTGCCGGTCGCGGAGCCCGTCGTGCCCGAGGCCGCGAAGGCGACGCGCGCACCTGAAGCCAAGACGCGCCCGCGCCCTCTTGCGACCACGTCGGTCGCGAACGAGCCGAACGACGAGCTCGCGCTCCTCGAAGCCGCGAGCCGCGCGCTCGACGCGAGCCCGGACAAAGCACTCGCGCTCACGAACGAGCACATGAAGCGTTTCCGCGCGCCGAAGTTCGCGCAGGAGCGAGAGCGCCTCGCGGTGGTCGCGCTCGTCCGGCTCGGGCGCCGCGACGACGCGAAGCGGAGGGCGGACGCGTTCGAGGCCGCCTTCCCCGAGTCCGCTCACCTGACGCGCGTTCGTGAGCTCGTTCGCCCCTAGTCGTCGAAACGATCCTTTCGGAGTTTTGGTCATGACGTGGAAAACCACTGGCGTGGTGCTCGGCTTCGTCGCCGCGACAGCGCTCGCGTCGGCATGTTCGGCGGAGACGCGTGCCGTCGATCTCGGGGAGCGATCTGGCTCGTCGAGCGGCTTCGGAGGCGTCGATACGGGATCCGATGCAGGTACCGGGGACGCCTCGCCGTCACGACTGCTCTGCGCGACCGCTGAATGCCCGGCGGGGACGGCAACCTGCGAGACCTCACGCGCGCGGTGTGACATCGATCTCATGAACGATCGAAACAACTGCGGTGCGTGCGGCGCAGCGTGCCCTGCAGACGACCATACCGACCGGGGAGTTCCAGGGCTCGACGTCCAGTTTTTCTGCTCGGCCGGCAAATGCGAGATGATGTGCGCGCCGAAATACGGCGACTGCGACGGTATTCCGGACAACGGATGCGAGAGCGCGCTCACCACGCGGGATAACTGCGGCGCTTGCGGTGTGAAGTGTCCGGGCGACGAGCCGTGCACGGAAGGCGTTTGTGGTTGCCCGCCGCCGCTGATCAATTGCCATGGCAATTGCGTGAACCCGATGGCCGACGCGTGGAACTGCGGGGCGTGTGCCGCTGTTTGCGACGACCCGTCGCCGGCACCATATGAGTTCCACTACGAGATGCTGTGCGTGGCCCCGCCGGGTAGCGCCACGGGAGTCTGCGCGAAGACGTGTCGTCCCGGTTACGGCGACTGCGATGACGACCTGGTGACGAACGGCTGCGAGCAGCGCCTCAACGACGACCAACACTGCGGAGCGTGCGGCAACGCTTGTCCGAGCGGCTCCAAGTGCGTCCTGTCCGACGACACCTGGCAGTGCGGTTGTCCCGCGGGGCAGCGCGCGTGCTTCAACGACAACCTCAACGCGCACGAGTGCCGTGACGTCCTGACCGATCCGTTCAACTGCGGCGGATGCGAGGTCATCTGCCAGTACGGGCAAGAGCCCGACTCCGTCACCCCGTTCAGCGCTGGCGTGTGCCGCGGCGGCGTCTGCGACCTCTTGTGCAAGATCGGCCGCGCCGATTGCAACGGCTTCTCCGGCGACGGCTGCGAGGTCGACCTTCAGACCGATCCGCGAAATTGTGGCGCTTGCGGTAACGAGTGCAACCTCGGGCTCGGCCAGCCTTGCGTCAAGGGTGAGTGTGTGGTCGCCGAATGCCCGGAGGGCGAGACAAAATGAAGGCGATTCTTCTGCTTGGCGTGAGCGCGCTGCTCGGCGTTCTGCCGCTGGCCTGCGCCGAGGCCGAGGGAGCGGCTCCTTCGCGAGCCCCCGACGATGCCGGAGTCGATGCTCTCGAGGGCACCAACGGCGACGCAGGACCCACGGAGACCGACGGCGGCTGTTCCGATTGCGCGTGGTTCCCGGCCAGCTGCTCCAAAGGGGCGCTCTGCACCGTCAGCGTCGACGCGCTCGATCCGCGGACCGTCCTCTTCGCGTTCGGTGTGCACGGCGATGAAGTCACTGCGGTCGGGAGCTACGGATCCGTCGTCGACTACACCTCCGGCTCATGGCGTCGGAGCGGCGTCGGGTCGCCGGACACGCTTCGTGGCATCGCGAGGCTCGGCGGCGACGTGTGGACGGCAAGCTCCGTCGAGGGGGTGTTCATCCGCGAGGCGAGCGGAAGCGCGACGGGGTGGACCGAGCATCAGGCGGGCGGCCCGACCTACTTCTTCTGGAACAACTTGCCCGTGACCGCCCTGTTCAGCGAGCCGACGGGCACGTGGGTCTGGGCGACGACCGCGACGTCGTGCGCGCCGCTTTACTCGAGCGAAGGTGTCGGGCTCGTGCGGCTGCGCAGGCAGCCCGATTGGCTCGAGCTCGAGACCGTCATCCAGAACCGACCGCCCATGTCGACCTGCCTGACGATGAACGCTCTCGATGGTGCGGGCGGCACGCTCTGGGTCGCTGGTGACAAAGGTGTACTCTACAAGGTGACCGATCTCGAGGCATCGCCGCCGGTCGTCACGCTCGAGCGCAGCGAAACGTCGCGCTCTCTCCTTGGCGTCTGGGCCGAGCCGACCGGACACGTCTTCGTCGTCGGCAAGGACGGTACGGTCCAACATCGCCCTCCGGGTGGAGTGTTCGCGCCGCTCGGCGAAGGTGTGCCTCCCGTCGCGTATCACGCGGTCCGCGGGACGTCCGCCTCGGACGTGTGGATCGCGGGCGAGGACGCCACGGTGATGCACTACGACGGCCAGCGCTGGACGCGCGTGCCGATCGCCGGCCTCGGCGATCGACGACCCACGCTCCGCGCCATCGCCGCAATCGCACCCGACCGCGTCTGGGTGGCGGGGGACAACGTTCTCCTCGGACTGGCGAGGGAAGACGGGAGCACGCCATGAGCTCACTCGAATCCGGTTCGGGCTTCGAACCTTCCAATCGGAGGAAGCGGAGGTCCTCCTCGCTTCTCTCCGTGCAGCGCCGCTGGACTCCGCCCACTACGGTTCATCGCGCCGGCGTGCTTGCCCTTGGCCTCTTGGCTGCCTCGGCGGTCGTGGCGGCGTGTGCTGGCTCGGACGAGACACTGGGCACCATTCCCGCCGATGACGGCGGCGACGGAGGAGCCCCCGACGTCATCGACAGCGATGCGGCCGACGCGGGCGGCAATGCGGACGCTCTGCTGCGGGACGCGTGTTCGTCGGCCGGTTGGTGCGCCACCGACGCCGACCCGAAACTCTCGTTCGACGATCTCTGGCCGCTCCCGGGGGGAGCCGCGGTCGCGGTCGCATCGCGTGACGGCCGATCCGCAGTCCTCTTGTACGAACGTTCGTCGTGGCACGTGATCCACGAAGTTCCATTCGTGCTCACGTCCGTCTGGGCCGATACCGCGGACGTATGGATCGCGGGCGCCGACCCAGGCTACGTCGCTCACGGCCACCGCCAGGGCAACAACGGGATCGACCCGGAATGGAACTGGACCTCACATCCCATCCCGGTCCAGACGCCTGTGGCCGTCGTCCGCGGGACCGGAGAGCAGGAAGTCTACGCGCTCGCCGACACGCGCGTGTGGCGTTTGGCGGAAGACGGTGGCGGCTGGGCGGTCGACTATGGAGGTGACGCTCCAGCCCCCGATACGACGTTCTCCTCGCTGTCGGGGACGAGCAAAGACGACCTCTGGCTGACGGGCAATCGCGGGATCTTTCCGCCCTGCGCCGTCGTCGCGCACAAGACGGGCGGCACCTGGGTGACGGTCGTCGATGGCACGGCGGATCCGTTCGGCCCGTGGCCGCCAGTCTGTGAACCCCCCGAAGGGGCCGTTCCGCTGGTCGCGTATCCGAACATCTCGACGGTGACGGCTCCGAACGAGCTCGTCACGTTCGCCGAGGCCATCGACGGCTACATCGTCGCGCGGATGCGGCACCTCCCTGACGGAGGCCTGGATATCGCTCAGCACGACATGCCCTTCGACCCTCAGATCCCCGCCAGGGATCGGCGATCGATCTGGGGCGCGTCCGCCGACGATCTCTACCTGGCGGGCTTCAGCAAAGTGAGCCGAGGTCGCAACCTCTGGGCGGGCGGCGGCGGCTGGGAAATTTCGACGGTGGCGTTCGAGGGCCTTCCGCTAGCGACACAGTTTCGTGTCGTCCGCGGGACGCGGAGCGACGACGTCTGGGTAGCGGGAGAGTCGTATGTTTTCCACAAGACGATCGACTGAGCACATCGCGTTCCGCCGCGTGCTTCCACGCGCGGCGGTAGCCCTCCTCTTGCTCGGTGTCGCGTCGAGCTGCAGCGACGAGCCAGCGGGCGGCGGGCCGGATCTCGCCGACGCGGCTACGCCACGGCCGGACGCCGGGCCCTCGGGCTACGACGCCTCGGTCGACGCTCGGACAGACGTTCCAGACGACGTCGCTCGCCCCGAGGTCACCTGCACCGTGACGCCGTGCGCGCGCGAGCTCTCCGCGTCGTGGTTGGAGAGCTTCTGCGCGCTCCTCGACGACGGGCGTGTCGTGTGCTGGGGACGCAACGCAAACGGCGAGCTCGGTCGAGATGCCGGCTCGTGGAACGCGACGGCCGCGCCCGTGGACGGCGTGACGAAGGCCGTCGCGCTGGATCGTACCTGCGCCGTCGACGGCGACGGCAAGGTCGCTTGCTGGGGACCTGCACAGGCACCGGCATGGGACGAGGCCTCTCGTCCGGCCGTGCGTTCGGTGCGCGGCGGCGATGGCTTCGGCTGTGCCGTCTTGACCGACGGGAGGGTCGCTTGCTGGGGGAAAAATGGCGAGGACGGTGTCCTCGCATACGCCGGCGCCGGCATCGGAGAGGACGTGCCGCCGACGATCGTCCCGATCGATGGTCCGGTCGACGACATCGCGATTGCGCGTGGCACGGCCCTCGGAACGTCACCTTTTCCGTGGTTGCCGCCGCCGACCGTCACCGTCCACGCCGTCATCGCCCGCCGAGCGAATGGTGAGGTGCTGAGCTGGGGGCGCACCCCGCTGATCGGTCGAGCGACGGAGCTGAAGCCCGATCCCAATCCTGGCCGCATCGCGGTCGATCATGCGACGCACGTCTCTGGTGGGTATGGAGGCTGCGTCCTCTCTGGCGCCGTGCCCGGCTGCTGGGGGTACGGCCGGGACCCCGCCGACGGCGCCATTCTGCCGCTTCCGATTACGGGCGTTCCGCGCGCAGTCGACGTCGCGCTCGGCGACTTTGGCGACGGTCACTTCGGCCGTGGCTGCGCGGTCACGCCCAGGGGGAAGGTCTATTGCTGGGGCGAGAATGACTACGGACAGGCGGGTGACGGAACGCAGGTGTTCCGTGATCTGGCTGTGGAGGTGTCGAACCTTCCCGAGCCGATCGTCCGCGTGCAAGCAACGGCCCGTACGAGCTGCGCGCTCGGCGTGAGCGGCCGCATCTATTGCTGGGGAGACGACGCATTCGGTCAGCGCGGACAGAAAAAGCCCTTTACGAAGAACCCGTCGCCGCTGCCGGTGGAGCTACCATGATCGTTTCGTTGTTGCGCCCTCGTTTCGTCGTGCTCGGCTTCATCGCGGTGGGCGCGGTGGGCGCGTGCACTGGTAGGGACCGGGGCTTCGCTCCGTCTTC
Organism: Pseudomonadota bacterium; assembly: GCA_023402175.1. Taxonomy (GTDB): domain Bacteria; phylum Myxococcota_A; class Polyangia; order Polyangiales; family Polyangiaceae; genus Labilithrix. Next base: position 19,489 of record JAEXCN010000345.1, on the reverse strand, counting down.
GGTCGAGACATTTCCCGATGCCGGCATCGAGGCGGGCGACGATTCGTGCGATCGCGTGCGCTGTTCGTACGACTCGCGATCCATCGTCAACGACTGCACCGAAGAAGTCGTCACGACGTGTCCCCCCGAGCTCGCGTGTGGGGGCGCCGAATGTTTGGACCCGTGTACCGCTGCAGAGCGCGAGAAAGGCTCGCGCGGCTGCGAGTTCTATTTCCAGCCGCCGCCGCTCTACAGCGCGATCAATATCGACCCGCCGGGCAAGACTGGCTGCTACGCAGCGTATCTCGTCAACGTCTCAGCGACGCCGAGCACCGTCCGTCTGGAGTATGGCAATCAGGAGCTCGATCTCACCGGATCCATCTACACCCTGAAACAAGGGGACACGACGCTTGCTCCCCACGAGGGGCCGATCGCACCGGGCGAAGCGGTCGTCGTCTTCCTGTCCGATCCTGAGGGGACCGATCACATCAAATGTCCGGCGGGGGTCCGTGCGGCGACGACGGAGAATCCGGATAGGATCATCCGTGGAACGAGCACGTCGTTCCACCTCATCACGTCCGTCCCGGTGAACGCGTCGACGATTTTTCCGTTCGGCGGTGCCGCCAGCGCGCTGCCAACCGCCACGTTGCTCCTCCCAACCTCGACGTGGGGGACGGAGCACGTCGTCATCGAGCCATGGGGGCTCGGCCTCACGACTCACGGCCGGTTCGGGCTATTCCCGGCAGTACAAATCGTCGCGAAGGAGGATGACACCGAAATCGAGATTCGCCCAACTGCGCAGATTCAAGACGATCGCGATTTCGTGGGCGCTCCGAAGGGAGGACCCGCGACGTATCGGCTCAACCGCGGTCAATATCTCCAGATCGCCCAGCCGGAGGAGCTCACCGGGAGCATCGTCACGTCGTCGAAGCCGACGACGGTGTTCGGCGCACACTCCTGCATGTGGCTGCCGGAGGACACGCTGGCTTGTGATACGGCGCAGCAGCAGATCCCGTCGTTCGCGCAATGGGGATCGGAATACGCCGTGGTGGGGCATCTGCCCCGGCTCGGGGATTCGGAGAATTCGCCGTACCGGATCGTTGCCGCCGTCGACGGGACGGAGCTCATTTACGACCCGGCGCCTCCGGCCGGCGCGCCGACGAAGCTCGCAGGCGGCGAGGTCGCTACGTTCTGGACGCGCGACCCGTTCGTCGTTCGGACGCAGGACGCCGAGCATCCGATCTACGTCGCCAGCTACATGACCGGATGCAATTTCGTCTCGCCAGCGTTTACGACCGGCGATCCCGAGTTCGTCAACGTCGTCGCCTCGGCCCAGTATCTCAACGACTACAGGTTCTTCGCCGACCCGACCTATCCGAACACTTCGCTCGTGATCATCCGAGAGCGCGGACCGAGAGGCTTCGAGGACGTGAACCTCGAATGCGCCGGCGGGCCGATCTCGGGCTTCCTTCCGCTCGGGACCGAGGGCCGCTTCGAGTACGCGCGCTTCTCCCTCACGGTGGAAGGAAAGACGCAGGCGGTCGGCGCCGGCACTTGCGGCTACGGGCTCCATCACATGTCGAGCAAGAGCCCCTTCACGGCGACGCTCTGGGGAACGGCCTACGCCGCGAGCTACGCGCTCGTCGGCGGCCTCGCGCAGCGCACGCTCGTCCAGCGCCCGCTCGTCGTGCACTGACCAGCGCGGGGCGGCGACGAACACGAGCGCGAGAGACGTCAGGTCGTGTCAGTTGGCGGTCGGGTCGTGCGCCGTAGAATGCTGCCAACACATGCGCTCACCTTCCTTGGTCGGCAGGACCGCGGCCATTGCCGTGGCATTGATTGGGCTCCTTGGCTGCGATGAAGACGCGCAGCGGTGCGGCTGCGGGATCGGACAGGGATACAAGTGGCACGACGAGCCCTACTCCACGCGTGACGAGCGCGCCGAGGGAGACGCCGACCTGCGCGATCGCGAGGGCGCCGGGGTCGACGCGACGGTCGTCCAGGTGCATCCCCGAAGTCGTCAGGACGGCCGAGTCGAGGGGCTCGAAATCGAGCTGCACACGCGGCCGGGAGTCGATGGGAGCGACGATCGCGAGAGCCCAGAACCCGGGCGGGGTCCTGGTTTTCGGACGCTCGTGATCAGCGTCGCGTTCTCGGACGTTGGACCCGGCGTTCACGACCTCGGTCAAATCGGGGCCACGGCTTCGTTCTGTCCGGCGGGCGGGTCAGCGCCCTGTTTCGACATGCTGACCGAAAGCCTGGCCGGAACCCTCGAGGTGACGGACACCCACGAAGAGCAGGACTCGAGAACCCAGAGTAAGGTCGACACGCGAACGATTCGGCTGGTCGTTCCAGCCAGGCCAGGAAGCGCCGTCTCGATGACCCTGCGCCACACCGTTACGACGTCCTCGTCCGAAGGATCCTGCTACTGAGCATCTAGCATCGAGCGACAACCTCAGGCGCCCTTGATGCGCGGCGAACGTGCAATGGCCGGTACCCCAGGGTCGACCTCCGCGTGTATGATCGGCCGCGGTGCTCCGATCGCGTACCGGACTCGCTGCGATGATGGGCGCGCTGTGGCTCGCGCCCGCGCTTGCATTCGGTGCGCCGGACAAGGGCAAGCCGGTGCCGGCCGTCGAGACGGCGCCCGCGCAGCCCGCGGGCGGGACCGTGCGCGCTGCCGCGGAGAAGACGATCGACGCCAAGCCCGCGCAGAAGCCCGGATCGGCGAAGCGCGCGCAGCAGGGCGCGGGCGCGTCGTCGCTGACAGGGCCGGGCGGTCGGCCGGCGGTGAACGGTCCGAAGATCCCCGACGCTCTCCGGGCGCAGCTCCAGAAACAGCTCGAGGCGCGCATCGATCGCGACGTCGCGCAGATCAAGCAGCTTCGCGGCGAGGCGATCGGCCTGCTCACGACGTTCGTTGCCGAGACGCCGCGCGAGGCGCGCGAAATGCCGGAGGCAATGCTCCGCCTCGGCGAGCTGAAGTGGGAGCTCGAGCGCGAGCAGTTCGTCGAGCGCTTCAAGGCCTGGGAGGCGAGGCCCGTCGATCAGCGCGGACCGACGCCCGAGCCGAACTTCCAGCCGTCGCGCGATCTCTTCGCGCGCGTGCTGAAGGACTACCCGTGGTTCGGGCAATACGACCTCGCGCTCTACGTCGACGGGTTTCTCGCCTACGAGCAGGGCAAGCAAGACGAGGCGCTCGCGCGGTTCGATCGGATCCTGAAGGAGTACCCGAATTCGCGCTTCGTCCCCGACGCACACATGGCGCGGGCCGAGGCGCTCTTCAACGGCAAGTACGACTACGCCGCGGCGCTCGCCGAATACGAGAAGGTCCTCCAGTTCAAGAACAGCGAGCTCTACGGCCTCGCGATGTTCAAGAGCGCCTGGTGCCTCTGGCGGCTCGGTCGCTCCGACGAGGCCGCGAAGCGCTTCGTCGCCGTCTTCGAGATCACCGACACCGAGGGCAAGAAGGCCAGCGGTGTCCAGCGTAAGCAGCTCGACGAGCTGCAGAGCGAAGCGCTCAAGTACCTCGTCGAGGTCTTCACCGAGGACGAGAAGAACACCGCGCAGGACGCGTACGGCTTCCTCACGAAGATCGGCGGCGACCGCTTCGCCGGCAAGGTCGTGCGCGCGCTCGCGGTGCAGTTCTACGATCAGGCCCACTACGATCGCGGGATCGAGGCGTACGAGCTGCTCCTCAAGCTCGAGCCCGCATCGAGCGACGCGGGCAAGTGGGTCCTCGCGATCGCGCAGGGCTACAATACCGTCGAGGATTGGCCGAAGCTCAAGGCGACCTACGAGCGCGCGGTCAACGGCTACACGGCGGGCTCGCCGTGGGCGAAGACGCAGGGCGATCCGAACGTCGTCGCCGAGACGTCGCGCACGATCGAAAAGCAGCTCAAAGAGCACGCTCTCCAGCTCCACGCGAAGGCGCAGAAGGACAAGACGAGCCGCGCCGAGTTCGAAGGCGCAGCGGGCCTCTACACCGTCTACCTCTCGAAGTTCAGCGGCGAGAAGGAGGCGTATCAGGTCCACTACTACCTCGCCGAGATCTGGTTCTACCGCCTCGACAAGCCGACCGACGCGGCAACGCACTACATGGCCGCGGCACGCGCGATCCCGAACGCGGCGGCGGAGAAGGAGCCGCTCAAGACGCTCCGTCACGACGCGATCTACAACGCGATCGCCGCGCTCGAGCGCGTGCGCTTCGCCGAGCTCGAGGCGCGGAAGCGGCAGAAGGTCGACACCGGGTTCCAGGAGTCGGAGGCCGACAAGAAGTTCGCCGAGGCGCTCGATCTGTACGCGCAGCTGTATCCGAACGACCCTGCGCTCCCGGAGCTCTTCTTCCGCCACGGGCGGCAGTACTACGACTACGGCGTCTACGACTCCGCGGTGAAGATCTGGGGCTCGCTCCTCGAGAAGTTCCCGCGCAGCCAGTACGCGCTCTCGGCGGGCGAGCTGATCCTCGACTCGTTCAATCGCGCGAAGAACTACGAGAACATCGAGACGTGGGCGCGCCGCCTGAAGACCGCGCCGGCGTTCGCGGGCGAAGCGAACCAGAAGAAGCTCGACGCGCTCATCGTCCAGGCCGTCTTCAAGCAGGGCGAGCAGAAGTCGCAGGCTGGCGATCACCTCGGCGCCGCGAAGGCGTATCTCCGCGCCGCGAAGGAGTTCCCGAAAGACGCACGCGCCGCGCAGGCGTGTGTGAACGCGGAGCTCGCCGCGCAGAAGGCGGGCGACCATTCGACGCTGAAGGAAGCCGCGCAGCTCGTCACCGGCAAGGACTACCGCGATCGCCCCGAGTCGCCGCAAGGCGCGTGGATCGCCGCGACGACGTTCCAGTCGATGGGGCTCTTCTCCGACGCCGCCGAGTTCGACGAGGCGATCGCCGGACTCGCCGACAAGGAGCACCCGAGCTACCAGAAGTTCGAGCACGCGAAGGACGCGGCGTTCAACGCGGTCGTCCTTCGGGTCGCGACCGGTGAGCACGACAAGGCGATCGCGAACGGCAATCGTTTCCTCCAGCAGCACGGCTCTTCGAGCGACGCCGACGAGGTCGTCTTCCAGATGGGGAAGGCGCACCAGAACGCAGGCCGAAACAAGGAGGCGGCGGATCTTTATCGCCGCTACGTCTCGCGATCGAAGAACCAGGACCACCGCGTCCAGGGCTTCGTCCTCCTCGCGCAGGCGCTGATCAAGAACGGCGACGAAAAGGCCGCCGACGATGCGCTCAAGACGGCGGTCGACATCGGCAGGCATCGCAAGGGCGAGCTCGGCCCGGAGGGGAAGTACGCGGCCGCGCACGCGCGCTACATGGAAGGCGAGCGCGTGCTCGCGCGCTTCGATGCCATCCAGATCACGGGCGACGTGAAGCAGCTCTCGCAGCGCCTGAAGCAGAAGGCGGAGCTGCTCGCGAAGGCATCGAAGGTCTTCCTCGACGTCGTCTCGCTCGGCGTCGCCGAGTGGACGACCGCGGCGCTCTACCAGATCGGGCGCACCTACGAGAACTTCGCAAAGGCGCTCCGCGATTCGCCGGCGCCGTCCGGCCTGTCGGACGCGGACAAGGAGCAGTACCAGTCGCAGATCGACGAGTTCGTCGTTCCCATCGAAGAGCGCTCGCTCGACGCGTACGAGAACGGCTGGAGGAAGGCGACCGAGCTCGGGATCTACAACCAGTGGACGGCGAAGATGCGCGAGGCTCTCGGCCGCTTGAACTCCGAGCTCTACCCGCCCTTCAAGGAGACCGGCTTCGAGGTGCGCTCGCAGGGACCGATGCCGCTTCCGGCGCTCATCGAGGCCCCGCGCCGAGGCGGCGAGAAGGCGGAGAAGCCCGCATCCGCACCGAAGCCGGCGGCCGCGCCGACCAGGGAAGACAAACCTTCGAGCAAGTCGGGCGCGCTCGTCCCCGACGAAGAGAAGAAGCCCGAGCCTCCGCCGCCCGCGAAGAAACCAGCGCCGAAGCCCGCGCCGAAGAAGGGCGGAAAATGATCAGAGGGATTCACAGGAAGATCGGAAGGGCGGAAGCGAGAGATCGAAAATCGATCCTTCCGTACTTCCGTGCTTCCTGTGTCCTCTCGTCTCGCTCGCGCGCGTTCGTGGCCGCGCTCGCGCTCGCCGCAAGCGCCGCCGCATGTGGTGGCGGCAAGACTGCTCAGCAGGGGCCGAAGGTCGTCGAGAAGGGCCTTCCACCGGCGAATCCGCTCGCCGTGCAGCGCATGGTCGAGGGCGTCACGGCCGCGAAAGATCCGAAGATGCAGACGCGCGCGATCGCGCTGCTCCGTGAAGCGATCCAGATCGATCCGAACCTCTGGGAGGCGCGGTTCGATCTCGGCGTCGTCCTCGCGAACGCCGGCGACCTCGCGAAGGCAGAGGAGGAGCTGAAAGCCGCCGCGAAGGTCGCGCCCGAGCGTGAAGAGGTCGCCGTCGCGCTCGCCGAGGTGAGGCGGCGGCGCGGAGAGAGCAAGGACGCGGCCGGAGCGCTCGAGGACTTCGTGAAGGATCACCCGGGCGCGCTCGAGGCGCGAACGCTGCTCGTCACGTCGCTCCGCGACGCGGGCCAGCACGACAAGGCCATCGCGCAGGCGCGCGAGGTGCTCGTCCGCAAGCCCGGTGATGCGACCGCGCTCGCGGAGCTCGCGCTCTGCCATCTCGGCAAGGGCGAGCGCGACACCGCGCAGCTCCTCGTGAAGCAGTCGCTCGACGTGAACGCGAAGAGCGCGATTGCGCATCGCGTGCAGGGCCTCGTCCATCTCGCGGGCGGCGACGACGCGGCGGCGTTCCAAGCGTTTTCGAAGGCGGCGCAGGAAGATCCGCACGACACCACCTCGCGTCTCAACATGGGCGCCGTTCTCCTCCGCGCGGGCTCGTACGCGAAGGCCGCCGAGCAGTACAAGAGCGCGCTCGCGGCCGCACCGGACGAGACCGCAGCGCAGATCGGGCTCGCGGCGGCCCTCCGCGGAGAGTCGGGCGGCAAGGACGCGAGGATGCTCGAGGAGGCGCGGTCGCTCCTCGACAAGGTGCTCGAGCGCGATCCGCACAACATCGCCGCGCTCTTCAACATGGGAGTCCTCCAGGCGGACTCGCTCAAGAAGCCCGTCGAAGCGAAGCAGTACTTCGAGCGCTTCCTCGACGAGGCTCCGCGCGAGCATCCGTCGCGGCCCGAAGCGGAACGTCAGCTCGCGGGGGCGAAGAGCGCGGCACCTGCACCGGCGCCTCCACCGCCTGCAGCTCCGCCGCCCGCGAAGCTGGCGCCGAAGGCCGGAGCAAAGACATGAAGCACGCTCGGTCTTCTCACCGCGAGAGCGGTCGCCGGTTGCGGCGCTCCATCGTGTTCGTCGTGCTCGCCCTCGCGAGCGCCTTCTCGCTCGTGTCTGCGGCGCAGACGAAGAAGCCCGCCACGAGGCCGCCGTCCACGAACGCACCCGGGAAGAAGACGCCGCCGAAGCCCGCCGTCGACGAAGCCGATGCTGCGGCTCCGCTCGCGGCAAAGGAGACGACCGACCCCGTCGCGGCGCAGCGTGACGCCGGCAAGGGCGGCACCGTCGTCGATCAGAAAACGCTCGATGGAGGTCAGCGCGTGTTTCGGTTCGGAGAAGTGGAGGTCGAAGGGCGGCTGAAGAGCCCGCAGATCGTCTACTTCCTCCGCCGCGTCCGCGCCGAGTTCGCCGCCGGCGACCTCGGTCACCGTTCGTTCATGCGCGAGCTCGGCGAGACGAAGAACGAGCCGGCCTTCTGATTCCGAGCGCGGTCAGCGGGCGCTCGGTGCGCCGCTCGGCGGTGCGATTTCTCCGGACGGCGGCTCTCTCTCTTCCGCGCGCTCGATGCTCTCGAGGCGCTTCTCGATGTACGCGCGGTGGCGGCGCTCGTCGTCGCGATTGCGGACGAGGACGTCCTTGATGTGCGGAGGCACGTCGTCGCGGGCCACCGCGCGATCGTACGCGGTGTTCGTGTCGTCCTCGTTCGTCTTCATCGCCACGAGGATCGCCTTGTCGCCGGCGAGCGAAGCCAGCATCACCTTGCCCGTCGTGATCATGCTCTTGATGTCCGCGTGGTCGGCGGGCTTCGCGCCCAGCTCGGCTACGAAGGGCTGGAGCTCACGCGTGTGGCGCTCGTGGTCGTTCCTGTAGGAAGCGAACGCTGCCTTGTCGTTCGCGTCGGCGAGGCGATCGATCGCCGCCTCGTAGGCAGAGACGGCGTCGAAGTCGAGCTCGATGAGCGCGTTGAGGAGAGCCGCGATGTCCTTTTGCTTGCCGACCATCGTTGCCATTGCCGTCCGTCCTTTCGCGAGCGCCCGCGCTGGATGACGGGAGAGCATCGTCTGCGCCAGTCGAAGCGGGAGCGGACCTGAGGCCATGTAGGCCCCCCTGTACGCATATGGGGATGGAAACAAGAGGCGCATCGATCCGGGGAACTCCGAGCCGGGCCGCCGCCTCTGTTACGCTGAGACGACGATGGCGAACCTTCCGCCCCCAGCGCAGCCGCCGAACGCGCTTCGTGTTGCCGTCGTGTGGGGCACGACGGTCGTGGCGCTCCGGACGCTCGCGCGCGGAGAGTCGTTCAACCTCGGCGATTCACCCGACGCGAGCATCCCGATCCCGGAGGGCGTCGAGATGTCGCCCACGCCCGTGCGCGCAGCAGCGAGCGGCTGGGAGCTCGATGCGCGGGGCTGTCTCGGAGGCCTGCTCACGCTGCGCGGTCGTGCGGAGGATCCGGTCGCGGTCGCGCGCACGAGCGCAGCGGTCCCGATCATGCCGGGAGACTTCGGCCTCATCCAGTACGGCCAGGTCTCGCTCTTCTTCCAGTACACGACGCAGCCGATCAAGATGAGCGCGTTCCGCGGCCCGGAGCTGCTCGTGCTCCTCGCCGGGCTCTGCAGCGCCATCCTCCACATCGGTGGCGTTGGTCTGCTCTCGACGCTGTCGACGCCGCTGCCGTATCCGAAGCCGCCCGAGCTCGAGTCGCCGGAAGACCTCGCGTCGCGCTTCAAGATGAAACGCGCAGAGCTCGAGCCGCCTCCGCCGCCGGCCGTTGCGGAAGGTGACACGGCGGGCGGCGCCGGAGTGAAGGATCCCGGCGCGCAGGACAAGAAAGAACAAGGCGGCGGCAAGAAGATCAAAGGCGACGAGGGCAAGCTCGGGATGAACAAGACCGGCGATCACACGACGCTGCCGGGCGAGATCAAGCCGACGACGCACTACGGCGGGCTGAGCGACGTCCTCGAAGGCGAAACAGGAAAAGAGATCCAGAACACGCTCAAGTCGATCAACACCGTGTCCGCCGCGCTCTCGGGTCTCAATTCGAAGGACCTCGTGCTCGGCGGTGGCTCGGGCACCGGTCTCAAAGGATCGGGCCCTGGCGGGGGCGGCACCGGCGCCGGCGTCGCATTCGGCTCCGGAACGCTCGACACCGGCTTCGGCGCTGGAACCGGCGGCGGCTACGGCGCAGGTGGTGGTGGCCCTGGTGGTCGCGGCAGCGGTGGCAACGGCAGGGGAGGCGCCGGCGGCGGCACCGGTGGCGGCAATGGCCCTGGTGGTGGCGGGCCCGGCGAAGCGAGGGTCGCCGTTGCCGCGGGCGCGACATCGGCGAAGGGCGGTCTGTCTCCCGAGCAGATCCGCCGCGTCGTGATGAGCCACATCGGAGCGGTGCGCGCCTGTTACGAGACCGAGGCGCAGCGCAATCCGGGGTTGAAGGGCGGCGTCACCGTGCAGTGGCAGATCGATGCTGGCGGCAACGTGACGAGCGCTTCGGTCGGCGGCTCGACGTTGTCCAACCCTCGCGTAGAAGGCTGCATCGTGCGTCAGGTACAGAAGTGGAAGTTCCCGACGAGCGACTCGCCCACGACCGTCGCGGGATTCCCGTTCAAGTTCGGCGTCGGCGGCTGAGACGCGAGCTCAGCGGCGCTCCATCGAGCTGAGCCCGCACATGGCTCGAGTGCGGCGGGCGTCATGCCTCACTGCTGTGTGCGCTCTCGCGCTCGCCGTGCGTGCCACCACACATGGCTCGGCTCGCAGGTATGAACGTTCATTGATACTTCGTTGCGATTCGCAACGATCTTCGAATGGTTGGAGCAGCAACTATTCGCGAGCAGGAAATTCCGCCGCGCGTAGTGGCAGAATGACGGGCCCTGCGGTACTTGGGGTGTGACCGCAGAACTCCTCCATGTCGAAGCTCTATCCACTCGCCGGCCTCCTCTTGTTGTTCCCGCTCGCTGGCTGTCCCGGCGAGAAGTCGGTTCACGCGCAAGACAACGCGCCGACGAAGCAAGACGGGATCAAGCTCGTGAAGTTCGATCCCAAGTCGCTCGAGCGACTCGGCATCAAGGTCGAGCCCGCAGGCAGCAACCAGGGATCGCTCGATCTCGAGGTGCCCGGCTCGCTCGAGTACAACCTCGACACGTACGCCGAGGTCGGCACGCTGGTCGATGGTCGCCTCACGAGCGTCACGGTGAAGCCGGGCGACGCGGTGAAGAAGGGCAAGGTCCTCGCCACGCTCGTGGTCCCCTCGATCGCGAACGCGCAGGCGGAGTACCTCTCCGCGGAGGCAGCCGCGAAGTCCGCGAAGACGAACCTCGAACGCGAGACTACGCTCCTCGACAAAGGCCTCACGACCGCACGCGAAGCGGAGCAGGCGCGCGCAGAAGCGTCGAAGACCGAGGCCGATCTCGCCGCGGCGAAGGCGAAGCTCCAGGCGCTCGGCGTCGGTCAGCCGACTGCAGGAGCGAACATCTCCGGCGCAGGCATGTTGACGCTCACCGCGCCGATCGACGGCGTCGTCGTGCGCCGCGACGCGATCCTCGGACGCTTCCTCCAGGCGAAGGAGACTGCCTTCGTCATCGCCGACCCGCACGATCTCCGCGCGGCGCTCAACGTCTACGAGGCCGATCTGCCGTACTTCCAGGTCGGACAGGAAGCGGAGATCTTCGTCGACGCTCTGCCGGGCAAGACCTTCAAGGGCAAGATCGCTCTGGTCGAGCCGCAGATTGGAAAGCAGAGCCGCTCGGCGCGCGCGTACATCGACGTTGCGAACACCGACGGCATCTTGAAGCCCGGTCTCTTCGTTCGCGCGAGCATCAAGCTGCCGGAGACCGCCGCCCACGGTCGCCTGCTCGTCCCTGCGCCCGCCGTTCAGCCGCTCGGCGAGGAGAAGGTCGTCTTCGTCGAGAAGGAAGCAGGCACCTTCGAGGTCCGCAAGGTCCAGATCGCTCGGAAGACGACCGAGATCGCCGAGGTCCGCGAGGGGCTGGCGAAGGGGGAGAAGATCGTCGTCGACGGCGCCTTCGTCCTCCGCGGCGAAGTGACCAAGCAATGAACCGGAGCCAGCAATGAAGGGTCTGGTCCTCTGGGCAGCGAGGAACGCGTTCGTCGCGATCATGATCTGCCTCGGCATCATCGGGGCGGGCGCCTACGCGGCGAAGGAGCTCCCGATCGACGCCGTTCCCGACCTCACCAACATCCAGGTGCAGGTCGTCACGCGCGCATCGGCGCTGTCGGCCACCGAGGTCGAGTCGCAGATCACGCAGCCGATCGAGCGCGGGATGATGGGCGTCCCGGGCCTCAAGCTGACGCGCAGCACGAGCAAGCTCGGCATCTCGATCGTCACGCTGATCTTCACGGACGACGTCGACATCTACTTCGCGCGGCAGCTCGTCAACGAGCGCCTCATCCAGATTAGAGAGCAGATTCCGCCGGAGCTCGGCAAGCCGGAGCTCGGTCCGATCACGACCGCGCTCGGCGAGATCTACATGTTCGAGCTCAAAGGCGAGGGTCGCTCGCCCGAAGAGCTCCGCACGATCGTCGAGTGGCAGCTCGGGCCGAAGCTGCGCCAGGTCCCCGGCGTGATCGAGGTCGTCGGCTTCGGCGGCGCTCTCAAGCAATATCGCGTGACCTTGGACCCCGCGCGTCTCGCCGCGCACGGCGTCTCGATCGAGATGGTGAAAGAAGCCATCTCGAAGGACAACCGCGTCGGCGGAGGCGGCTACGTCGAGTCCGCCGGCGAGCAGATCGTCCTCCGCGGCGATGCTCGCTACAAGGGCCTCGAGGACATCGCGGCCACCGTCGTCCGCACGGACGAGAGCGGCATCCCCGTTCGCATCAGCCAGCTCGGCACCGTCGACACGGGACCGGCGCAGCGACAGGGCGCGATGACCCGGGATGCGCGCGGCGAGATCGTCGGCGGCAGCGTCCTCATGCTCAAGGGCGCGAACAGCCGCGACGTCGTCGAGAGCGTGAAGGAGAAGATCGAGGAGATCACGCCGTACCTCCCGAGCGGCGTGACGATCGACCCGTATTACGACCGCGCAGACTACATCAATCGCGTCCTCAAGACGGTCGCGAAGAACCTCACCGAAGGCGCGCTGATCGTCGTCGGTTGCCTCCTGCTCACGCTCGGCAGCCTGCGAGCCGGTCTCCTCGTCGCGGGCGCGATCCCGTTCGCGATGCTCGTCGGCTTCATCGGCCTCAACGCGGTCGGCTACACCGGCAACGTGATGAGCCTCGGCGCGATCGACTTCGGCATCGTCGTCGAAGGCGCGGTGCTCACGGTCGAGCACGCGATGACCCACGGCGCGAACGTCGCCGATCGGGCGCGGCGGCGGCGCCGCATCATGCACGCGATGGCCGACGTCGCGAAGCCGGCCGTCTTCAGCGTCGTCATCACGATCCTCGTCTTCTTGCCCCTCGTCACCCTCGAGGACATCGAGGGCAAGATGTTCAAGCCGGTCGTCGTCTCGCTCTGCTTCATGCTCGCGGGCGCGCTGGTCTACGCGCTCGTCCTCGTGCCCGCGGTTGGCCCGCGCTTTCTCCGCGGATCCGCCGACGGGAGGGAGCCGTGGCTGATCCGGAAGCTCCGCGTCGTCTACGCGCCCGCGCTCGACTTCGTGCTCCGCCGTCCGTGGATGGCGATCGTGGGCGCCGCGGCGATCGCGATCGGCCTTCTCTCGACGGGCGCATCGATGGGCGCCGAGTTCCTCCCGCGCATCTTCGAAGGCGCTTACGCGCTCGACACCCTCCGCCCGCCGAGCACGAACGTGAAGCAGGCGATCGAGCTGTCGAAGATCGCCGAGGAGACGTTGAAGGAGGCGCCGGAGGTCGAGACGGTCGTGAACCGCATCGGCCGCCCGGAAGGCGCCGTCGACTCCGCCGGTCCGGAGTCGAGCGACAGCTTCGTCATCCTCAAGCCGCGCGAGCAATGGCGGAAGGGGATGACGCCGGAGAAGCTCGCCCAGGAGCTCTCCGACAAGCTCGAGGCACGTGTCCCGGCGACGCTGCACGCGTTCAGCCAGCCGATCGAGATGCGCGTGAACGACCTCGTCGCCGGCATCAAGGGCGACGTCGCGATCAAGATCTACGGCGACGATCTCCAGCAGATGCAGGACGTCGCCGACGAGATCCGCAAGGTCGTCGCATCGACTCCCGGTGCGGCCGACACGAAGATGGAGATCGTCACGGGTCTGCCTTCGATCCGTGTCGAGATCAACCGCGAGAAGGTCGGGCGCCTGGGCGTTCCTCCGGGCAGCGTCCTCGATGCGCTCGCGATGGCGCGCGCTGGTCAGTCGGTCGGCGTCGTCCGCGAGGGCGAGCGTGTGTTCGATCTCACCGTGCGCCTCGGCGGCGAGCGCGTCGACGACGAGCGCGACATCCAGCGGCTTCCGCTCGCCACGCAGCAGGGCAACCTCGTCCCGCTCAGCATGGTCGCGGACGTGAAGACCGAGGATACGGTCGTCATCGTCGGCCGCGAGCAGAACAAGCGGCGCCTCATCGTCCAGACGAACGTGCGCGGACGCGACATGGTCGGCTTCGTGAAGGAGGCGCAGGCGAAGGTCGCCGCGCTGAACGTGCCGAAGACGATGGAGATCGTCTGGGGCGGTCAGTTCGAGAACTTCAACCGAGCGAAGACGCGCCTCTCGATGCTCGTGCCGGTGTCGATCGGCGTCATCGCGCTGATGCTCGTCTTCATGTTCCGCAACTTGAAGTACATGTTCATCACGCTCGCGAACTTGCCGTTCGCGGTCGCTGGTGGCGTGTTCGCGCTCATCCTACGCGGGTTGCCGTTCAGCATCCCGGCAGGAGTCGGCTTCATCGCGCTCTGCGGCGTTGCGGTCATGACCGGCATCGTCATGACGCAGAGTCTCATCGACACGCCACGGGAGGCGGACGTCGTCGCACGCGTACGCAAGGCGTCGCTCGCCGCATTCCGCGCGCCGTTCAGCACCGCGCTCGTCGCCGCCATCGGCTTCATCCCGGCGGCGACCGCGACGGGCACGGGGGCCGAGGTCCAGCGGCCGCTCGCCACGGTCGTCATCGGCGGCCTGCTCATCGGTATGATCGTCTCCATGCTCGCGCTCCCCGCGATGCTCCTCATCGCCGCGCGTCGCGAGGCGGTCCATCCGGTCGAAGAAGAAGCCGACGATTTCGACGACGAGACGGCCCCTCACTCCGGCGAGCACGGTCACGGCCACGGTCCACGCCACGGCGCCAAGGACGGTCACGCCGCGCGCGCACACGGCGAATAGCGGGCTCGCGCCGGACCGGCTGGTCCGACTAGGCTCTCGCCATGGACTGGAAGCTGTTCATTTCCACCTTCGGCGCGATCTTCATCGCCGAGCTCGGCGACAAGACGCAGCTCGCGGCACTCTCTCTCTCGGCGGGAACGAGCTCGAAGCTCACGGTCTTCGCCGGATCTGCGCTCGCTCTCGTTCTGAGCTCCGCGATCGCGGTCGCGTTCGGCGAAGGTATCAGCCGCTTCATCTCGCCCCTCTGGCTTCGGCGCGCCGCAGGCGCCATCTTCATCATCCTCGGGGTGCTCTACCTCGTGAAGAAGGGCGACTGAGGGCAGCGTCGTTCCCGCATCGCGCCGCTTCGTGCCGCTGGGACTCGCCGGCGGTGATGCGAGCGATCGGCGAACGAAGACGCACTGTGTACGCGCGGACTGGTCACTTCACCTGTCGCGATCGTGCAATCGTGGCAGTTCGACTCGCGCGAGGATCGATGAAGCACGAGCTCGTGTGAGGAGCCGCGGTGGCACGCTGGATGCTGAGCGGCGGCGCCCGAGCTGACGTCTCGTCGGCTCGCTCCAGGAGAACACGATGACCAATCTATTTGCTTCGGGACACCACGCCCTGAACATCATCCGTCGTGACCTCGAAGACCTGTTCGACGAGGTTCTTCTCCCGCGCCGTATGCGGTTCGAATTCCAGCGTGTCTTCGAGCAGACGCCGTCGCCGATGTGGGCCTGGCGCGCGATCGATCAGATCCTCGAAGCCTTCATGACTCCACCGATGCTTCGTCGTCGCGTGGATCGCATCTTCGAGCGTGCCCTCGCGGAGAGCGCGTTCGGCGGCATCTACAACCAGGGCATCTACAACCAGGGCAGCTACAACCAGCACGTCGGGAGCCCGTTCTTCGGGTCGCAGTTCCGCGGCAACGAGCTCACTTCTCCGTTCCACACCTTCCAGAGCCCGCACAACCCGTTCTTCGGGTCGCAGTTCCGCGGCGGGTTCGGGAACGCCTTCTTCTTCACGCCGCCCGTCGAGCTCGTCGAGACGCACGGCGAGTACGTCGTGCGCGTGGACCTCCCCGGCGTCCGGGAGATGGACGTCGAGACCACGATCACGACGGACAACGTGCTCGTGATCCGCGGCGAGCGGCGGGACTTCGCCGGACGCAACGTGGGCTTCGGGCAGGGATTCAACACGTTCAACAACTTCAACACGTTCAACACGTTCAACAACTTCGCGCGCGGCAACAATGGGACCGAGTACAGCGAGCAGAGCTACGGCGTGTTCGCGCGCACCGTCCAGCTGCCCCGCAACATCAACCCGACGCAGGTCATGGCCGTCTTCCGCGATGGCGTGCTCGAGGTGAACATCGCGAAGCTCGATAGCTTCAATACGTGGAGCACGTTCAACAACGCGAACGCGTTCAACAACGCGAACGCGTTCAACAATGCGAACGCGTTCAACAACTTCAACGCGTTCAACAACTTCGGCATGTTCAACACTCCGAACCGCAGGATCCCCGTCCTGCGTGACGAGTCGCGAGCGACCTTCGGCTTCCCGTTCACCAACACCAATCGGTGGACGGAGCAGCGCCCTCACGTGAACTGAGGCCGAAGACGTCGAAGCTGCGACGGCTACGCGCGTTGCGCGAATCTGCGTGCTGAGGAGCCGGAGGCAGTAGTCCACTGCTTCCGGATGTTCGGGGGCCCGGGAAACCGGGCCTACCCGATTACTTCTTGCAGCCGTTGTTCGGCCGCGAGTCGTCCGAGCACATGACGGCGCAGAGGCCCGTCGTCAGATCGACGAGCTCGTCGGGCGCGCAGTCGTCGTCGGTGAGGTCCTCCTTCGGCACGCCGTTGGTGATCTTCACCTTGTATGCGTAATACAGGTTCTTCATCACCATCTTCTCGCTCACCCAGGCGTAGCCGCCGTCTCCCCACGACGTTCCCCAGCTGTTGTGGATGAGGAACTGCTTGCCGCTCGGCGTCTCGCGATAGCCGCTGATGACGACCGCGTGTCCGCTCTGCGGCTCACCCCAGTCCGGGATGACGGCCTGCTTCATCGCGCTGTTGCGCCAGTTGCGGCCGTCGATGAGGAACGCCGCCCAGATGTCCGCGCCGCTCGCGAGGATGCCGAGGAGCTCCTCCATGTTCGGCGGCTCGACTTGCAGCTTCTCGATCGACGAGATCTTGTAGATGCCCTCGGCCTGGGACTTGTCGTACTTGGCCATGAGCTTTTTGTCGTCGCGCCAGCCGTTCGCCTTCACGCCGTAGGCCTCGGCGCACTCCGCCGCGTAGGAGCCGTTGCCCTGGAAGAGCATGCACGCTTCCGGATCGCTCTGCGGCCACGTCGAGTAGACGCCCACTGGCTGTCCGATGTTGGCGTCGGCGGCGGCGCCCATGTTCGGCAGGCCATAACGAGACCAGACGTGCATCGGCGACGTCATGCGATCGCGATCGCTCGGCTTCAGGTTGCCTGCGCGGATCGCGGCGTTGTCGAGCGCGCTCGAGAGCGAGTGGCCCGTGCACGATCCGACGCCGCCCTGGTTCTTGATCGGTCCTTCGAGGTTCTGCGCGCGGTGATCGATCGTGTCGGGGAAGGTTTCGCCGATCTGCACCGGGCCGCCTGCACCGGGAGCTCCGCCGACGGCGACGGGCGCACCACGGACGACGGTCACCCCGCCGAGCCCTGACGCGGTGTCTTTGATCGCGCCGCTGCGGAGGCGCGTCCGGAGCGGGGTGAAGATGTGCTTGTGCGCCTTCACGAGCTTCGTTTTGCGGAGCGAGAGGTGAGGGACCGCCTTGGTCGCGGGCGTGTACTTCGCGCAGTCGATGTGGACCCAGTTCTTGTCCGAGACCTCGACGTACCCGCAGGACTTCGGATTGCGCTTCGCGATCTCTTGGACCTTCACGAGGTTGATCGAGTCCTGGATCGTCGCCGAGAGCCTGTTGGGCACGACCCCGTGCGCCTGCACCGGCGAGGGAGCAGGCGCGGGTGCACGCGCGGGAGCAGCGGGCGCCGGAGGAGGCGGAGCCGGAGCGACGTTCCGGCGGGGAGGCGGCGGAGGCGTGCGACGTGCTTGCGGCGCGCGAGGCTGTGTTTTGCCGCTACCGCCGCTGCCGTCCGTGCCGATCTGCACCGCGCAGGAGGCGGTCAGAATCATGGTCGCGATCGCGAGCATCCTCATCTTCGTATTCCCCTTCGCTGTCCACTCGGCGCGCGCGGAAGCCTTCCGATCCCGGTGACGTTCGACGGCGAACACTGGATGGTATTCGGCGCCGCCGGCCCTAGGGAAGGCGCGCGGTCTCGCTCGCTGGCCTTTGACGCGCGCTCCGCGAGCATCTCGATGGAGGCGCAATCTCATGTCGGGCTCCGCCCGGGACCTGTCGCCCGAACGGATGGCAAGCCGAAAACTTGTCGCTGGATCGAGCGACCTGGTACCGGGAAATCATGAGCCATCGCGAGGATCGGAGGCCGGGGCGGGCGCCGGACGGCGGACGGGGACGCGCAGCCTCGCGCGACCTCTTCGACGACGACCTCGATTCGACCCCGCGTGCGTTCCGGCCTCTCCTTCGTGCGGGCTCCGAGCGCTTCACCCGGGAGGCCGCGAACCGCCCCATCCTCATGTTCGAGGACGTCTACAAGTCCTACCGGCCCGGGGCGCCGGTGCTCCGCGGGATGAACCTCATCATCGAGCGCGGCGAGTTCGTCTTCATCACCGGGCCGAGCGGGTCGGGCAAGAGCACCCTTCTCCGCATCTTGTACGCCTCCGAGAAGCCTGACGAAGGACGCATCCTCTTCCTTGGACGTGACATCGTCCGACTGCGCGGGGAGTCGATCCCGTTCCTGCGGCGCAACATCGGCGTCGTGTTCCAGGACTTCAAGCTCGTCCAGTCGTGGAGCGTGTTCGAGAACGTGGCCGTCACGCTCGAAGTGCTCGGCCTGCCGTCACGGTTGATCCGCTCCCGGGTCGGCGAGGCGCTCGAGCGCGTAGGTCTCCAGGGCCGTGGCGGCGATCCCGCAGGCGTCCTCTCGGGCGGCGAGCAGCAGCGCGTCGCGATCGCGCGCGCGATCGTCGGCGAGCCCGCGCTCATCCTCGCGGACGAGCCGACCGGAAATCTCGATCCGCAGCTCGCGCTCGACATCCTCGGCCTGTTCGAGGAGATCCACGAAGGCGGCACGACCGTGCTCTTCGCGACGCACGATCGGTCGCTCCTCGACGTCCGCGCGCGGCGGCTCATCGTCCTCGACGAGGGCAAGGCCGTCGACGTCCCGAACGGCGTCGCGACCGCCGAAGACCATCTCTACGACAACGAGCTGCCGCTCTGACCGGCATCGATGTCGGGGCGGCAATTGACCGTCCCTCGCCCGGCGCAGCGCCGGTGAAGAAGGAATCAAATGTTCGACGGCTCCATCGGCACGACGCGAAGGGCAAGACGGGGGATGCTCCGCGAGTGGAGGCTTCACGCGCTCAGCGTGTTCTCGCTCGCAGTCGCGTTCGTGTGTCTCGGCGCAGCGCTGCTCGTCCTGACGAACCTCCGCGCGATCGAAGAACGCTGGGCGCACGCCGGGCGCGCCTCGATCTACTTGAAGGACAACGCAGCGGCGCAGGACGTCGAGCAGCTGAAGATCGCGCTGACGGGTGTCCCGATCGTCACGAGCGTCCGCTACGTCTCGTCTTCGCAGGCACGCGCTGAGTTCGGGCAGAAAGAGGCCGGTCCGCGCGCGGAGCTCGCTGCTCTTCCAGTCGAAGCGTTCCCGGCATCGATCGAGATCGAGGTGAAGAGCGACGTCACGGACGCCGAGCTGGCGGATGTCGTCGGCAAGCTCCGTCAGCTTCCCGCCGTCGACGACGTCGAGACGTACCAGGCTTGGACCGAGCGCCTCGGTCGCCTGATCCGTGGCGGCGTCGCCGCCGCTGCGCTCCTCGCGCTCGTCGTGTTCGCTTCGGTCCTCGCCGTCGTCGGATCGACCATTCGCCTCGCGCTGCAGCGCCGGCGTACGGAGGTCGAGGTG
>JAEXCN010000282.1 GCA_023402175.1 Pseudomonadota bacterium | reverse complement strand
GATCGAGGCCAGGTGCTCCACTACGACGGCGCCGGCTGGGGTCTCGCGGACTCGGGACTACCACCGATCCGGCGCGAGGCCGATCTCTACGCCGTATGGGGCAGCGGGCCGGACGACGTGTGGATTGGTGGAGACGGCGTTCTTTTGCACCGCTCGAAGCAGAATCGGAGGCGGCCATGAGCCGGCGCTCGAGGATCATGTTGTGGATGCTCGGCGTGCCCGCCGCCTTCTCGGGTGTCGCGGCGGGGTGTGCGAATGCCGAAGGGCACAGGTATGAAACGACGCCGAGCCTCGAAGACGGAGGTGTCGTTCCGACGATGCCCGATGATGCCGCCGTCGTCCCCGACGACGCCGACAGTGAGGCTCCCGAGGTGGTCGAGGCAGGGCGCGCATGCAGCTACGACAACTGGTGCCCGACGCCATTGCCCAAGTCGGTCGCGAGCCCGAAGAAGTACGATTTGCGCGCCGTCTGGGTCGCGCCGAACCACGAGGCCTTCGCAGCCAGTTACGCCGGTGACGTGCTCGCGTGGGACGGCGTCGCGTGGAAAGAGATCTACGCCGATGGGCCGAGGTTCCTGCGGCTCTGGGGCGCCAGCGCGTCCGACCTGTGGCTCGTCACCGAGGACCAGCGCCTATTCCGTGGCAAGAAGAACGCCTCGAACGTGTGGTCGTTCGCCGAGGTCCCCACGCCGGAGGCGGTGCAGACGGTCTGGGGCGTGAGCACGAGTGACGTCTGGGCCTCGGGCAACAGAGGACTGTTTCGCTGGAACGGAGAGGCAGCTGCCGAGCCTTGGACGCGGGTGACGCCGCCGACGACGCTTTCCGACGTCGTCGTGGGCGGAGCCATCTACTCGCTCTGGGGCACCGGGCCGAACGACTTTTGGGGAAGTGGCGCCCAGTGGTCGGCGCCGTGCGACGGTTGCGATGGTCCGCAGACGGCGCTGTTCATGCGCTGGGACCCGAACGCACCCGCGGGCGGGCTCGACGATGGAGGCTCGAACGCCCAGCTCGGCGCCTGGAAGGCGGTTGCTCTCGATCCCAGAGGCAACATCGACTTCTACGATGCCAAGCCCTCCGCCAGCGCAGGCGGTCAGGCGCAGGTGCTCTGTCGCAATCGGTACTGCACGGAGACCTTGCACGGGATGCCCGCCGACGGGTCACCAGACGAGCTCTCCTTTTCGGTCTTCCCGGTCGTCATGGTGGCAGACAGCTCGGTCAAAGCGATTTGGGGAAGTCGCGCGAACGATGTCTGGCTCGTTGGAAGACTGGGGTCAGTGAGCCACTTCGACGGCACCAGGTGGTCGATCTCTCGGATCACCAACACCGATACTCCGATCGCTCGTCCCATGTACTCCGTCCACGGTGTCAGCGACGGCACGCAGAGCGACGTATGGGTCGTCGGCAACAACATCACGCTGCACCGAACGGTCACGCCATGAAGCGGTCGCGATTCCTCATCCTCGTATCACCGCTCGTCGGGCTGCTCGCGACGTTGCCGTTCGCGGGCTGCACCAACGAATCGTTCGTGGGATCGATCGAGTCAACGGATGTGGATGCGGCGGCCACAGATGCCTCCGACGCCGGCAACGTCACCGAGACCCCGGATGCAGCGAGCGACGTGGTCGATGCGAAAGCTCCCTTCGACGCCACTCCGATCCCCATCCAGTGCAGCGGGCCGTCCTGTGTGATCGCGCTGACAGCCGGCGCGGAACACTACTGCGCGATGATGAACGATCACACGGTGCGCTGCTGGGGCGATACGAATGCCCTTCCGCTGCCCGCCGATGGCGGCGCCGAACCAGAGCCAGGTAAGCCAATCCCGGTGCTCGATTTCGGCCCCGTCGTCGATCTCGCGGCGGCGGGCAATGGAACATGCGTCGTCGCTGCCGGCGGAGACGTCTCGTGCTGGAGCGACTGGGAGCGCACGCCAGCGACGGTGCCCGATATCCCGACGGCGCATCGCGTGTTCGTGGGGGTCGACGGAGTCACCCGCTGCATCCTCGACGCCTCGTCCGAGCTCGTCTGCTGGGGTGACAGCTGGTCGCTCGGACAAGGGCTCCGTCGGGTCGAAGGTGCCAAGCCACTCGACGCTCGCTTTGGACATGACGTCGGGCTCGTTGCCCTCGCGGATGGCAGGCTGTTGAGCTGGGGGTACGGACCTCAGCTCGCACATCAATACGCGGGTGGCGATCCGAGCCAGGTCTTCGGCCTGATCGACGTCGAGGTCCTTGCTGTCGGAGAGGGTCATGCGTGTGCGCGCACAAAGGCGGGTGAGCTTTCTTGCTGGGGGCGAGGGACCAAGGGCCAGCTAGGGAGTGGGCTTTGGCGCGACGAGGTCACGCCCACGCCTGTCGCGTTGCCGGCATCGATCGCGTTGGTCGACATCGCCACCGCCGACCAGCACACGTGCGCACGCACCACGACCGGCGACGTGTACTGCTGGGGCGGTCTGAATGCGCGCGGCGAGCTCGGGGTCGTCGCCAAGCAAGGCGTCTATGCGCCCACGCGCGTCCCGCTCCCCGGAGGCCCCGCCGTCGCCGCCGTCGCCGTCGGCAATACCTCGTCGTGTGCTCTGCGCAGCGATGGCAGCGTGCTGTGCTGGGGTGACAACACTCGCGGCCAGCTGGGGCGTGGCGGTCGTGACGAGCGACGCCATCCCGAGCCGCAGGTCGTCGTCTTTCCGTAAAGGGAATTCAAGATGTGGTCATTTCGCCTCGCGGTAGCGAGTGTTCCTCTGGTGGTCTGGCTGGGCGCGTGCAGCGCCAAGACGCGAGATACTGGGCTTGCGCCTGGTATCCTGGCCACGGACGCGGCAGCGCCGGACGCGGCCGCGTGCGAAGGGCGTCGTTGCTCACGCGACCTGCACAGCGTGCTCGACAACTGCACGGGCGCGGTGATCGAAGCGTGCTCCTCGGACACCGGGTGCGCGAATGGCCAATGCGTCCCGGCCTGCAGCAGCGCGGCGGCCGCAGAGGGCTCGATCGGCTGCTCCTTTGCCGCGATCCCGCCCGACGTTCCGCCTGACAAAGCGCCGGGCTGCTTCGCAGCGATCGTGTCCAACACGTGGACCACGCCGGTACACCTCACCGCCGAGCTCGGCGGCGCGCCGCTCGATGTGTCGAAGAGCGTGTACCGTGTCACCTCGGGCCCGGACGGAAAGCCAGTGTACGAACCGCTGGACGGGATGATTCCGGTAGGAGAAGCCGGTGTCGTCTTCCTCGCGCAAGGGCCGGACCCGACCGGCTCTGCCACGCCGTGTCCACCCGGCGTGAAGGAGGCCCACTTCGGCGTGATCGTGAGCGAGCACCGGACGAGCATCTACGACACGTTCAAGCTCTCGACCGATCGCCCGGTGGCTGCTTACTCGATCTTCCCGTACGGCGGCGCGAAGAGCTACATGCCCACGGCCACGTTGCTCCTGCCTACGACGTCCTGGGGCACCAACTACCTGCTCGTCGATGGGTGGAACAACAAGCGATTCGACGATACGTCCTTTGTCCAGATCGTCGCGCGAGAAGACGATACCGAGGTTCTCATTCGACCGAGGGTGGATATTGCCTCGAATTCGTCGACGTCGCCGGTCCAATTCACGCCTGCGGGCGAAGTGAGTCGTACGCGACTCGAGCGCGGCCAGGTCCTCGAGATCTCGCAGCGAGAGAGTCTGATCGGTAGTGCGCTCGAATCGAACCATCCCGTCGCGCTATTCGGGGGGACGCCGTGCACGTATCTCCCCGTGCAGTGGGCTGCGTGCGACGCCCTGCAGCAACAGATCCCGCCGCTGAGCCAGTGGAGCTCGCGGTACTCGGCAGTACCCTACCGCACGCGACGTACGGCTCTCGACGGTTTGGAGATCAGCGAGAACGTCCACTACCGCATCGTCAGCGCGCAGGACGGAACGACGCTGCACTACGAGCCGACACGTCCGATCGGCGCTCCGCTGTCGATGCAAGGTGGCGAGACCGCCACGTTCCGAGCGGACTATCCGTTCGTCGTGCGCAGCCAGGACAACGATCATCCGATCTACGTGGCCGTGTTCATGAGCGGGACCGTCAACCCGAGTCCGTACGACGGAGAGCCGGGCTACAACGTCAACGGTCAAGGCGACCCCGACTTCGTGAACCTGATCCCCGACGAGCAGTTCCTGGATCACTACGTCTTCTTCATCGACCACACCTACGCCAACACGTCGGTGACGTTGGTGCGCCGCAACGATGGGGAGGGATTCCAGGACGTCAACGTGGACTGCGTCGGGACCGTGGGCGACTGGCGGCCGCTCGGTACCGACGGCAGGATCGAATACACGTGGCTGGTGCTCACGAAGGACGGCAAGGGCACCAGCGTCGGCGGCAACACCTGCATGTACGGCCGTCACGAAGCCTCGAGCACCGGCGCGTTCGAGCTCTACGTCTGGGGTACCGATACCTTTGCGAGTTACGGATATCCCGCCGGCGCCGGCAGCCGCCCGGCGACGAAGGTCCGCGTCGAGGTCAACTGACCTCCTGCTCGAGCTGGTCACTCTGACGTCGGCGCGGTGGCGATCACTCCGAGCAGCGCGCGATGTCGATTCGCTGCATGTGCACGTCGGCGATCGGCTTGTCGTTGCTGTGCCGCGGCTCGCTGGCGATCGCGACTGCCGTCTCGGTCTGGCACTTGCCGAAGACGTTGTATTTGGCCTCGGGGCCTTTGCCGACGACGATGTAGAATTGACTTCCGTTCGGCTTGGCGCTTGCAGCCATCGCAAGCGTCCCGAGTGGCTCCGCGACGTGGTTCTCCTCGACGAGGTCGTAGCCGGGGCCGCCCGTCCCGTTCCTTGCTTGGTCGCCGCCCTGGATCACGAAGTCGGGGATCACGCGGTGCCAGATGAGGCCATCGTAGAAGCGCGCCGTGGTCCACTTGCCGGCGAGCTTCTTGAACGG
The DNA here is from genome assembly GCA_023402175.1 of Pseudomonadota bacterium. Classification (GTDB taxonomy): domain Bacteria; phylum Myxococcota_A; class Polyangia; order Polyangiales; family Polyangiaceae; genus Labilithrix. Next base: position 2,478 of record JAEXCN010000282.1, on the reverse strand, counting down.
ACGCGTTCCACGCGCGAGCCCGACGAAGTTCGCGACTGTGATCGGCGCGGCCTTCTCGTCGAGCTCGCAGCGAATCGTGCCCTTCTCCGTCGTGATGAGGGCGGTCAGCACACCTTCCGACTCGGGATAACCTTCGAGCGCCTTTTCGAGCGTGAACTTCCGTGCGCCACCGATCGGGTCCACGGGGGAATCCCGGTCGAGCTCGATCGCAGGCGGGCCCGGGTCCAAAGGACAGCCCGGCAGCAGCATCGGTCGCGTATCCCCGGCGTCGGCGCCCGCATCGGGGTTTCCGCCCGCAAGGTCCAACCGTGGAGCGGAGGACGTGCTGCAGCCCACAAACAATGCTCCCGCGACGATCGCGGCGTGATGACGAAGCATGGAATCTCTCTCTCGTTGAAAGCACGCGACGAGGCGGCGGTCGCCCGTGCACATCGGACGCCCGCCCAATCGCACCAGACGGCTAGAAGGTCAGTGCACCGTGATGTCGAGCTCGGTCACGCGGCGCAGTCCCATGCCGCCCGGATACGAGTAGCTTGCGTAGCTGGCGAGCCCCCACATGGCCATCGTGAAGCTGCCCTCGCTCGAAATCCGATGCGGTCCGTCCGCGCACGTACCGGCCGGATAGGACTGCGGCTTTCCAGCACGAGTGAGCTCCACGTAGGTCCACTCGTAGTCCGCCGAGATGGGCTTCCAACCCGTGAGCGCACCGGCGCAGTCGAGTGTAACGTCGGAAAATACCCCGTTCGATTTACGGCGGGTAACGAACACCGAGCTGTACGCATACGAGTAGTCAGCAAAAAAACCATACGCGTCGAGCCATTGATCCGTCGGTATCGCGACCGCCGTCTCCGGATCGCCCATGTTGCTCGACGTCGTCGCAGCTCCCGTCATGACGGAGGCCACATAGAAGGGATGTTCAGCGTCCTGGCTGCGTACGACGAAAGGCTCATGGGCGAAGAAGCGAGCGAGCTCGCCCGATTCGAGCGTGCCCGGCGCATTTTCCGGCGCCGAGGGTTCGTAGACGAGCGTCGTGCCGTTCGCCGCTCCGACGATGCGAATCACGCTCGGATCGCGTTCCACGTCTTTCCCTTTGCTGACGAGCATGCCTCGATTGGGGGCGGGCAAAACTGCATATTCGTGTCCCCATGCCGATAGCGGCGGGATTTGTTTGTTGTCGATCTCGCATGCGCCAACGTCGGCCGGGACAAACATGCACGAGTGCCCGCCAAAGACGCCGACCGGCTTGTCGCTCTCGAAAATCGATCCAACGAGCTCGCGCTCCTGCGTGAGCTGCAATACCTCGCCGCGCTGCAGCTTGTAGCTTGCAACTTCGTTGCGCGGACCCGGCGCGACGCCATTACCGCCGATGATGTCCACGCGCGGAAGGAAGTCGACGGACGTATCATCCTCCGTCGCGACAATCTGAAGCGTGGGCTTGCCGGCCTGCGTACATTGATAACTTTGGGGCAACATCCCGCAGCCGAAAGAGTCGCCCTTGCCTCCCCACGAGCTCACGGCCATGTAGTTCTTTCGAAACGATGTCGTCGGCAAGAGCAGCGTTCCACTAGGCGTGGTGCTCTTGGCTCCGCCGTATGGGTACATCGAATACATCGACACGGGAACGTCGGCGCGAGCGAACAGGGCATGACCGACCCCGGTCCCGGCCGTCATCGCTGGCTCCTTGTCGAAGATCGGCGTGACGCCGGCCGGGCACCCAATCCAGTATTTCGTACCGTCATCCCACTTCGTGTCGTGCGACACGAACACGACCGCGCCGCCGCCGGGTGGGATGGGGCCTTCGAGCTTCCTGTGCTTCACGATGCCGTCTTCGACGAACGGTACCCAGAGAGCGCCGTCGAGGGATTTCTCCTCTCCTTTGAACTCGACGCGCACGGTAGCGGGGGAGGTCCAGTTGTTCGCAACAAAAAAGGCCGCGCAGCTTCCTACGGACTGGATACCGCTGTTCCGTGGAGGGATCGCGAACGCGCAGCCTATCGATCCTTCGTTGATCGCGGCGGCGTCGCAAGGCGCGATGCACTGGCCGTTGCCACACGCCTTGTCCAGAGGACATTCCTCGACGACTTTGCCAGACGAGCAATCGCGAACGGAGCGAAGGTCTCGCGAGCAGACGACTCCCGAACATCCAGCGTCGATGCCGGCACCAGCATCCGCGTCGCCGAAGTCCGGACGCGTGGTCTCCAACAAAGTCCGCTCGGACGAGCAACCGACCCAGGCAGCCGATAGGGCGAGAAGGAGACGTAGAACGGGCCTACGCATGAAAGACCTCTTTCGATCGACGACGATCACTTGATCACCACGAGCCCCGGATCGGGATGGAGATCCAGGTCGGTGCTCCCGCGCCCGAGCTGACCAACGAGGTTGTCGCCCCAGCACGCGACCGAGCCGCCGCGAAGCAGCCCACAGATCGCGTCATCCATGACCGCAATCCCGACCGCCTCTTCTTCGAGCCCCCCGATC
>JAEXCN010000207.1 GCA_023402175.1 Pseudomonadota bacterium | reverse complement strand
CTTCGCGAATACGTGCTCGTCTCGCAACGCGAGCGGCGCATCGACGTCTACCACCGTGACGGCCGCCGCTGGGTCCTCGACGAGCACACGGACGGTGAGGAGCTCCGACTCGAATCGATCGATGTCGTGCTGCAAGTCGAGTCCGTTTACGTGGACAATCTCGGCGCGATCGTGCCCGGCTGATTTTCCCGGGCGTACGAGTCGGTCTCGATCACGTCCTTGCGTGAGCCCACACTTCCATCGCGAGTCGAGCGTCGGCGCGACGCGCGCGTTCCGGCGGTCCCGCGGAGCGAGCTATCGCGCTACTACCACCTCGCCGTGTGCGCCGCATACCGAGATGCCCGAAGGCTCGCGCTCCGTGCTCCGGGCATCTCGAGATGCTCGCGACGCTGTGGCCACCTGCGAACCGCGCGCCGTTCATGTCGGCGCGGCGTACAACGGAAAGAAGTATCAAAAGATCGGGAATAGCTGCTACGAGGCCGATTATCCCGGCCAGGTGTTCTACGAAGGCGTCGACGACATCGATCAGACGACCTTCGAAGAGCTCACTGCCGTCATCGAGTGATCTCGGGTCGCCGGCGCTCGGTTCGCGTGGCTCGCGCCGAGCCGCTGCGCGACAGCACCAAGCTCTCTCTCGAGGCGAACCGCAGAATGCGCGGCGGCCACCCGGCACGCGCGGCGAAGACGCGACGTCCTCGCTCGCGCGCGGCGGGGTGGCCGCCAGGTCGATGCGTCTCGTTACTGGCGCCGCAGGATCATGTACCAGGCGTCCCAACCCGAGCCCGCCGGGGGCGTGAGCGTGACGGTGGACGAGGTCTGCGGAGCGATCGCGAACCGGATGTAGTTCGCGCCGCCTGGCGCCAGCGAGATCGACGCTGGGACGCCCGACGAGAGCACCGGCTGCTGGAGCGGGAAGCCTCCGAGGGCGATGTAGAGCGAGCGATAGTTCCAGGTGGTCGCGCGGTACGGGAGGGCCGCGACGTCGAGGTTGGGGATGCCCGTGTCGTCGATGTAGACCGACGCGAGGTAGTCGCGCATCCACGGGCCCGGCGAGCTCCCGATCCGCGCTGCGAGGTTGGCGAGGCCCGTGGTCGACGCGTTCGCCACGTCGTAGAGGAAGGTCTTTTCGGCGACCGTGCTCCCCGCCGCCGCGCGGTCAGCCGCGTAGCGGAGGAAGCTCCACCCGGCTCCGCGCGTCGCCACCGAGCTGATGTCGTCGAGGAAGCCCGTTCGCGCCGGCGCCTGGTGCCACGGGCGCCAGTTCGTGAAGTTCTGGTTGGCGTACGTGTTGAACACCGCCACCTTCTGGCTGGCACCCGTGCCGGTGGTGATGTTCGTCGTGATGATGTTGTTGAGCGTGCCGAGGCCGCTCGCATCGGTGAAGACGCGGTCCACGCCGACGCCGGCGAGCGCCTCGTCGAGCCAGCGCTCCTCGAACGGCGAGCCGGACGCGATGCGCCGGGAGTCGACGATCATGTGCACGAGCGCATGCGCCATGGCGGGCGGGCCAGAGCTCGTGACCGCGCTCGATGTCCTGATGGTCGGGCTCGCGCTGGCAGTCGGATCGGCTGCCATCACGTAGATGACCTCGCCTCGATTGCTCGTCGGACATTCGCTCTGGTCGAGCAGGTCGCGCTTGCGATAGTGAGCAAACGCGTCGTCGCCGGTGGTGGTGTAAGCGTTCACGGCCGTCGTGAAGAAGAGGACGACGCGCCCATTGGCGTCGAGGTCCGACGGCGTGCCGTAGATGCTGGTGGCGCTCGGGTAGATCAGGTTGTCGAAGGCCGACCCCAGATCGTTGTAGTTGAGCGTGGGGGTGCCTCCCTCCGGGGGATTCGCATCGTCGCGGACGATGATGGCGTGGGTGCCCACGTACTTCACGGTCCCCGTCCGCGCCGTTCCGGACGTGCAGTGCGTGCCGATCTCCGCGTTCAGCGACCACGAGGCGCCGACGGTCGGCACCACGCCCGCCGGGACCGCCGAGGGGGGCGAGACCGGGGTGCCGGAGCCTACGGTCCCCTTGCGCGCGGTGTACTCGTCGGTGTCGGCCTTGCGGGCAGCGCTGTGGTTGTCGGTCGTCGGCGCCGTCCCGGCAGAAGGCGCGCTCCCGGTCAGCGCCGCGAGGTTCGTCGCCGAGACGGTGACCGGATAGGAGGCGCCCATCGTCAGGTTCATCGGGATGAACACGTACTCGGCGGTCGAGCCGTCCGTGTTCTCGATGCAGATCTCCGGCTGAGCCGACGGGCGCGCGACGACAGTGCCGCCGACGGCCATGGGCGAGCACGCCGAGCAGGTCGTCACGCCATCGCCGTTCAGGCCCGGGTTGCAGGCGCAGGTGAAACTGCCGGGCGTGTTCGTGCACGTGGCATCGGCGTGGCAGTTGTTCGCGCCGGTCGCGCATTCGTCGATGTCGATGCATCCGGAGGCGCCGTTGCCGGAGTAGCCGCTCGGGCAGGCGCCGCACGTGAAGCCGCCGGGAGTGTTCGTGCAGATCGTGAGCACGTCGCAGCCGCCGTTGCCCGATGCGCACTCGTCGATGTCGACGCATCCGGACGCGCCGTTGCCGGAGTAGCCGCTCGGGCAGGCGCCGCAGGTGCGCCCGCCGGGCGTGTTCGTGCAGGTCGTGAGCGCGTCGCAGCCGCCGTTGCCCGATGCGCACTCGTCGATGTCGACGCATCCGGACGCGCCGCCGCCGGTGTACCCGCTCGGGCAAGAGCCGCAGGTGAAGCCGCCGGGCGTGTTCGTGCAGGTCGTGAGCGGGTCGCAGCCGCCGTTGCCCGATGCGCACTCGTCGATGTCGGCACATCCGGAGGCGCCGGTGCCGGAGTATCCGCTCGGGCAGCTCCCGCAGATCCGGCTGCCGGGCGTGTTGGTGCAGGTCGTGAGCGGGTCGCAGCCGCCGTTCGCAGTCGCGCACTCGTCGACGTCGACGCAGCCCGAGGCGCCCGTGCCCGTGTAGCCGCTCGGGCAAGCGCCGCAGCTGTGCCCGCCCGATGTGTTGATGCAGGCCGCGACGGGATCACACCCGCCGTTGTTCACGGCGCACTCGTCGACGTCGACGCAGCCGGTGGCACCGGTGCCGGAGTAGCCGCTCGGGCAAGCGCCGCAGGTGTGTCCGCCCGGCGTGTTGGTGCAGCTCGAGAGCGGGTCGCAGCCGCCATTGTTCACGACGCACTCGTCGATGTCGACGCAGCCGGAAGCGCCCGTCCCGGTGTATCCGCTCGGGCAGGCGCCGCAGGTGAAGCCGCCGGGCGTGTTGTGGCAGTTCGTCAGCGGGTCGCAGCCGCCGTTGTTCACGGCGCACTCGTCGACGTCGACACATCCGGTGGAGCCGTTGCCGGTGTAGCCGCTCGGGCAGGCGCCGCAGAGGAAGCTGCCGGGCGTATTCGTGCAGGTCGTGAGCGCGTCGCACCCCCCGTTCGCGCTCGCGCACTCGTCGATCTCCACGCAGCCGGACTCGCCCATCCCGAGATAGCCGCTCGGGCAAGCGCCGCAGAGGCGGCCTCCCGGCGTGTTGGTGCAGGTGGTGAGCGCGTCGCAGCCGCCGTTGCCGGTCGCGCACTCGTCGATGTCGACGCAGCCGGTCGCTCCTCCGCCGGAGTAGCCGCTCGGGCACGCGCCGCACACGTGGCTCCCGGCGGTGTTGGTGCAGGGCACGAGCGCGTCGCAGCCGCCGTGGTTCACGGCACACTCGTCGATGTCGGTGCAGCCCGTGGAGCCCGTCCCGGTGTAGCCGCTCGGGCAGGCGCCGCAGGTGAAGCCGCCGACGGTGTTGATACACGCGGTGAGAGCATCACATCCGCCGTTGCCGACCGCGCACTCGTCGATGTCGGCGCAGCCGGTCGCGCCGGTCCCGGAGAATCCGCTCGGGCAGGCGCCGCAGGTGAAGCCGCCGATGGTGTTCGTGCAGGTCGTCCGCACGTCGCATCCGCCGTTGTCGACGGCGCACTCGTCGACGTCGACGCAGCCTGTCGCCCCGTCGCCGGAGAACCCGCTCGGGCAGGCGCCGCAGATCCGGCTGCCGGGCGTGTTGGTGCACGTCGTCCGGAGGTCACATCCGCCGTTGTTCACCCCGCACTCGTTGACGTCGACGCAGCCGGTCGCGCCGTTGCCGATGTATCCGCTCGGGCACGCGCCGCAACTGAAGCCGCCCGGCGTGTTGGTGCACGTGGTGAGCGCATCACATCCGCCGTTGTTCACCGCGCACTCGTCGACGTCGACGCATCCGGTCGCGCCGCCGCCGGTGTACCCGCTCGGGCAAGAGCCGCAGGTGAAGCCGCCGGGCGTGTTCGTGCAGGCGGCGAGCGGGTCGCATCCGCCGTTGTTCACCGCGCACTCGTCGATGTCCGTGCACCCCGACTTGCCAGTGCCGGCGTAACCGGGCGGGCAGTGCCCGCAGGTGAAGCCGCCCGCGGTGTTCAGGCAAGCCGTGAGGGCGTCGCAGCCGCCGTTGTTCTTCTTGCACTCGTCGACGTCGACGCATCCGGTGGAGCCGGTGCCGGTGTAGCCGCTCGGGCACGTGCCGCAGCGGAAGGCGCCGGAGGTGTTCGTGCAGGTCGTGAGCGGATCGCACGGCCCGCTGAGCGTCTTGCACTCGTCGATGTCGACACACTCGCTCCCGCGCTGCTCGAAGCCGGGCTCGCAGTCGAGCTTCACAGGTCCGGTCGGGAGCTTCGGCCCCGTGGTTTCCTCGTCGGGGGCGGCGGCGCGCGCCAGCCGCTTCTCGTCGAACTCGCTCTTGCCGGTCACGTCGGGTGTGCACCCCGCCAGCAGCGCCAGCGCGACGCTGGCGAGCGCCCCCGGCCACGCCTTCGAACCACCCCATCGACTCCGAGTCATTTCCGCCGGACTCCTTCCCTGTGCGAGGTCGCACGAGGACCGGAAGAACGGCCGGGGAGCGCAGTCGTTAAGGCCGAGTTTGATCTTTGTCGTCGGTCGGGTCGTAACGCGCCGTCGGCCCTGGACCACCGCTCGTTATCGCCGTCGTCCGGGCGTGAGTAGCACCGTCAGGCGAAGGATGCGGTCGCGCGCTGAGCGAGGATTGGATTCGTCGCGTGGACGTCGCAGTCACTCGAGGTGGCGGCCGTGTCCTCGGGTCCGGGCTTCGTCGGATTGACCCCTTTCGCCCACTGCAAGAGGACGTGAAAGCCGTGTACGCCGCCGGCGTAACGCTTCGCCTCGTGCTGCACGCCGAGCCGAGCGAGCGCGCGAGAGAAGCGCTCCGTGTCGTCACGCAGCGGATCGCGATCGCCGACGCCGAGGAAGAACGGCGGCACCCGTGGACCGTCCGCCCCTCGAACATCGCGGTCGTCGCCTGTACCGTCGGCGAGAATTGCTACCCTCCACGCGGATGAGCGCGTTCGACCCTCACGAGTCCCCCTTCCTGCGTAGCGTGCGCCTCGATTGGGACCGCGTCGTGAATCCGGACGCGTACCCATTCGTCTTGCCAGCAGTCCGCTCGCTCGACGGCCTCGAGCTCGCGACTGTGACCTACTTCATTGGTGAGAATGGCTCGGGGAAGTCGACGATCCTCGAAGCCATCGCTGTCGCCTGCGGCTTCAACGCGGAAGGCGGCACGATCAATTTCAAGTTCGCCACGAGGCGCTCAGAGTCGGCACTCCACGAGCACATCCGCTTTGCTCGGGCTCCGAGGCGGCCGCGGACCGGCTTCTTCCTTCGCGCCGAGAGCTTCTTCAATCTTGCGACCGAGATCGAACGCCTCTATGCGGAGCCATCCTTCGCGCCGCCCGTGATCGACTCGTACGGAGGGCAATCGCTCCACGAGCAATCCCATGGCGAGTCGTTCCTCGCCCTGATGAAGCACCGCTTCGGTCCGAACGGCCTCTACATCCTCGATGAGCCCGAGGCCGCGCTGTCTCCATCACGCCAGCTATCGCTCCTGATCCGGATGCACGAGCTGATCGAGGAAGGCTCGCAGTTCATCATCGCGACGCATGCCCCCATCGTCCTCGCCTACCCCGGTGCGAGGCTCTACCAGCTCGACGAGAGTGGCATCAGCTCCGTCGAGTACGATCAGACGGAGCATGTCCAGCTCACGCGCGACTTCCTGAACGACCGCGAGCGCTTCCTTCAGCGGCTGCTCGCTCCGCTACGGAGTCCGTAGGTGCAAGCCGTCGTCACCGCGGGACGTAATAACCCGCCGCGCGGTACTGCCGTACGAGCTCGAGTCCCGTCCACGATTCGCGCCGGTCACCAAGACGTGAAGAGCCATTCCGAAAGCGAGCCTCCCTCGCCGCGCGCGAACCTCGAGAAGCAACCTCAGCCAATCTGCTGAGGTCGACTTTCGGAGGATGTCCAGTGGCGCTCGGCCTACTCCCCCGAATCGTGATTTTTGATCCATCGAATATCGGACGGCCTCAGCTCGTCCTGCGCGCGAAGGTCGCGCCCCCTCCAGTGACCAGCCTTCGCACCCCTTCTCATCGCTCACGTTGGTGTTCGCCGCGCCCTCACGAAGCGCCTCGACTTCGACGTGGAGCGCCGCGTTCGCCATGTGCTCACGGCGAGCGGCCGGCGCGCTTCGCGCTGCTGCCGGCGGCGCTCTCCGCCGCGAGCACCGTCGCGAGGCTTTGCGCGCTCGTGCCCCCGCCGCGCTACCCGCTCACGCGCTTCCATGGGGTGCTCGCTCCGCGCGCGAAGCTTCGTCCTCGCATCGTGCCGAGGCTTCCGGCGAATGCGTCGCGCCCGTGCGTCGCGTCGGCCTCCACTGGCAGTGGGTACGGCGCGCACGCCGCGGATCGTGATCGAGCAGAGGGGCTCGGCAGCACGTCACGGCCTTCTGCAGACATCGCTCGAGATCCCGCGGGTCACCCTCCTCGTGCGACGGTTGTGTCAGCGTCGCCTCACACTTCGAGCTGCCCGGTGATGGGGAGTGGTAGCTTTGAGGCATGGTCGAGGCCGCGAAGGGCCGGGCGACGTATGCGGAATACATCGCTCTCGAGGCGACGAGCGAGACGAAGCACGAGTACGTCGGCGGCGTCATCGTCGCGATGGCAGGCGGCTCGGTCGAGCACGGCCGGCTCGTGAGCCGTCTCACGGCTCTGCTTTCGGCGGGGCTCAGTGGGCGGCCGTGCATCGTGTTGCCCGCCGACGTACGTGTTCGCATCCGTTCTGCGGATCGAGCGACCTATCCCGACGTCTACGTCGTCTGCGGGACGATCGAGCGAGATCCCGACGACGACCATGCGCTCGTGAATCCGACGCTGATCGTCGAGGTCCTCGCCGACTCCACGGCCGAAATCGATCGCGGCGACAAGTTCGCTGACTACCGGCGTTTGCGTTCTCTTCGCGAATACGTGCTCGTCTCGCAACGCGAGCGGCGCATCGACGTCTACCACCGTGACGGCCGCCGCTGGGTCCTCGACGAGCACACGGACGGTGAGGAGCTCCGACTCGAATCGAT
>JAEXCN010000519.1 GCA_023402175.1 Pseudomonadota bacterium | reverse complement strand
CTTCGCGCTCACGTTCCACCCGCCGTTCGAGCCGGAGACCTTGCCCTCCGCATCCGAATACGAGGGAATGGTGACGACGAGCTGCCGCGATCCTCGGACGGCGTTGAGAACGTCGGTGACGTCCTTCTCGATGTGCAGCGGACCGCCGAAAGGCGTGATCGCGCGCACGAGCTCGATCGCCGGAGCCGCGGGATCGGCTGGGTCCGCAAGGGCGATCTCGAAATTCCGATCGAACGCGTCGCAGCTGGCAGGAAAGTTGTGCCCTTTCGGAGGAGGATTGTCCTTCCACTGCTCGAACGGGAAACACGTCGAGCGAAGATCGACGACCAGCTTCGCGTCCGCGAATGGCCCTCCCGCGATCGCGACGGCTCCGGACGCGCGATGGAAGTCCGGAGCATTCCCGTCGCTTCCGATCCGCGCGTCGTCGAGGACGTCGAGGCTGAACGGCTCGGCCGGTCCTGCGTCGGCGACCGGAGGGGTCGAGCCCGCGGGCGTCTCGCTCGACGAGGAGCGACACGACAGCACCGTAGTTGCGAGGACCAGCAGCGACGCGACGACACGCGGTTTCACGAACGACGACCTCACTCGATGGGCGGCCCTTTGACGTCACTGAGCGGACGACTTCCCATACCGCCCGGATAGCCGTAGCTCGCATAGCTTCCCCAGCCCCAGACGTGAACCGAAAAGGGCCCGTTGCTGCGCGCCTCGTGACGTCCGTAGCCGCACGAGCCTCCGGCGAACTTCTGGGTAAGGCCGAGCTTGGTCAGGGTGACCCACGTGAACTCGTACTCGCCGGAGCTGCCGAGCGGCTTCCAATCGCTGATTTCACCGGCGCACTCGAGCGTCACCGGCTGGAAACCGTCCGCCGTCTTGCGGCGAACGAACGTGAGGGTGGACTCAGGATATGTGTGATCGACGAAGAAGATGTAGCGATCGAGGAACTGCTCCGAAGGAATCGCGTTGACGAAATCCGGATCACCGAAGGCCGGCCCGTTGTTGGTCTGGGCGGCGATGGCCTGTCCGCCCGTCATGAACATGCCGGCGTAGAACGGATGGTTCTCGTCTTGCGACCTGACCGTCACGATCTCGGTCGTCGTGAAGGTCACCACCTGACCGGCATCGAGCGTCTCGGGAGCTCCGCCCGGACGCGCGGGCTCGTACACGAGCTGCGTCCCATTCGCAGCGCCTACGAAGCGCCACGGAACGCTCTCACGCGCTGTGGTCATGCCGACGCCCGCGGCGATGCGCGGTCGCCACGGCACGAGCGCGTAGTCGTGGCCCCACTGCGAGACGGGAGGGATCTGCTGCTGCGTGACATCGCACGCCGTGGTTCCGATGTTGGTGCACTCCGAGCCGCCGAAGAGCGCGATGGGCTTGTTCGCCTCGATCGGGCTTCCGCTCGTGTCGGCGCGCTGCGTGATCTGCAGGACCTCACCGCGGCTGAGCTTCCATGTCTGCGTCTGTCCCTCGCCGATCCCTTCGATGCCGCCGCCGCCGATGATGTCGACCCTCGGGCGCATCCGGACCTCGGTGTCATCCTCGGCGGCGACGATCTGGATGGTGGGCGCGCCTGGATACGGATTCCAGGTGCTCACGGCGATGTAGTTCTTGTCCCAGGACGAGACTGGGAGCAGGACCATCGCCGTCGGGGTGTGCGAGCTCGCTCCGCCGTACGGGAAAATCGAATACGCCGTGACGGGCGTGTCGGTCGTGATGCGGAAGGCGCGCGTTCGCGTCGTCTTGTGACCGATCGGATCCTTGCCGAGCGCGGGCACGACCGCTGTCGGGCACTTCGTGAAGTCGAGCGAGCTCCCGCTCGGGCCCTCGCCCTGCGCCAGGAACACGATGGCGACCTTGCCCGGCGCGATCGCCCCGTTGACCGGCGTGTACTCGATCGAGGTCCCGTTCATCTCGGCGTAATACGTCGAGCGACCGATATCGAGCGGGTCGGCGCCATACGCCGCCTGCAGCGTCACCGGCCGATCCCAGACGTTCGCGATCATCGCAGCGAAGCACGAGCCCTGCACACTGCCCGAGTCGTCGGCGGGCAGCGTCGCGAACGAGCAGCCGATGCTGCCCTTCGAGAGCGCAGCGCTCGTGCAGGCGTCGATGCACTTCCCGTCGCCGCAGCCCTGGTCGGGTCCGCAGGTGGTCACCTCCTCCGTGCCGTCGCAGTTGTGGTGGAGCACCTGCTTCAGGTCACGAGAGCAGCTCACGGTCGGCTTGCACTCGCTGACCGTGCCCGAGTCCTCCGTCGTGAGCGGAGGCGGCTTCATCTGCTCGTGGAACTCCGTGCGGACGCTGCCGCACGCGATGCCGGCGAGCGCGGCGCCAGACACGAAGATCGCGATACCGTAAAATGCAGATGCGCTTTGCATCGTGGCCCTCATTGGAAGACGACCGTTACGGGCGTCGGATGCGGATCCTTGTCCGTCGTGCCCTGCCCGAGCTCTCCATTCGCATTTCCTCCCCAACACATGACCGTGCCGCCCTGGACGAGGGCGCACGTCGCGCTCGTGCTCGACGCGACCTGCACCACGTGCTGCGAGAGTGCAGTCGCCGGTCCGAAGCGCGAGACGAATGTGCCGGCGTCTCCTCCGCGCCCGAGCTGACCGAGCCTGTCGTCGCCGCTGCACTGGAGCGTTCCGTTCGTCATCCGCACGCACGTTCTGTTCGGCGCGAGCGCGACCTGCTGTGGGAACACGCCAGCGTCGGTGATGATGCCGGCGAAGGCCGGGAGCTGCTCGCCGTCGGGCACGCCCGTTCCGAGCTCGCCGCGGATGTTGCCACCCCAGCAGTAGACGTCACCGCCGGCGATCGCGCACTGGTGTCCGTTACTCCCCGAGGCGAAGCCGCTCGTCGCGGCGCGCGTGACGTCGCTCAACGACGGCAACGGCACGGGCGTCGGGCTGCCCTCACTGCTCGGCAGTGAGCTCAGACGCCCGGACGCTCGGCCCCAGCCGAGGAGCTGACCGTCCTTCGTGATCGCGAAAGAAGAATACTGGGTGAGGATCAGGCGCGTGATCTCGTAATTCCCGAGCTCGGCGAGCCCAGGACCCTCATATCCCAGGTTCGAATTGAGGCGCGCGAGCTGGTTCGAGCTGTTTGTTCCCCAGCAATAGATTTTACCGTCGGTCGCGATCGCACAGACGGTCGACTGGCCGACGTCGACGCGAACGACCTCGCTCGCGAGCGCAACCCGCGTCGGCGTCGGGTGCGCGTTTTGATCGCGGAGCCCGGGCGACGGTACCAACCCGAGCTGCGCGACCGAGTTTTCGCCCCAGCACTGGACATGCTTTTCGGCATCGCGAACGCAGGTGGTGTTGCCCGGCGTACCCGCGCTGATCTGGGTCGCGTTCGTGATCTCGACGACCGGCTGCGGGGGCGTGCCGGCAGGGCTTCCGCCGTCCTGGCCCCTGCCGAGCGAGCCCTTCGTGTCCGTGCCCCAGCACTGGACGCTGCCGTCGCTCATGAGCGCGCAGAAATGACGGTCTCCAGCGGCGAGCTGCGTGACGCAAGGCGTGGTCGTGCACACGACCGGCTCGTCCGAAGCGTCGTAGCTGGGACGCCCCGCATCGGCATCGGCATCGGCGCGAGCATCGATTTCGTCCTGGCCGCCGGCGTCTCCCGGAGTGACCGAGGAATCGGCGGCGTCTGCCGCGCCGTCCGCCGTGTCGACCTCCGGCGTCGTGGGGTCGGAGTCGCCGCACGCAACGACGGCCGCTGCGCTCGACGAGAGAGCCGTCATGGCGAGGACGACGGCAGGAATACGGCGAGTGCGGGCGCGAATACGGTTTTGGATATCGCTGTCGATATCGGTGCGAATACGAGTCATGGCGCTCCTCACTTGATCTTGTGGAGGGCGATATCCGCCCCGACGACCCAGATGTCGGTCGGGCCCGAGCCCCACATCGCGTTCATGGCGTTCTGGACCGGGATCACGTCGTCGAGAGCGACCGCCGCAATGCTCCACTTGGTCCCGTCCCAGTGACGAAGACGTGCGCGCTGGCCGGCGACCCAGATGTCGTTCGGCCCCGTTCCCCAGAGCGTCGTGAGAGCATTGTTGGTGTAGCCGGTCTCGGCGGCCGTGCGCTGCGTCCAGGTGAACGTGCTGCCGTCGTCGTCGCTGACGCCCGTGTGGAAGTAGGGGCTGTTCGAATCTCCGTTGAAACCGATGACGAAGGTGAGGCTCCGCGAGAACGAGACGCCGTTGACGTCGACACGTGCAGCGCTCGTGCCCTGGGGTTGATCCTTGCGCCAGGCAACGGCCCCGTCTCCGTCCGAGGTGCGGTGCAGGATCTGACCTGGCGCCGTGCCGGAGGTGACCGGAACCCGACTCCCCACCCAGACGTCGTCCTTTGCCGTGCCCCAGACCTTCTCGAAGTGAGAAGGAAACGCGCTCGAGACGGGATCGATTTCCCAGCCCGTCGCCGCGGCTCCGGCGTCGCCCGCGTCCTCGTCGCCAGGATCGGAGGGCGACGGCGGACCGGAGTAATGCAGGACGTAGCTGGGATCGGCCTTGTTGACGCGGTGGGTGACGGAGGCGACGGCCCAGACGTCGTTCGCGCTCGCTCCCCAGATCGATCGGATCGTCACTGGAGCGGCGACGGGCGTCCATACGATCGTGGACGGGCTCGAGCCGGTGCCGTGCAAGAGGAGTCCGGGAAGGACCTGGGTGCCGGTCGTCTTCGTGCCGCCACCTGCCCAGAGATCGGTCGGGCTGCTGCCCCACACGGCGTAGAGCGGAACGCCGGCGGCGTGGCTCTGAACCCACGCAGTGCCGTCCCAGCGAAGGATGTTTCCCTGCTCGCTCACGGCCCAGACCGTACCGGTGCCGTCACCCCATACGTCGCGGAGCGTCTGGCCGTCCGGCACGTCCGTGTGGCACCAGCCGTCGTCGGTGCACGTGGGCTTCGGCTGCGCGACGTCACCGTCGATGGTGGCGTCGGTGCTTGCGTCTGCATCCGCTTCGGTCGCGCTCGCGTCCTCTGCGGGCAGCTGCACGGAAGGTCCGGCGTCCGGCTCATCGACGACGGAGCCGATCGTGATGTCCGCCTCGGCGCACGCCACGCCAAGGGTCACGAGCGCCGACGCGAGAGCCGCGTATCGGAGATTGCGCCTGATGCGAGGATTCATCGATTGGCTCCTTCGGCGCCAGGCTTGGGGCCGGAATAGTGCATGACGATGCCGCTGCCGACCGCCCACACGTCGTTCGGGCCGCTGCCCCACACGCTGTAGAGGTGCGGCTTCGTCCCGGGCACGAATCCGCCCGTCGCGGTTCGCCACTCGACGCCGTCGTAGTGGAGGAGCGTGCCGTGCTCGCCGACGGCCCAGACGTCTTTCGGTCCCGAGCCCCAGATGCCGCGCAGGTTCTCCGTCGTCGGCGATTCGACGATCGTGAGCAGCTCCGCGCCGGCGGAGCCGTGACGGATCGTCCCGTAGTCGCCGACGGCCCAGACGTCGTTCGGACCAGAGCCCCAGACGGCGTACATTCCCGACAGCGATTGCGTGTCGAGCTCGGTCCACGTCGGTGCACCGCCGCCGTCCGGGGTCACGCCGTCCGAGTGGGCCGCGAACGGCGAGCCGCTGGCCGACTTCGTGCCGACGATCCAGATGTCTTCGGGGCCGCTGCCCCAGATCCCGCGAACGGTGTCGAAGGTCGAAACCTGGACGGCGGGCGCCCAGCCAATACCGCCGTCCGCATCGACGCTCCGCCACGCGAGCTCGCGGACGGAGTTGTTTCCGCGCTGCATGGTGAGGATCTTTCCCGCGACCCACACGTCACTCGACGACGTTCCCCAGATCGCGCCGGCGAGGGCGGGAGGCGTCGGGGGCTTATCCGTCACGGGCGCCACGCCCGACCACTGCGCGGCGCCGCTCGCGAAGCCGTTCGCGTGGAAGATCTGGTCCGGAGCGGCCATCGTCCAGACATCGTTCGGACCCGAGCCCCAGACCGCGCGGAGTGACCAGTGCGTGTCGAGCTGGGCGGTCGTCCACTGCTTGCCGTCCCAGTGTGTGACCGTCCCGAAGGCGCCGACGGTCCAGACGTCGTTCGGCCCGCTTCCCCATACGCTCGCAAGGCCGATTCCGGCGGGATGGCTCGTCTTCTCGAGGCACCATTCGACGTCGCTGCACGGCGGAGGCTGCGGCTGCGTGCAGTCGCCGGCATCCGGATCACACGCATCGGTGCCCGCGTCGGCCGCTGCATCGGCGGCCGGAATGACCGACGCGTCGGAGTCGTCGTCCTGAGCCCCGGAGTCGTCGTCCGTGCTCGCGCAGCTTGCGACCGTGAGCCCGAGCGCGAAGAATCCGAGCAGCGCGCCCAGGTATCCGACGCGGCGACCGACGGAACCGGTATCGAAGAGCCCTCTCATTGGACCACCACTCCCCCGTCACATTCGACCATCAAGCAGCTGCCCGAGATGCACGGTTGGCCCGCTGCGGTGTTGCACTGATTCCCGCAAGATCCGCAGTGGCGGCCGTTGATCATCAAATCCGTCTCGCAACCATTGCTGCTGTCGCCGTCGCAATCACCTCTCCCTGGAGCGCATTCGTATTCGCAAAAGCCCTTGTGGCACGAAGTGATGTAATTGCCTCTGGACGGGCAGCTGTATCCGCATGCCCCGCAATTGCGCGTGTCGTTGAGGAGGTCGACGCAGGTGTCCTGGCCGCCGTTCGTGCACAACGTCTCGAGCGGCTCGCACCCGCAGCCGACGGTGTTGCCGCGAACGAGGCATTTCTGACCTGCCGGACAGACGTTCCCGCAACCGCCGCAGTTGTTCTTGTCGTTGACGATGTCGATCTCGCAGCCGTCCTCTTGAATCTTGCCGTTGCAGTCGGCCCAGCCCTTTTCGCAGGTGAGCTGCGCGCATTTGCCCTGCTGGCAGCGATAGGTCATGTGCGCTGGCGGCGGTCCCGCATCGGTCCCCTTGCACTGGTTCCCGCACGCACCGCAGTTCGTGTCGTCGATGGAGGTGTTGGTGCATCCGACCGGACTGCACCACGTCTCGCCGGCGGGGCAGCCGCACTTCCCGGCAATGCAGCGCCTCTCGCCGTCCGGTCCGGCCGGGCACGTGAATCCGCACGTGCCGCAGTTGTCGGGATCGTTCGAGAGGTTGCTCTCGCAGCCGTCGTCCACGAGACCGTTGCAGTCCCCGTATTGCGTATTGCCTTTCGGGACACACTGACGCTGGCACGCGCCGTCCACACACACCGTTTCCATGTTGAGCTCAGGAAACGCGCTGGACAGCGGACATGCGCTCCCGCAAGCACCGCAGTTGTTCCTGTCGGTGAGGAGGTTGGTCCCGCACGCGAACACGGCGTTCGTCCCGGTCGAGCTGCACGTCGCGAACGGGTGCGGACACTCCGTCGCCATGCACATGGCAACTTCGGGCCGCGATGCGTCGCCCTTCGTGCTCGCGTCGCCGGCATCCTCGGGCAAGTCGAATCGAGTCGTCGGTGCGCTCCCCGCGTCATCGTCGGTTTCGCCCGCCCCGATCGCGATGCGTCGCTCGTCGCTCGAACATGCGACCGTCACGATCGACAGCGTCACGAAGGTGACGAAAAGCGCGCGGCCGGACAGCAGGCGCCGAAGATCGAATCCGTTCCAGCGATTGGTCATCGCTCTCGCTCCATGTCAGGCCGAGCGAACGCTCGGCGTCGATGAGAATCGGGCCGGCTCAGTGCTCGCTTCTCGAGCCGACGACCGAACGAACCCGTTGGGCATAGGGAGACTCGGGATGCTGTGCGAGGAACCGCGCTGCCTTGGCGCGCGCTTCATCGCTTCGTCCGAGAGCCGCCAATGATTGGATCTCGAGCGCCTCCGTCTCGTCCATGAAGCGACCCGACGGAAATCGGTGCCGATACGACTCGACGCGGTTCAGCGCCAGCGCCGGATCGTGGGCGACGAAAGCAGCACGTGCTTCGTCGACGGCCTTCAGCTCGTCCGCGAGGCTCGCGACAGCGGAGTCGCTCGCGCGCGCAATCGTCGAAGGTGCGGGCGCATCCGCATTCGCCACGACGGGGGCCTTGGGACGCGCTGCGGAGATCGCAGGCGAGGCGCTCGGCAGGTCGGTGACGGAGATGGCCGCCGGCTGCGACGGCGGCGGCGCGCTCGGTGCAGCGTTCGGCGTGTCGCCTTCCGCAGAGGGCGCCTGCCGATCGGCCTCGTCCGTGGCTTCCTTCGCGACCGAAACGCTGGGTGCGGAGGACGACGGCGAGAGAGAATAGCCGCTGCCGACCACACCTGCTCCCGCGACCGCCACCAGCGAGAGGATGCCGAGCCACTTGCCGGACGGAAGGCGGCTACGCGCGGCAGTCGTCGCCGCCGTCGCCGCGACGACCGACACGAGCCGAGCCTTTCGTTCCACGGCCCGCGGCGGAACGTCGGTACCCGCGGAGCGAAGGAGAGCCGCTGCCCGCGGGGGAAGCGAATCATCGAGGAGACGTTTCATCCTTCTTTCCTTGCTCACTCTTGCTCCGCAGCGCGGGCGAAGAACATCTCGCGTGCTCTCCGCAGGCGGGAAGCAACCGTCCCTGGCGGGATCGAGAGCGTCTCGGCGATCTCGGACATCGTGAACTGCTCGAGCTCGAACAGGACGAACACCACGCGGAGGTCGTCCGGCATCTCCTCGAGGATCGCTTGGAGCTGGGCGCGGGCCTCTGCGGTCTCGGCGTCCTGCTCCGGGTTCGCGCGTCCGTCGATCTCGTGCTCGACCCTCATTTCGTCGACGACTTCGCGCCGTCGGAGGACGCTCCGTCGCGCGTGCGACGCCGCATGCATGCATGCTCGGAACAGGAAGCCGAGCTCATGCGTGATCTCGTCGAGCCGCCGCGCCGCGACGACGAAGACTTCCTGCACGACGTCGTCGAGATCGGCGGAACGCACCCCCAGCCGGCGAGCGCTGCGCCAGACGAACTCGTAGTGTTCGTCGATCAGACGCTCGATGCGCGCATTGGATTGATCTTCCGCGCTCCTCACCATCGACGCGGCCCTGCTCTCAGCCCGCCTCAAAGCGAAGGGGCCGACGACGTGCTCGAGAGACCGCATCGCCGGTTAGAAGCCCGGCTCGAACGAAACTGATCACGGACCGACGATTTTTCGCCTAGCGCCCAGAAGACGCCAGGAAATCAGGGCAGGCGAGCCCAGATTCGAAGCCCAGCCGTGGCCGTGACCGCAATGTGTGGGATGCGATAGATGGTGCGCTCCGGCTCAGCCAGGACGAAGCTCGCGCGCGTCAGCGGGAAGAGGACGCCAATGTCGCCCTCGAGCGACAGCCAGTCGGTGACGAACCAGCCTGGGCGCAAGATGGCGGTCGGCGCATAAAACGCCTCGTTCGTCCCCCCGGCGCGTGGCAGGTTGCGGGTCGTCGCGCTGAGCACGCCCGCCTCGAAGCCCGCGCACGCTGCCGCGACGAGGGGGGCTCGCTCGAGGAGCGCACACGTTTCCGCGCGAGCCGTCTGGAATCGGAACTTCGCCTCACCAGCGCGCGGGGGCGACTCGGTGAACTCTGCGAATCCCCACGACAGACGCAGCTCCGGTGCGAGCCGAGCGCCGGCTCCGAATCGCGTGACCGCGGCATACACCCGAGCTCCCCACGCGGCGGACGGATGGAACACCGCGCCCACGTTGCCGCCGCTTGCCCACTGCCAGCCGGCCATCGAGGGTGGAACGGCAGAGGACGCCGGCGCGCCCGGGGCATGCCCCGCTGGCGCCATCGTCGTCGGCCGAGGCGCGGGGTCCGTCACTGCATCGGAGGGCGGCTCGACGGCGTCAGAGGCCTCTGCCGGATCGAGCGCGATCGCCACGAAGACCGCGAGCGCCGTGCTCACGACCGGGCATGTCGCGTCGCGGATCTCGCGGACGCTGAGCACCCGCCCGTTCCGCGCGATCTCCAGACGGCCGTGATATTCGACGGCTCCGCGCTCGATGCGTACGCGAAACGAGCGATCGTCGGTGGAGAGGAATTCACGCGGGGCGCGATCGTGGATGGCGCGCATCAGCTCGCTCCGATCCGGACACCCTGGCGGAGCTTCGTAGCGAAGGTCGATCGCGTCGATCGAGGTCTGCGCGGCGCCGCGATTCGACGATAGGAGGAGCAGCCCGAATACGAGCACGCCGAGTGCGCACCGCCTCGAGAGCCACACCATGCCTCGGCTCCACACTACCGTGGCGAGCCGAGAATGCACACGACATCGGACGGGCTCTGCCGAGCCTCTCTCGCTCGTTCGTGCGCGTGCGCGGAAATACCGCTCAGGTTAAGGTGCTGGAATGTCCGCTCTCCGATCCGTCGCTGCTCGTGCGGCCGCCGTCATAGCGGCAGCGAGGCTGTAGCGACGCACGTCGCGTGCGCCCGTGCCCAGACGCGCTACGGCCCTCGGCGCCTCCGCGCGGCGACTTCCTCGAGCGCTTCGCGTTTCGCATCGCGCTCGGCCAGGACCGCTCGCTTGTCATGCGCCTTCCGTCCCCGCCCGATGCCGAGAGCGACCTTCACGTAACCACCACGGAAGTACAGCGCGAGAGGGATCAGCGTGTACCCCTCACGCGAGACGGCGCGCTCGATCTGGCGGATCTCCCTCGCATGGAGGAGGAGCTTCCGGGCGCCGCGCTCGGCGTGAGGGAACGCGCGCGCGGCGAAGAAAGGTGCAATGTGCATCTGCTTGAGCCAAGCCTCGCCGCGCTCGATCGACGCATACGCGTCCGTGAGATGTGCGCGCCCATCGCGAAGCGACTTCACCTCGCTGCCCTTCAGCACGATGCCGGCTTCGTAACGCTCCGAAATGTCGTAGTGGAACGTTGCCGCCCGGTTCTGGGCGATCATCTTCTCGATGGGCTTGCGCTCGCTCGTCACGTGGGCAGCGGTTCCGTCGCGCGGAGAAGCCATGCGCGGGCGTCGCCCTCGACATGAGGCATGAGCCGCGTGCGGACCTCGGCGTGATAGCGGTCGAGCCAGGCGCGCTCGCGCGCATCGAGCAGTGACACGTCGAGGCAGCGGGTGTCGATCGGACAGAGCGTGAGCGTCTCGAAGTCGAGGAACTCGCCGAGCTCGGAGCTGCCCGCCGGGATCGTGAGCACGAGGTTCTCGATGCGGACGCCCCAGCGCCCCGGCCGGTAGAGGCCCGGCTCGTTCGACGTGATCATCCCCGGCTGCAGGGTCGCGTGGGGCAGCGCAGCTGCGCCTGGCGAGATGCTCTGCGGTCCCTCGTGCACCGCGAGGAAGTAACCGACGCCGTGTCCCGTGCCGTGACCATAATCAGAGAGCGTCGCCCAGATCGGCGCGCGCGCGATCGCATCGAGCAGGCCGCCCCGGATCCCGCGCGGGAAACGCGCGAGCGAGAGCTGGATCATGCCCTTGAGCACCACGGTGACGTCGCGCTTCTGCTCCGCCGAAAGCTTGCCGATGGCGACGACGCGCGTGATGTCGGTCGTTCCGCCCGAGTACTGCCCGCCGGAGTCGACGAGCAGCAGGCCGTCTCCTTCGATGACGGCGTGGCTCTCGGGTGTGGCTCGGTAGTGAGGCATGGCGCCGTTCGCGTTCCACCCGGCGATTGTCGCGAAGCTCGGCCCGACGAAATGGGAGCGGCGTGCGCGCGCGGCGCAGACCCTCTCGTCGATCGTGAGCTCCGTGACGCGCTCGCCGCGCGCAAGCGCGCCTTCGAGCCAGGCGAAGAGCTCGCACAGCGCCGCTCCGTCCTGCTCCATCGTCGCTCGTACGTGCGCGATCTCCTCGGGTGTCTTGCACGCCTTGAAGAGCAAAGTGGGATTCTGCGCCTCGACGATCGTGACGTGCCGCGCGACGGCCTCGACCATGCCGAGCGTCACGCGTGACGGATCGATGAGGAGCTTCGCGCCTTCGGGCAGCGCCGCGAGCGCGCTCTTCGCGTCTTCGTATGGAGCGACGCGAACGCCATCCGCTGCGAGACGCGCGCGGAGCTCCGGCGCGATCTTGCCGTCACCGACGAAGAGCACGGCCTCGCTCGGACCGACGAGCACATGCGCGACGAAGACCGGGTTGTACGTGACGTCGGAGCCGCGGAGGTTCAGGAGCCAAGCGACGTCGTCGAGGGTCGAGGCGAAGTGGAAGTCGGCGCCGGCATCGGCGATCGCCGTGCGGAGTCGCGAGAGCTTCGCAGCGCGTGTGACCGTTGCGAACGGGGGCAGGTGCTCGGTGACCGGTTCGGTCGGCATTCCCGGGCGATCCGTCCACGCCTCTCCGAGCAGGTCGACGTCGGTGCGCAACGTCGCGCGGCGCTTCTCGACGGCCGCCTTCAGGCTCTTGGCCGCGGCATAGCCGAGCACGTCGCCGTCGACGGCGAGCACTCCTCCTTCCGGCAGGTTCTGCGCGAGCCAGTCGATGTGCCCCGTGCCCGCGGCCGAGGAGAGCGACATTCGCGTGATTCCGGAGCCCGCGAGCTCGGTGTCGGCCTGCGTCCAGTAGCGGCTGTCGACCCATACGCCCGCGAAGGTCGGGGTGACGATCAGCGTCCCGACCGAGCCGGTGAATCCGGAAGCCCAGGCGCGTCCCTGCCACCGCGAGGGGAGATATTCGGAGAGGTGCGGGTCGGCCGATGGGACGAGCAGCGCAGAGATCCCGTGGCGGGCGAGGACTTCACGAAGTGCGCGGATGCGGTCAGCGGCGGGCGAGGTCATGTCCACGTCACCTAAGCACCGTCGCGTGCCGTCCACCATGCCCTCGTACGTGGGCACGGTCGCGCTCTGCGGATGAGGCGCGGCGCCCCCCCAACGCGAGCTCACCTGGCAGGGACGTCCGATCGAGCTCCGGCGCGAGAGTCGCGCAGCCGCGCGGACGCGTCGTCTCCATGTTCGCCGCGTCGGCGGGCGACGACGGCATCCACGGCGGCGACGTCGACCGGTTTCGTGAGGTGCAGATCGAAGCCGGCTTCGCGCGCGCGCTGCTTGTCGTCTTCCGTTCCCCATCCGGTGAGCGCGACGAGCAGGGTGTCGTCGAACGCTGGCTCGGCGCGAAGCTGCCGAGCGACGTCGTAGCCGTCCATCCCGGGCAACCCGATGTCCAGGAAGATGACATCGGGCACGCGCTCCCGTGCGACCTCGATCGCTCCGGGGCCATCGTGCGCCACACGCGCGGTGTGGCCACGGAGCTCCATCATCGCGGCGAGCATCTCGGCGGCATCGACATTGTCGTCGACGACGAGGATGTCACGCGGAGCAGCATGAACGCTGGCGCCCTCACGTGGGCGGGCGCTGACCTCGCGCTCGACGTGTGCAGGAGACTCCGCGCGCGGAAGCCGGACCTCGAAAGCGCTGCCCTTGCCACGACCGGCGCTCTCTGCGGTGACGATGCCCCCATGCATCTTGACGAGATCGCGTACGAGCGCCAGACCGATTCCGAGCCCGGCCACCTTTCCGCCGTGGGCCGCGCCGCGCATGAAGAGCTCGAAGACGTGTGGCAGGGCCTCCGGGTCGATGCCGGTGCCGGTGTCCGTCACGCGGATGACGACTTCGCCTCGCGAGGCGCGCACGTGCAGGCCGATGCGTCCGTGCTCGGGCGTGTACTTGGCTGCGTTGTCGAGGAGGTTCGCGACGACCTGCGCGAGGCGAGTGAGATCGCCGTCGATCCATACCGGCTCCTCCGGCACGGTGATCGAAAGCTCGTGGTGAGCTCGTTCGATCGAGGGACGACTCGCCTCGACGGCGCTCTCGACGACGGCGCCGAGCGGAAGGAGCGAGCGCTGAAGCGCGACCTGTCCTCGACTGATCCTGGATACGTCGAGCAGATCGTCCACGAGGCGCACGAGATGGGCGAGCTGCCGGACGATCGTGTCCTGCGTTCGACGGCGCGTGGCCTCGTCCCGAGTCTGCTCGAGCACGTCGAGGCCCGCTCGGATGGGAGCGAGCGGGTTTCGAAGCTCGTGTGCGAGCGTCGCGAGGAATTCGTCCTTGCGCCGATCTGCGTCGCGCAGCGCCTCCTCCGCGGCTCGCTGCTCGGTGACGTCCGTGCTCGTCCCGAACCAGCGAACGACCTTGGCTCGAGCATCGCGGATCGGGAGCGCGCGCGACAGGAACCATCGATAGGCACCGTCACTTCCGCGCATGGGGAACGTGTCCTCCCACGGCTCGCCGGTGTCCCATGAGTGCTGGATCCGCTCCACGACGCGACCGACGTGATCGGGGTGCACCACTTTCGTCCAACCCCAGCCGGCTACCTCGTCGAGTGTGGTCCCGGTGAAGTCGAGCCAGCGCTTGTTGTACCAGACCATCTCGCCGTGGGCGTTGGCCATCCACGCGAGCTGCGAGATGTTGTCGGCCAGCGTACGAAAGCGCTCCTCGCTCTCGCGGAGCGCGGCTTCGGTCTGCTTCAGATCGTTCACGTTGACGGCCGTGCCGATCCATCGAGCGATCTTGCCCGACGCGTCTCGGATCGCTCTGCCGCGGACCTTGAACCATTCGTACGCGCCGTCGTGACGACGCACGCGGTACTCGAGATCGTACGAGCCGGCGCCGGCGATGGCCGCCCGCCAGGTTTGATACGCGCGCTCGCGGTCTTCAGGGTGCAACACCGCGAGCCAGCCGTGGCCGAGCTGGGCTTCAGGAGCGACGCCTGTGAAATCGACCCATTGCCGGCTCACGTAATCGCAAGCGCCGTCGGGCGTGTTCGTGAAGGTCATGCCCGGGATCGACTCGAGCGTTTGCCGGTAGAATGACGCGCTCTCGGCAATGGCGCGCTGCGCCTGCTTGAGATCGGTGATGTCCGTCATCGCGCCGGTCGCATATTCGGCGCGGCCGTCGGGACGGCGGCGCACGCGCCCGATGTCGCGGACCCAACGCAGCTCACCGTCCGGCCTGCGGATGCGCAGCTCGACGTCGTAGCGTGCGGTCCCGGCGATCAAAGCATCGAACGCGTCGCGCGCCCGCTCGCGATCATCTTCGTGAACGTGCTCGAAGAAGTCGTCGGCCGATTGCGTGGTCTCGATCGGCTCGAGCCCGAGAATCTGATTCAGGCTCGCATCGCGAGTGTCGAGCCCGGTCGCGAAGTCGACGAGCCAGGTCCCGACTTCGCCCGCGGCGACCGCGCTGCGGAGCCGCTTGCCGGTCATCCGCAGTGCCTGGTCGTGCTCTCGCCCCGTCACGTTCGCGGTCTCTGCTTCTCGGAGCTCCTGCGCCGTGCGAGGCGTAGCTTGTTGCCGGTCGGTCATGCTGAACCGGCGTCGGTGAGCTACCGGTCACTCGACCGCCGTCCGCTTTCGGTTACCTCGCGCTCGGAGGCCGAGCAAGCTCGGCTCGGAGCGCGCAGGCTGCTGGAGCCGTGCCGTCAGTGCCAGCCGACGTTCGTCCGGATCAGCGGCGCGATCTCGTCCGCGACGCGTTTGTGCCATGCCGGCGTCCCGTGGCCGTTGCAGGCGGTCATCTCTTCCCCGGTGAACGGCTTCGCAAGGAACGCATACATCTTGTGGTCACCCGCGGCTGCGCGCTCGGCGATGATGCTGTTCGCGACTTCCATCACTGCATCGCGCGAGGCCGCGCTGACGATTCCCATGAAGATGTGCGTGTTCGGACCGCGTGCCCGGAGCGTGTTGATGACGAAGTCGCGGTATGCGGCACGGAACGCGGGACCGCCGTCATCGCATGACCCCTGCGTCATCACGATGACGTCGGGGATCCACGACTCGAGATCGAACATCGGAGCGTTCTGGGCGATCTCGGGATTCGGATCCGCTCGCGGGTAATAATCGCGAAGCGGATCGTTGTCCGTCGGCCAGACGTTGTGCAGGAGACCCTTGCCCGAGTACACGATGCCGTGGACCTCCGCGTCGAAGGTCTCGCCGAGAATGGCTCCCCACGATTTGCGGAAGTTCTCCCAGCGCCCCGCCCAATCCGGACCCGGGCAGTCGGTGTCGGGCGAGTCGATGTTCTCGACGCCGAAGCCGGTCGCGAAGGAGTCTCCCAGCACTTCGATCTTCCGCGTCTGCCGCGGTGGGGGAGGAAGCGACGTGCCGCCGTGGAAGTCGAAGCCGAGAAACTGCGTGATGCCGGTCTGCGTCTCGCTGCGCTTGTAGATCTCGACGTCGTGCGTGCCGGGCGGAAGACCCGACGCGAGCTCGAAGTCGTGGGGGCGTTCGTCTGCGATCATCGCGATGGATCGCCACGCGCCTTTGTCGATGCGGATATCCCAGTAGCTGGGAGCGCCTTCCATCCATGTCTCGGCATGCTCTCTGAGCTTCACGGAGACGGCGGTCCCGTCGAAACGTGTGAGCACACGGGCTCCCGGCCACGATGCCTTCGGTCCAGCCGGATCGGTCGTGTCGAAGCGTCCGACGAAGAGCGGCGCATGGACCTGTCCCGTTGCGCCGCCCGCGATGCTTCCTCCTTCGCTCTCGGTCGCTTCTTTTGCCGGAGCGCCGGGATTGACCGGCGCGGGCGGATCGTTCGAGCCTGCTCCCCGGGCTCTCTTGCTGGAGCTCGAGCAGGAAGCCGAGCCCGCGACGAGGAAGAGCACGAGAGGAATTCCGATGACCCGTGAAGCCGAGCGCATGATCAGGCGCGCGTGCAACGGAGGCGCCGATTCGAGGAACGCCTCATCGGTAGGGCGCGGTCGAGGCGGGCGGCTCGATTCGAATTGGTGGTGCGGCCGGACGAGGTCGCGGGTCGGAGTGCGAAGCTCTTCTGGTCGAGCCGCCCTCACGATCGAACGAGCGACTGGCCGTCGCTGCGGACCCGCAGCATGCTTCCGGCATGACCGTTGGTTTCGTGCCGGCGTTCGAGCCGAAGATCGATGGAGGCTTCGACGGAGATGGAGCCTCGCTGTTCCATCACGCGGCGGCGCTCGACATGATCGCCGAGGACCGCGGCGTTCCGCTGCTCACGAGCTTCGCGGACAACCGTGAGCCGCCGCCCGACTTCGACGGGTTTCCGGAAGAGCTCATCGAGGCCATCGGTCCGTGGACGGCGTGGTTCTCGACGACCGACGGCCTTCGTTGTGTCGAGGGACTGCTCGCCGCGCTGGAGGAACCTCGGACGCGTGCGAAGATCACGTTCGCGGACGCGGTCATCGACGATCTGACCGCGCTCCGTGACGTCCTCGTGCTGGCGAAGAAGCGGAAGGCGCGCTTCCGGCTCGAGATCGCGTGATCGGGATCGGCGGACGGTACCGCGTCAGTTGCAGGAATCGGGGGCTGCCATGAGATCGTTGCAGGGAACATTCAACGTCGTCGGATCGAACGGGATCGGCGGATCGGCGTCGATGTCCTCGCGGCCGTGGCGGAAGCGTTCGACGGCGAACGCAGCCGCGCTCTGGGGATCGAGGCAGTCGGACGTGTACGCGTAGCGCCAGGCGCGCACGGCGAACATCGTGGGCTGGGTCGGATCGGGCGTCACGATTAGGCGGCCGGTGCCGAGCGCGTTGGCCAGGCCGACGAGACTATCGCGTGCGCTCTGACAGGCGGCGCTCTCGGTCGCGCTGTTGCACTTGTAGGAGAGTACGAGCCCGCCGTGCTCGAGGTTGTGAAGGAGGAACCCGCGCTTCACCGGCTTGTCGTAGACGCGATTCCAAGGAGCCCACGCACCCCAGTGATTGCCGGATGCGGGGAAGGGCTCCCAGCCAGCGGCGGCACCTTCGCTGCCGACGGGGTAGTGCGTGTGATCGGGGTTGGCCGAGCGCCATGCCGTCCACGCGCGGCACGTGGCAGCCGCGGGTACGACGCCAGTGCGGAGGGTGCACGTCGTCGCCGCGCCCTGGTTCGCGAGCGTGATCGCGTGCGTGCCTGCCGCCATGCTGCCCGTCTTCTGGAAGAAGCCGGCGGGGGCAGGACCAGTGCCCGTGAGATCGAGCGTGGGCGCCGTGATCTGCACGACCGGACCACGATCGTCCGGATCGGCGGACGGATGGCAGTAGATCGTGAGCGTGACGTCGCGCGTCTGCGTCGCTCGCAGGCTGACGGTCTTCGCGCCGTAGGCCGGCAGAACGATCGAGGACGTCAGATCCTGATCGGTGTCGACGACCCCGTCGTCATCGACGGTGTCCGCGGCGCAGCCCGTCAATGCCAGCGTGGGGACTGCCAAGAGCCCGGAAATCAAGGCGATCACGACGGGCCGTGTGTGCATAAGCCCTACCGTAGCATTCATGTGTGCTTATGCAAGACGGTGTCGGTCAAACGGGCGCGGACCATCGATCGGTTGCGAGAGGAGCGCGTGTGCGGCGGATCGGGCGTTCGCGTCGATCGTCGATCTTCGTCTCTGGTTTCGGGGGCGTGACGATTTGGTCATAAATCCGACCGCCGGCCTGCATATGGCCGCGTGCGGGTGGTCTCCGTTTCGAGCCACACGTCCGAAGACCTGCGTCGACGATGTTTGCAGTCGATCGCTCGCGTGACCGCGACCCCGCGTCGGGCGGCGCGTGGTGACGTGTCGACCTCTCCACCAGAACGACGGAGCTGCATGAGCGACCTGCGCAATCGAAGCACCCCTCTTCCCCGTCGACGGCGAGCTTGCCGATGAAGAGTCCCATCGCGGTGGTCGTGCTCGCGACCGTGTCGATGCTGCTGGCATGGGGATGCTCCGCGGAGGAACGTCGGGACATGGGAGGCGGGCCTCCGCCACCCCCTTCGTTCATCGCCGAGGCTGGCGCGGATGTCGTCGCCCCGCGCGGCCTCGTCTCGTATTGCCCGAGCGACAAGTGCCCTCCGGGCTGGACGACGTGCCCGGGCTCGCGCTTTCCGTGCGACGTGAACCTGCAGGCCGACGTGAAGAACTGCGGGGCGTGCGGTCTCGCGTGTCCGACGGACACCGGCGCCGAGATCTTCGCGTGCGTGAACGGGACCTGCGCCCTGAGCTGCGATGCGGACTCGAGGAGGCTCGATTGCGACGGGCTCGTCGACAACGGCTGCGAGGCGATCGCGCTCCACGACGCTCATTGCGGCACATGCGGAACGAAGTGCACGAACCCTGAAAAGCGATGTGTCGACCAGAGCGGCCGCGCAAATGCCGGTTTGTTCGGGTGCGGCTGTCCCTCCGACAAGATGTATTGCGACGGAGCGTGCTGGGATCCGAAAAACGACGACGACTATTGCGGTGACTGCTCCACCCATTGCGACCCGGCCGGCCCCGGAAAACCCGCGCTCCCGAATGCCTACTACGGGTGCGTCAACAGCCAGTGCGGGAACATGAAGTGCGACCCGTGGTTCGGGAATTGCGACGGCAAGACCGACAATGGCTGTGAATCGTTCCTCCTCACGGACGAGCACTGCGGCGCTTGCGGCAACGCATGTCCGACCGGGCAATCCTGCCGTCTCGACAACAACAACGTCCCGCGCTGCATGTGCCCGTCGGACCAGACCTTCTGCGACCTGGGGTGCTTCGACGAATGGTGCTGGGGGCGCTGCGTCGACGTCACGTCCGACAAGGCCAACTGCGGGGCGTGCGGCTTCGACTGCTACATCCCCGCTCGAAACGCGGTCGGAGAGTGCAACTACGGCACGTGCACGATGAAGTGCAACGAGGGGCGCGCCGACTGCAACAACAGTCGGTCCGACGGCTGCGAGGTCGACACGAACAGTGACCCGCAAAACTGCGGCGCGTGCGGTCACGTCTGCGATGCCGTCGCGGGTCAGGCGTGCGTCGCCGGCCAGTGCGTGGTCGAGCCTTGCGATCGAGACGCAGGAGTAGAGGTCCCGCGATGACGGCCAGGATCTGGCGACTCGGCGCGGTAGGTGCGCTCGCGTGCGGTGTGTGTGCGATCGGGGGCATGCTGCTCGGCGCGTGCGCTTCGGACGAGAGCGGGGCGGTGCCGGGGCCGGAGGGACCGGCCGTGGTGCCGGCGACGGATGCTGCGACGCTTGATGGATCGCCTGACGACGCCGACGCCGGGCCCTGCACGAGCGACGACTGCGAGTACTTCCCATCGACGTGTGCGCCAGACGTCCTGTGTTTGAACGGTCCATTCGATCCGACGAACCCCGACGTGGGGCTGGACTGGCGTACGCGGATCAACGTCATCCGTGGCCGCTCGGCGTCCGACGTCTGGGCCGCGGGTGCGATCGGTGCGATGGCGCACTTCGACGGTACCGCCTGGACGGTCTCTGACGTCGGCACGCAGGAGACGCAGCGCGCGCTCTGGCTCCGAGGCTCGAGCGAGGTCGCGCTCGGCTCGATCGAGAGGATCCATGCTCGCGGGCTGGGCGCCGGCACGACCGATGCGGCCGTCTCGCCGGGAGGGTGGTCGCTCAGCGAGCCGGCGCTCGTGCCCGACGACTTTGGCCGGCTCGGCTCGGCATCTTGGTCGCCTCCGGGATCGGATGTGCTCTGGCTGTCGTCGGAGACCGCTCTCTGGCGTCTTCACCTGACCCCGGAATCGCAATTCGAGATCCTTCCTGGAATTCCTACTCCGGTATGCGGATCGATTCCCTGCAATGCCATCCTGAGCATCCACAGCGCTTCTGCGAAGACGCTCTGGGCGGTCGGTGAATTCGGCGCCGCCCTCCGCATCAGCGACGCCGACGGCGACAGTCCGACCGTGACGCAGCTCAACTCGCTCACGGTGCTCGGGCTCTCGGGCGTGTGGGCTGCATCGGACACGGATGTCTGGGCAGTCGGAGGGAGCGGAACAATCCGGCACTACACGGGCGATCCGGTCCAGTGGGGCGTCGTCGCGGACGTGCCGACGACCGTGAATCTGAACGCCGTCTGGGGCACGTCGTCGTCCGACGTCTGGGTCGCCGGAAACGCCGGCGTCGTCCTCCACTACGACGGCACGACCTGGTCACGCGTGAAGATCGCCGGCCTCGGCGCGCGCCGCCCCGATCTCTTCGCCGTCTGGTCGCCCGCGCCAGGGCATGTATGGGTCGGCGGCTACGGCGTCGTCCTGGTGCTCGGAGGGAATCCATGAGAAGCGCACTCGCCTACGCCTCGATCGCGCTCGGGCTCTCGGCGGCCGTCGCCTGCGCGGCCTCGGACGACGGAGCACCGCCGCCGACGAACGATCCGGGACCGAGCGTCGTCACGGAGGCGGGCACGACCGACGGTCAGCCCGATGACGTCGTGACTCCGAACGTCCCGACGTGCAGCAGCGCCGGCTGGTGCCTGACGACGCTGCCCGATTCCGATCTGACCCTGAAGGACATTCGCCCCTTCGAGACGCGCGCGTTCGCGATCGCCCAGAGCCCGACGCTCGGCGTGAAGATCCTCGAGTGGGACGAGGCCGCGCATAAGTGGAGCTACATCGACGACAACAGTCAGAACACGTTCGAGCTCGACGCCTACGCCGGGAAGCTGTGGGCGCCGAACGAAAACGAGCTCTACTTCGCCGTCGCCCCTGCGTTCATCTATCACGGCAAGCGCGCCGCGCCGGCGTCGCCCTGGTCGTGGGAGCGGAGCGAGCTCGAGGACCACAGCGCTGACGGGCGCCCCGATCGCGATCACGGGCGCGTGCAGTACTTGAACTGGAGGGAGCTGCCGCTCGAGTCGATCGCCCTCGGCGTCTGGGGCACGTCTGCCGACGACGTCTACGCCTGGTATTCGAACACGATCTTCCACTGGAAGAGCGCGGACGGCGGCGCGCCCGAGTGGGTGCCGGAGTACATCGCCGAGGACAGCGAGAATCCCGAAGACTCGTTCTTCATCTTCGCCGCGGGAGGCTCGAGCAGCGAGGACGTCTGGTTCGCGGGTGGTCGCGGCAGGTACGACGACTGGAGCATCTTCCGGTGCCCGATGGTCATCCACAAAGCGGCCGGTAGTTACGATCGCGTCGTCGACAGCGCCATCAACCCGAGTGATGAGGAAACGCACTACTTCTACAGCTGCCTCGAGAAGAGGGACGTCCTCGGCTTCAGCTGGCACAACGGCAAGGACACGCTCCACTACCCGCACGGCGGGTGGCTGACGAGCATCGACTCGGCCGGCGCCGGACGTGCAGTCGGCATTCTCGGCGAGGACATGCTCGCGTTCGTGGAGGCTGGTGGCGGGGGCGCGGGCATCGCGCGAGCGAACCGAGTCGCCGCGCAGGTGCCTCGCGCAAGACTTCCCGCGCTCGTCGATTCCGTCTCGGTCAACGGGAATGACACGTGGATCAGCGGCTGGGGCGTGGTCCTCCATGCACCGACCGATCCGGCGAGGTGGAGCACGGGATACGGCCTATTCACTACGGACGATGCCAAGCAGCTCGGGATCGACGCGGCGACCTACGCGTTCTCGCCCACGGCGATCAACGGCGCGCCGCTCGACAAGCCGCTCTACCAGGTGCGCGGCACCTCGAACACGAACCTCTGGGCGATCGGACTCCACTATGCACTCCACAAGACGACGCCTTGATCGGAGCGCTTCGCGCGCGCTCGTCGCCTTCTGCTTCCTTGCAGCAGGCGGAGCGGCGGCGAGCTGCTCGAGCAGCTCCAGCGCGCCCGACACGAGCCCGAAGGACGATGCAGCTTCCGACGCTCCGGTCGAGCCCGTGAGCGATGCAGGCGCCGACACGGCCACGGGCCCTCGCGATGCCGCATGGGTCGACGTCGCCGCGCTGCCCATCACGTGCGCGTCTTCGCCCTGTGCGAAGTCGCTCGTGACGACCCTCAGCGCGGGCGCTCACGATCCCGGAGAGGGCTTCTGCGCGTTGCTCGACGACGGCACGGTCGCGTGCTGGGGCGCGAACGGCGCCGGGCAGCTCGGGCGAGGCGACAGCGCGGGCACGATCGACAGCTCGAAGCCGGCACGCGTCGTCGGTCTGTCGAACATCGTGACGCTCGATCATACGTGTGCCCTCGACAAGGACGGCGCCGTGTGGTGCTGGGGCACCGGTTCGTTCCTCCGCGACGACGTGGGGACGTCGACGACGGAGCTCGTCCCGGTGAAGCTCGATCTGCCGCCCGTCACGAAGGTGGGCGTCGGCTACGCGACGACGTGCGCGCTCACGGGCGACAGTCTTCTCTGCTGGGGAAGCAATGCCGACGGGCAGCTCAGCCCGCCGACGGATCGATCGGAGTACCTTGGCGGCCCGCGTCCGATGGCGATCCCGTCGGGAGCACCCGTGCGTGCGATCGCCGTCGGCAAGGCGACGCTCGTCCTGCGCGAGGACGGCTCGCTCGTCAGCTGGGGAGGGAATCCGCCGATCGGCCGCGTCTCGCCGATCTTCCCGGATCCATTCCCGCAGACAGCCGCGCTCGCAGGCATCTTCATGACCGATCTCGCGGACGAGAACGCGTGCGCAACGGCGGGAGGCACAGGATACTGCTGGGGCTCGCCCGTCGTGGAGCTGGAGAGGGGCAACGGATCGGTGACCGAGCGCGGGCTCCCAGCGCCGGTCGTCACGCCGGAGCCGATCGTCCAGATCGCGACGACCCAGAACCGCTCGCTCGAGACCGGTGGCATGCAGCACTATCGTTGGTGCGCGTCCTCGATCACCGGCGCGGTCTACTGCTGGGGAGCGAACGAGAGCGGCCAGGTTGGAGACGGCACGCAGAGCTACGCGCTCGCCGCCGTGAAGGTCGCTGGTCTGCCCGAGCCCGCCGCGCAGGTGAAGACGACGCCGACCGCGACGTGTGCACTGCTCACGAACGGGAAGGTCTATTGCTGGGGAAGCAACTACAACGGTCAGCTCGGGAATGGAAAGACGAAGGGACGAAGCTTCGTTCCCGTGGAGGTGATGCTCCCATGAGCGCGCGCATTCCGACCGTGGCGGCCGTCTCCCTCATCGGCCTCGCGTTCTTCGCCGCTGCCGCTGCGTGCGGCGATGACCGCACAGGCTTCGAGCGATACCCCTACGACCCTTACGGCGGCGACGACGACGCGGGAGAGTGCCCGCTCCAATGCGCGCTCGACGGCCGCTCGGTGGTCCGTCCATGCACGGGTGAGGTCGTCGAGGAATGCTCACCGGAGCAGGCATGCGGTGGTGGGAAGTGCCAGGACCCGTGCGCTGCCGCTGCAGCCGACCAGAGCTCGAACGGCTGCGAGTTCTACTTCCAGTCACCGCCGCCGTGGGTCGACGCGCCGGACAATTGCTATGCGACGTTCATCGTCAACACGTCGGCGCAAGCGACCGAGGTCTCGCTCGAGCTCGCGGGCAAGCCCCTCGACGTCTCGAAGGCGATGTTCCGCACGAACCCGGGCGACGAGACGCTCATTCCGCACTCGGGGCCGGTCCCTCCCGGTGAGAGCGTCATCCTCTTCGTCTCGGATCACGATCCGGAGCAGCCGCTCACCGGCGCCCACTACGTGGCGTGTCCAGCTGGAGTCGTCCCGGCGGTGCTCTCGGGCCTGTCGTCGTCGGACACCAGCTTCGGCTCGTCGTATCATCTGAAGGCGACGAAGCCCGTCTCACTCGTGGCGATGTATCCGTTCGGCGGCGCGGCGAGCTTCCTGCCGGCGGCGACGCTGCTCCTCCCGGTCGTCACCTGGGCGAAGCAGCACATCATCGTCAACCCGTGGGGCGGAGAATGGGGCCTCGCGACCCAGATCGTCGCGGCGGAGGACGACACCGAGGTGACGATCCTGCCGACCGCCGAGATCCAGAACGGCACCGGCGTGAAGGGCGCTGCGGCGAAGGCTCCCGCGACGTATCGGCTCGGCAAGGGTCAGAACCTCCAGTTCATCCAGTCGAGCGATCTCTCCGGCAGCATCGTCGCTTCGAACAAGCCGACCACGACCTTCGGCGGTCATCGCTGCGCGAACATCCCGACGACGGGCGGCGCTTGCGACACGCTCCACCAGCAGATCCCTGCGTTCGAGCAGTGGGGCTCCGAATACGTCGCGGTCGGGTATCGTCCGCGTACGGGCAACGAGCACGAGACGATGCCGTATCGCATCGTCGCCGCGCGTGACGGGACGCGCCTCGACTACGATCCGGCGATCCCGTCCGGCGCTCCGACGGAGATGCGCGCCGGCGAATCGGTGACGTTCCCTGCCGGTACCGGCGACGCGTTCGTCGTGCGCACCCAGGACGCCGAGCATCCGATCTACGTGGCCGCGTACATGACTGGCTTCGAGGGCGGCTACTCCGGCTCGCCGCCCACGGGGCATTGGGGCGACCCCGAGTTCGTCAACGTCGTGCCGGCCGAGCAGTACTTGAGCTCCTACAGCTTCTACGCCGATCCCTCGTACCCCGAGACGTCGCTCGTCATCGTGCGCGCGAAGACTGGCGGCGCCTTCAAGGACGTTGCGCTCGAGTGCGCCGGCGTCCTGTCGGACTGGAAGCCCGTCGGGACGCGTGGCGAATACGAGTTCAGGCGCGTCGACCTCGCACGCGAGCACGGTCCTGGTGAGACGTTCGGAGACAAGGTCTGTCAAAACGGCCTGCAGCGGATGAGGAGCGAAGGCCCGTTCACCGCGACGGTGTGGGGCTGGGGCAGTGCAGCGAGCTACGCGTATCCGGGCGGTATGGCCCACAGGAAGCTCGTCACGCGGCCGCTCGATCCGATCAAGTGAGCTCCGAGCTCGGCTTCGTCCTCCGAACCGAGCTCGGACCGTCCGCGTAGACGCCCGTCTGCGAGAGCTGCTCGCGCCGGCGCTCGGAGCGTCCCCGCGCGCTCGGCGAACGCTCGGACGCGACGCTTCGCACGCGCGGGCGCAGTTTCCGACGAGCGATCGATGCGGCGATCGTTGCTACGAGCGATCGATGCGGCGATCGTTGCTCGCCGCGGCGACGCCGAGCGACGTGCAAATTTTACCCGGCAGATATTGACAGGAGATATCACCCGGGCAATATTCCTTGCCGCGACGACCTCCTCTCGCGGCGATCGGGCCATTCGGCGCGGTCGAACGCTCGCGTCCAAACACGCCGAACGCTGCGCGGCGTCTTCGGTGGGTCGTCCATTCCAGAAAGGATGCCCGTCATGGCCGCATCGCGGCAGCCGTCTGCGTCCCTCACCGAGGGCGCGATCGGGACGACTCTGTTCGTCTTCTCACTTCCCATTCTCGCGACGAACGTCCTCCAGTCGCTCAACGGATCCGTGAATGCCGTCTGGGTCGGACGTTATCTCGGCGCCGCCGCGCTCACGGCGACGTCGAACGCGAACACGATCTTGTTCCTCCTCGTCGGCTCCGTGTTCGGCATCGCCATGGCGGCGAGCATCATGGTGGGGCAGAGCATCGGGGCAGGGGACGTCGCGAAGGCCAAGCGCGTCGTCGGGACGAGCATGACGCTCTTCTTCTACGCGTCGCTCGCGGTCGGCCTCGGCGGATTCCTGCTCTCGCCTCGCGTGCTCGGATGGATGCGCACGCCGCCCGATGCGCTGCCCTACGCGATTGCCTATCTCCGCGTCGTCTTCCTCGCGACGCCGTTCGTCTTCGCGAACACGCTCGTCACGATGCTCTTGCGCGGCGCCGGCGATGCGAGGACGCCGCTCCTCTTCTCCGTGCTCGCCGTCCTCCTCGACATCGTTCTGAATCCGCTGTTCATCTTCGGCGCGGGACCAATCCCTGCGCTCGGCATCGCGGGTTCGGCGGCGGCGGCGCTGATTGCGCATGCGGTCGCTTTCGTGGCGCTGATGGTCCATCTCTACGCCCGCAAGAACGAGCTGCGCATCCTCGGCAGCGAGCTTGCCTATCTCCGGATCGATCGCGCGATCCTCTCCGCGCTCGTGCGGAAGGGCATTCCGATGGGCCTGCAGATGATCGTGATGACCGGCTCCGCGGTCGTGATGGCGAGCCTCGTGAATCAATTCGGCTCCGCGACGGCCGCCGCCTACGGCGCTGCCATCCAGCTCTGGAACTATATCCAGATGCCCGCCATCGCGGTCGGCATGGCAGCGTCGGCGATGGCCGCCCAGAACATCGGAGCGGGCCTATGGGAGCGCGTGGGGCGGATCGCCGGCGTGGGCGTCGTGATCAACGTGGGCATGACGGGCGTGCTCGCCTCCTTGCTCGAGGTGTTCGACCGTCCGGCGCTCGGCCTCTTCCTCTCCGATCAGGGGTCGGTCTCGATCGCGGTGCACCTCAACACGATCGTCGTCTGGTCGTTCACGCTCTTCGGCGCGTCGATGGTCCTCTCGAGCGTCGTTCGTTCCACCGGAGCCGTCGCCATTCCGCTCGCGATCCTGTTCTTCGCGCTCTGGGGGATCCGGCTTCCGTTCGCGATCGCGTTCATCGAGCGATGGCAGGCCGACGCGATCTGGTGGAGCTTTCCGCTCGGCTCGATCACCTCGATGCTGCTCTCGATCGCGTACTACCGCTACGGAAGCTGGCGCAGTGCGCGGATGGCATGAGGCGCTCGGGGCGTGCCTTTAACTGACAATCACCTGTCATGCGCTCCGGCTACGGTGCCTCACAACCGAGGTCCACGATGAAGATCTATCACTCCCCGTTCTCGTCGAATGCGAAGAAGGCCCTGATGACCGCCCTCCAGCTCGGCCTCGATCTCGAGCGGATCAACGTCGATCTCTCGAAGGGCGAACAGAAGAAGCCCGACTTCCTCGCGATCAATCCGAACGGCAAAGTGCCGGTGTTGGTCGACGGTGATTTCGTCCTCTCGGAGTCACAGGCGATCATGGCTTACCTCGCGGACACGACCCCGGGGCAGACCCTCTATCCGACGGAGCTCCGAGCTCGCGCGGACGTGAACAAGTGGATGTTCTGGAGCGCGAACCACTGGGGGCCGGCGATCTCGATCATCAACTGGGAACGGATGGTGAAGAGGTTCCTCGGTCTCGGTGATCCGGACCAGTCGCAGGTCGCGCGCGGCGAAGCGCTGTTCCACGACTCCGCGAAGGTGCTCGATGCGCACCTCGCCGATCGCGAGTGGATCTCGGGCAAGGGGCTGACGCTCGCGGACATCTCGGTCGGCTGCCCGCTCATGGTCGCCGTGCCTGCGCAGCTGCCGCTGGCACAGTACGCGAACGTCCAGAGGTGGTTCGCGCGCGTCCAGGAGCTCGACTCCTGGAAGAAGACCGGCATGTGAGCCGAGCGTTCGAGCTCGTCCGTTCGCGGAGGCTCGCCGTTCGTGCGAGCCTCCGCGACGCGAGCTACGGCCACTCTGGCGGGATGGGCAGCGCCCGATCAACGACGCCCCGCCGCCGACAGTGCGGTCACTGCCGTGAGCCGACGCCGAGCGCTCCGCCGACGCCCGCTCGGCGCCGAGGACGACGGCGACCGCGCGCGATGCGGCGCCTCGAGATGCGCATCTCCGAGCGGTTCGCGCGGTTCGTCGAACGTGCGATGCACTCGAAGAGAGCCGTGCGAGGGCGCCGTGTGCGGTCGCTGTACGGCGATCCTCGCTGCGGCGGCTGCAAAATGACGACGACAGCGTCGTAGATTGAACGTGTGTAGTCGCGACGGTGCGCGAATCCCCCAAATCTGTGTGCTCGCGCTTGGTTGGGCGATACGCCACACCGTAGAGTGGCTCGTGCGCTGACCATCTCGTCGACGTACCGCCGCCGATGATCGATTCGTCGGCGAGCTCTCTCGGTGGCCACTCCGGGCCGGCCGAGAGA
>JAEXCN010000431.1 GCA_023402175.1 Pseudomonadota bacterium | reverse complement strand
CTGTTCGCGATCGGCGGATTGGGCGTCGCGCTCGCGCCGGGCGGCTTGAGGCCACCGAGCGGCGTCGGAAGTGCGGGCGAGCTCGACGCCTTCGGGCGCGCGAGCTGCGGTGGGACGGCAGGACCGGTCGCTCCCGTCGGAGTGAACGCGATGGGCGACGTCAGCGGCGTCCCAGGCCGCGCAGACGCGTCGGGCACCCCGCCCGGCGGCGTGATCGGCAGCGGGGGTGGAGGATTCGAAATGGGCGACGGCACGCCGGATGGGCCAAGCCCGAGCTCGAAGCTCGGCGACTCCATGGCGATGGTCGACTCGCCCCCTTCTTCGTCCTCGTCTCCGAAATGGAGCTTCGGCACTTCGTCGTCAGAGCGCTCTCCCGCCATCACCTTGCTCGCCGCCGTAGCCTACCGCAAACCAAGCCGTCTCCGTAGCTTTCGCGCACTTTGCCGGGACACGTCGACGCGCTTTCCGGTCGACAAGCACGCGACGTACCCGCCCGAATCCACGGATTCGAGACGCTCGACATGGTCGAGGTTCAGGATGGCACGACGGTGGACCCGCTCGAAAGATCCTGCTGGGCCGAGCTTGGCCTCGAGGTCTTGCAGCGTGTCGTCCGTGAGGATCGTCCGGGTCGACGTGTGGACGGACACGAGCGTTCCATCGAACGTCGCATGCGTCACGTCGACAGGGCTCACGAGGGCCACGCCGTCGTGGGTCGCGATCGCGAGCTTCGCCGGCTTCTGCGGCGCACTCTCGCCCGTCCGCGCCGAAGGACCGTGATCGAGGAACGTGCGGGCGCGCTCGATCGCCTTCGAGAGCCGTGCATCGTCGACCGGCTTGAGCACGTAGTCGACGGCGCCGACCTCGAACGCCTTCACCGCGTGCTCCGGATGCGCGGTCAGGAAGATGACGTACGGTCGCTCTTCCGGCATCGCCAGCACCGTGTCGATGCCGTTCATGCCAGGCATGTTCACGTCGAGGATCGCGACATCGACGTCGTCCTCGCGAAGGCGTCCGAGGACCTGCTCGCCGCTCTCGCACTCGAACGTCGCCTCGATCTCGGCGAGCTCGCCGAGAAGGCGCAGCACTCGCTTTCGCGCCATGAGCTCGTCGTCACAGACGAGGACGCGGAGCGGGATCGACGACGGCATCGATCTACAGGCTATCCCATTCAGCTCGCCGGCGGGTAGCCGAGGATCCGCGCCGGATCCTCGGCCTGCCCGATGGTCCTTCTTCTTTTCTTCTCGCGGCGCGCGCGCGCGTCACTCCGGCTTCGCGGTCTGCATGCACTTGAAGATCGCAGCGCAGTCCGAGGCCTTGTCGATGCAATCCTTGACGTCCGACGCGTTCGACATCTTGTCGAAGTTGTCCGGCTCGCAGGTCACCGTCACGGTAGCGCCGCTCGATCCGCCGTCTCCGCCGCTGCTCGCGCTGCACGTCGACTTCACCTTGTTGCAGGCTTCTTCGTTGCTCGGGCCGCCGCAGGCGATGGCGAGGAAGACAAAGAGACCGGTCCCGATCACGATCAAAGGCTTCTTCATTGCGTTTCGTTCTCCGTATGCAGGCGCCGGAGGTCCCCCGCCGGCGAACAGCCGTTGAACGGACCGGAGCCGCATACATTCAAACGGCAGTCGCGATTTCGTGATCGCTGCCTCTTCGCCTCACCTGCGCGGCAGTTGGACGGAAGCCTTCGTGCGATCGCCATCGCGCTCGATCGAGAAGCTCGCCAAAGCTCCGTACGCGAGGGCCAGCCGCTTCTCGACGATCGCGAGGCCACTGCCTTCGGCGCGGCGGCCGGCGAACGCTCCGGGGTTCGCGATCTCGACGAGGACGCGCTCGTCCTTCTGGCTCACGGAGAAGCGAACGACGCCTCGGTGGCGCGCGAGCGGACCGTGCTTCATCGCGTTCTCGACGAGCGGCAAGAGCACCATCGGCGGGACCTCGATCGCGGGGATCGGATCGGGCACGTCGCGCTCGACCGTGAACAGCGACGGATCGCGGATCGCATGCAGTGCGAGGAGCGCGTCGATGAGCTCGATCTCGCGCTCGAGCGGCCAGGTCGTCGTCGTGATGCCCGTCATCATCGTGCGGAGCATCGACGAGAGCTGGAGGATCGCGCGCTCGGCGACGGCACCGTCCTCGCGGCACCACTCGGCGATCGCGTTCAGCGTGTTGAAGAGGAAATGCGGATCGAGGTGGCTCTTCAACGCGAAGAGCTGCGCGTGATCCGCTTCTCGCGCGAGCGCCTCGGCGCGGGCGCGGGCGCGCCGGAGATGCAGCTCGAGATCGATGTCGCGCGCGAGTCCCCACCCGCCGACCCAGAAGAGCGCGATGCAGACCGCGAGGCTCGGGTTCGTCGTCATGAACGTCGGCCCCGCGCCGACGAGGCTCGGCAGCACCCGGCCGACGCCGAGGACGACCGCGGCACCGACACCGGCGTAGACGAGCACTCGCGTGAGCGCGCCGACGGCGATGGGCCGATCGAGCGGGAAGAGCGCACGCCACAGCGATGGACCGACGAACAGGAAGCTGCCGCACATGAAGAGCGCGATCGGAACGGCGAGCGCCTCGCGGCTGTACGCATCCTGGATGATCGTCAGCGGCACGACGACGAGCGCGATCGGGATCGCCCGGCGCGGAACGAGGAGCGCGCGGACCGTCGACCGGAGGACGTTCGCTCGCGGGGCCGCGCCGGAGCTCTTCGGTCGCCAGCTGCTCCGGTTGTTGGCTGTCGCGCTCATGATTCGAATCTAGGCTCGCATCCCGGCCGTCCCCGACGAGAACGGGATAGGCACCAGTCTATCGCGACGCTCGGGGGACGAGAGCGCGGGATATGAACGGCAGCGCTGATCGCCGCGGCGGTGTGCTACGCCTCGACGCGTGGGGCTCGGTCCGCTGCGAGAGACGTTGGCGCTGGCGATCGCGGCCGCGATCGCGCTTGCCTCGAGCGAGACGCACGCCGCCGACGCGAAGACGTCGTCGCTCTCGTGGCTCCGCATGCCGGGCGCGGACGCTTGCGTCGCGACGCAGCCGCTCGCTCGCGCCGTGGAGGAGCGCCTCGGTCGAGCCGTCTTCGTTTCGGCGGCGCAGGCCGATGTCTCGGTCGAGGGACGGATCGACAAGCGCCCGCGCGGTGGATGGCACGCCGTCATCACGCTGCGTGACTCGGGCGGCACGACGCTCGGCACGCGCGAGCTCGAACGCCCGGACGTTTCGTGCGATGCGATGACGGAGCCGCTCGCGCTCGTCATCGCCGTGATGATCGATCCGGACGCCGCGCTTCGACCGAAGCCATCGCCGGATCCTCCGCCGCCGACGTCGAAAGACGCGAAGGAGCCGCCCGTCGTTCCCGACGCGCAGCCCGAAGCAGCAGCTGCGCGCGCCGCTTCTCCCGCAGCCGATCGGCCCGCGCCTGCGGCTGGAGCGCGCGATCCCTGGCGCTTCGAAGGCCACGTCGATGCCACGGTCAATCACGGGCTCGCGCCGAGCCTCGCGCCCGGCGCCGGCGTCGAGGCGATCCTCTACCCGCCGAAGCTCCCGGTCGGCTTCCGCGCGTACACGACGCTCTTCCTTCCGACGACGGCCGAGAAGGACGGCGCGCGCGCGTCCTTCGACATGCTCTACGCCGGCGGCTCGATCTGTCCGACGCTGCGCGGACGCGTGAACGTGCTCGGCTGTCTGGGAGCTCATCTCGGGATGCTCCGACCTCGGGCGGAGAGCAGCGGCCGCGAGATCCGCGAGGACGTCCTCGTCCTCTGGACGGCGATGGCCGAGCTCCGCGTCCACGTCCCCGTCGCTGCGCCGTTCGGTGTTGCCGCAGGCGTCGGCGCGGGGCTTCCGATCCTTCGCCCGGAGCTCACGTACCGGCGCGCGGATGGATCCGGGCTCGGCATCCTGCATCGGCCCGAGGCCTACGTGCTCACCGCCGACGTCGGGCTCGGCTTCTTTTTTCCCTGAGCGCTTGGATTTCCGGGCGAAATGCGTGCGCCTCACGTCATAATCGGAGCGCGGAGCCCCCACGAGAGGACATGGCGATGCTTGCCATGGGGACGACGGGAGGGAGGAGGCTCGATTCGTTGTCGCTCCGAGATGCAGACGACGCGCGGACGCTGCCGGGGCACGCTCACGTGCCGAGCCTGGCGGAGATCTTCCGCACCTACGCTCCGTTCGCATGGCGTGCGCTGCGTCGTCTCGGCGTGCCCGAGTCCGACGTCGAGGATGTGTGTCAGGAAGTCTTCGTCGTCGTCCACCGCAAGCTCGGCGACTTCGAGGGTCGATCCTCGCTCAGGACGTGGATCTACGGCATCTGCGCTCGTACGGCGTCCGACTACCGGCGGAGCGGACGTGTCCGGCGCGAAGTCGTGACGGACGCACCTCCGGAAACGCACCACGAGGCGGCGCAGCACGAAGTCGTGGCGCTCAAGGAGGCGCGCGCGACGCTCGATCGGATCCTGGATCAGCTCGACGACGACAAGCGGGCCGTGTTCGTCCTGTACGAGCTCGAGGAGCTCACGATGGCGGAGATCGCGGAGGCGCTCTCGTGCCCGCTCCAGACGGCGTACTCAC
This sequence comes from Pseudomonadota bacterium, assembly GCA_023402175.1. Classification (GTDB taxonomy): domain Bacteria; phylum Myxococcota_A; class Polyangia; order Polyangiales; family Polyangiaceae; genus Labilithrix. The sequence goes on along the minus strand of JAEXCN010000431.1, from coordinate 836 downwards.
GCTTGCATAGTGCACGCAAGATCGTCGAGAGCGCGGTCGAGCATGCCAAGCACGAAGGAGACGTCGCATGAGCGATCCGAAACGTCTCCTCGAGGGCGGCGAAGGCGATCTCGCGAAGTTGCTCTCCGCCGGCAAGAGCGAGATCCCGGATGCCGCGCAGCTCGGGGCGCTCGCGGCGAAGATCGGGATAGTCGGCGGCGCCGGCACGAGCGCGGGAGCGGCGGGCGCTTCCGGCGCTGGAGGCGTGAGCGGCGCGGGCTCGGCGGCGGCGGCGGCGGCGGTGAAGACCGGCGTCGCGATGAAGATCGGAGGCGCCGCCGTCGTCGTCGCGACCGCAGCGGCGTCGACGGCGATCGTCGCCACGTCGACATCCGATGCCCCGCCGAGGACGCCGGTGGGAATCGTCGCGATGCCGTCGTCGAGCGCCGACACGAGCCCGGGCGCGTCGACGGTCTTCCGGCTCACGGAGCCCCCGCAGGATCCTTCGAGCGCTGCCCCTCCTCCACCCGCGCCGACGTCGTCGGTCGCGGGACGTCCCGCGGCGTCTGCAGTCGCCGAAGGGCCAGCGGTCGAAGTTCGTTTGCTCGAACGCGCGCAGGACGCCTTGCGTTCGAGGCCTGCCGAGGCGCTCGCCCTTGCCGACGATCACGCGCGGAGGTTTCCGCGAGGCATGCTCGTGCAGGAACGCGAGGTGATCGCGATCGAGGCGCTCGTGAAGGCAGGTCGAGTTGGTGAAGCGAAGGCGCGGGCGGCCCGCTTCAAGGAACGGTTCCCCGGCTCGAGCCACACGCGCCGCGTCGACGCGCTGGTCGGCGAGTGACGAGCGGCTGCAGCCA
>JAEXCN010000332.1 GCA_023402175.1 Pseudomonadota bacterium | reverse complement strand
CTTGTACGTCGAGCCGAGCTTCTTCGCGACGACGCCTTCGAGCCGATGCTCCTGGCAGAGCCGAAACAGATCGACCCCGCTGTCGAACGTCGGATGCCGTCGGATGAGACCGTTCGCAGCGCCTTCAGCCGGGATGATGCGCGCGAGGATCTCCTTCCGCGCTTCGAGCGGAAAGGCGCGCAGGTCGTAGGGTCCGACCGCGAGCACGTCGAAGACGACGTAGACGACGGGCACGACCGCCGCAGAGCGCACCGGGCGTTTGCCCATGCCCGCCTGGATGCGATGCCCGAGGCGCTGGAAGTCCGGTCTCCCCTGCTCGTCGAAGGCGACGATCTCGCCGTCGAGGACGACGTGCGTCTCCGGCAAAGAGCGAACTGCGTCCGCGATCTCGGCGTAGCTGTCGGTCGCATCGCGGAGCTTCCGATACGAGAGCGAAACCTTCGCGTCCTTCTTGTCGGCGATGATGCGAACGCCGTCGAGCTTCAGCTCGAAGAGCCATCCTTTGCGCGTGAGGACCTTCGAGCCCGCTTCTTCGCGCTCGCACAGCATCGGCACGATCTTCGTGCCGTCCACCGGGCCTGGTCGCGCGCCGAGATACTGCGCGAGCTCCTCCCCCGGGGTCATGGGGACGTGCGGTCAGAGACCGAAGTGCAGGCCGAGGCGGAGACCACCCGCGAGCTGCAAGCCGGCGCTCGTTCCGGACTTCTGGTAGATGGGATCGTTCTGGAGCGCCGCGGCCTGGTCGGGCGTGAGGCCGGCGGGCTTGGCGACCGCCGGGCGATTCAGGAACAAGAAGTCGCCGAGGATGCCGGCGCCGACCGAGAAGAGCGGCGAGACGTAGTAGTCGAACGCGACGTCGACGCCGGCGTTGAAGCCGCGGATCGAGACGGCATCGGTGCTCACGGGCGTGTCCGTGTTGGTCGCGACCCCGGCGTCTCCGAGACGGCCGACGAACGAATAACCGCCGTGCAGCCCGAAGAGGATGTCGAACGAGCTCACCGGGATCTTGAGCCCGGCCTCCGCGTTCATCTGCCACATGTTGAACGTGGACAGCGCGTCGTGCCGGAGCCGCGCTCCGAGCACGAGGATCACGAAGCGAACGCCCGCTCCGACGGAGAACGCCGGACCGCCCGCGCTCGTCTTCTCGATCTGGAAGCTCTCCGACGAGAACTGCGCCATGTTGATGTACGAGCCGCCGATGGAGCCATCGAGCCAGAAGAGCTCGAAGTTGCGGCCGCTGTCCTTCTGCTCGGCCTCGTCGAGCTTCCGCGTCGTCTCGACTTGCTGCTGGTCCGTCGAGCCCGGCGCCACGGGAGATCCGGGCGTCGTCGGGCTCATCGGCGGAGGTGGCGCGAGGTCCTGAGCCGATGCCGATGAGGACGTCAGCGTGATGAGCGAGACCGGGACCAGGATCGAACAAGCCGCAAAGAAACCGTCGAGACGGCGCATCGCGGTCAGTGTCGCATATCCTTGCTGGGTTTCGAGGCGCCATCGGACGAGCCGTCGGAAGCTCCGCCGTCAGGATCGTCCTCGAGCTCGTCGCCCTGAACGGGGATGCGGTACTCCTCGTTCACCCACTTCCCGAGGTCGATCGTCTTGCAGCGCGAGGTGCAGAACGGAAAGCTCGGGTTCTCGGCGCGAGGTTTGACCGTGGCGTTGCAGATCGGGCAGGTCGCCATTTCGCTCTCATAGCACGGCGCATTGTTGACGAGACGTCGCCGCGACGAGGACGATGGTGTGTCCATGGGCATCCCCCACCCGAGCTTCGCGCATCATCCACAACGCGATGCGCGAGGAGTGACGAGGACCGCAGTTGCGCTATCGTCGAGCGATTAGGGGTGGTCGATGAAGGACGGACGCCGACGCCGCGTGCATGGTGCGCTCTTCGTGCTCGTCGCCACGGCGGGATGCTCCGCTCTGACGTCGCTCGACGGGCTCTCGTCGGGCGGGATGCCGATCGACGGTGGTGGTGGTGGTGGTGGCGGCGACGGCGGCAGCGAAGCGGCGACCGCTCCGAGCGGTGACGGCTCGGTCGGCGACGACGCGGGCCAGCCGGCGCCGCGCGCCCGCCAGTGGAGACGAGTCGACGTCGCCGGCCCTTCGGCACGGCACAGCGTACGCATGGCGTACGACGAGACCCGCAAGACGACCATCCTCGTCGGCGGCGCGGACGTGAACACGGCGAAGGCCGACGCCTGGGAGTGGGACGGAACGAAGTGGTCGCGCATCTCGAGCAACGGACTCTCGCCTCAGCGGGCGCCGGGCCTCGTCTATGACGGCGATCGCAAGCTCGTCATGCTCTTTGGCGGACCGGACTCGCCATCCACTCCGCTCGAGTGGAACGGCGGCCAGCAGTGGACGCCCGCCCTGGCGAGCAGCGGGCCCCCGCCTTCATACGCAACGGGTGTCGCGTACGACAGCGCTCGGAAGGTCCTCGTGACGTTCGGTGGCTATCGATCGACCACGAAAAAGACGGTCGACGAGACGTGGGAATGGAGCGCCTCCTCCGGCTTCACGAAGCGAACCTTGCCGCGCTCGCCGCCCGCTCGGCTCGGGCACGCGATGGTGTACGACTCCGATCGCGCACGCATCGTCCTCTTCGGAGGCAGTGGCGACGCGATCCGGAACGACGTCTGGGAATACGACGGAAGTACCTGGACCGAGCAGCCCACGACGCTCGCCCCTACGCCGCGTGTCGGCGCATGCGCGGCCTACGACAGCGTTCGCAGGGTCACGGTCGTCTTCGGCGGCCGTTCGAGCGACTCGAGGACGTCCCTCGGCGACACGTTCGAGTGGGACGGCGCGAGCTGGAAGCCGGGGCCGAGCGGCC
>JAEXCN010000285.1 GCA_023402175.1 Pseudomonadota bacterium | reverse complement strand
GCGTCGAGCCGCCGGCCTCCGGCTTCGCCACGCGCGCGAGGTCCAGGCACACGTGCCCGTGCCGGACCGCCCTGCTCGCGAGCGCCGCGGCGAGCAGGACCTCGGGCTTGCTCTCGCCCGCCATTCGCACGACGCCGCGCGCGAGCTGCTCGTCGATCGCCGCGAGCTCGCGGGCCGCCCGGAGCGCGCCGAAGACGTCCGCCATGTCAGCCATGATCGAGCACCTCCGAGAGTGCCTCGACGAGCTCGCGTTTCGGCCGGTCGGCGAAGATCCCCGTCCCCGCCGGATGCGACGCATGCATCCCTCGCGCGAAGAGATAGAGGACGCCGCCGAACGCGCGATCGTAGTCGTAGCCGCGCATCCGCCGCGCGAGCCAGCGATGCACCGCCACCGTGTAGAGGTGGTACTGGAGGAAGTAGCTCGCGTGGCTCATCGCGAGCGTGAGCCGCTCCGGCGCGTACGCGCTCGCCGTCGCGCCGAGGTGGTTCGACTTGTAGTCGACGACGTAGAAGCGCCCGTCGTGCTCGAAGACGAGGTCGACGAATCCGCGGAGGAAGCCGCGGAGCGGGACGAAGCCGAGTCTCGCGACCTGCTCGACGTAGGCGGCGGGCACCGCGTCCGTCCGGTGCTTCGCGAGCACCTCGGCGATCGCCTTCGCCGTCACCTGCGAGCGCGGCTCGTGCGTGTGCGTGACTGGAAGCACGAACTCGAGCTCGTCGACGCGCCGCGCGCGCGGGATGTCCCTGAGGCGCGCGCCGATGCCGAGCGGCGTGTCCAGCATCGCATCGATGCCCTGGACGAGCGTGTCCTCGAGTCCCCGCCCCTCGTAGCCGAACGCCGCGAGCTTCTCGCGGACGAGCGCCGAGAGCGACGCCGGCTCCCGGCTCGTGAAGTCGTGGTCCTCGAGGATCGCGTGAAGGAGCGTTCCTGCCTTTGCTCCGCGCGGAAACGCGTGGAGAACGACGCGCGCTTCCTCCGCCGCGCCCGAGGTCGAACCGAGGAGCCCATCGGAGGAGCTGGCGCCCGAGATGGCACCGGCAACGGCGACTGCGCCGCCCTCGCCTTTGGCTTCGCCTTCGAGCGCCGCGTCCGCTGCCGCTACGGGCTCGGGCTCGTCGACCTCGTCGCGATCGTGGCCCTCGGCGGCGGGCCCGCTCGCGACGTCGTCCGCCGCCGCTGGGCGAGCGCTGCCGTGCGCGGAGGTCGCCCCGGACGTCATCGCCGAGAAGCTGCCGATGCGCCACCAGCGATCGACTTTCCGCTCGTAGCTCCGCGCTCTCAGCTCGTTCAGCTCGCCGCTCGGGCGCTGCTCCAACAGCATGGTTTCGAATTCCGGCACTCCAGCGATCCCGCCGCCGAGGTCCCGCACGACAATCGCGCCCTCCGACGCCTTCTCGAGCCGGCGGAGATCGGCGCGGAGCTCCTTGTCCGAGAGGTCCTTCAACGTCTCACGCTGCGGATGGAGCGTGTACGCGAGGCACGAGGTGTCCGCGCCGTTGATCGCGCCCCACACGATCGAGCAGCGATGCTTCGCCCGCGTGAGCGCCACGTAGAGGAGGCGCTGCATCTCCGCGCGCGACTCGCGCTCGGCGGCCTTCGTGATACCCGGGTCCGCGTCCTTCGGCGCGATGTGGAGCTTGAGCCGATGCTCGTCGTTCGGATCGTGGAACGCGAGGCACGTCTCTTCGGGCCTGACCGACGCGTCCCAGAGGAACGGGCAATAGACGACCGGATATTCGAGGCCCTTGCTCTTGTGGATCGTGAGGAGCTTCACCGCGCGCGCGTCGCTCTCGAGGCGGAGCTCGGCGGCCTCGCCCTCGAGATGGCCCTTCGCATGCGGCGTGGCGCGCATCGCTCCGAGCCAGCGCACGATCCCGCTCAGGCCGAGGCGCTCCCGGCGCGCGGCCGCGTGCAGCAGATCGCCGAGATGCAGGAGGTTCGTCACGCGCCGCTCGCCGTCGACATAGGAAAGGAGGCGCGGCTCCGTGCCGAGCTCGCGAAGGAGCCGCCGGTACGCCGGCATGAAGCCCCGCGTCGCCCACACGTCCTGGATCGAGCGGAAGCGCTCCGACCACTCTTGCCAGCCTCGCTCGTCGGCCTCGAGCGCGACGATGCGCTCGGCGGAGAGGCCCGCGATCGACGTCGCGAGCGCCGAGCGCAGCACCGGGGTTCGCGTCGGCTCGAGGACCGCTTGCAGCACTTGCTCGAGCTCGCCGGCCTCGTACGACTCGAAGACGCTCGCCTCGCTCTCGAGCACGGTCGGGATCTCGAGCCTCCGGAGCGCCTCCTGGACCTGCGCGGCCTGAGCGTTCGATCGCGTGAGCACCGCGACGTCGCCCGCGCGCACCGGCCTTCCTTCGATGTGAGCGCCGGACCAGATGAAACGCGCGATCTCCGTGGCGATCAGCCCGGGGAGCTCGTCGCGAAGCTGACCTTTCCCGTGCGGCTTGTCCTGTCCGGCCCCTCGCGCGAGGAAGAGGATCTCGAAGGCGCCGGACTTCTTCGCATCGGGGAACGTGATCCGATCCGACTTCGCCCGCGCCTGGACGGGATGGAAGGCGATCTCGTCGAACTCGAACGGCTTGTCTGCGCCCGCGAAGATCGTGTTCACGGCGCGGACGAGCGACGGATCCGACCTGTGATTCGTGTCGAGCGTGTACGGCGCCCCACGCGCGTCCTTCGCGGCCTGGAAGTACGAGAACACGTCGGCGCCGCGGAAGGCGTAGATCGACTGCTTCGGATCGCCGACGAACAGGAGCGGCGTTCGCTCGTCGTGGAAGACGCGCCGGAAGATCCTGAACTGGACCGGATCGGTATCCTGGAACTCGTCGATGAGCGCCGCCTTGTACTGGCCGCGAAGCGCGCGCGCGAGCTCGTTGCCGCCCGCGCCCGCGAGCGCGCGGTCGAGCGAGAAGAGGAGGTCCTCGAAGCCTTGCACACCGCGTGCGGCCTTGCGTGAGGCCATCTCGCGACGGACGTAGTCGGCGAGATCGCGCTTCAGCGTGAGGACGAGATCGGTGGCGACGCGGTTCGAGAGCTCGAAGAGCGCCTGCGCCTGGCGGAAGAACGCGTGCCCGGGCGGAGTCTTCCTCTGCTTCGTACGCTCCGCGATCGTGCCCGCCGACAGCGCGTCGAGAGCGTCCACACAGCAGAAGCGCGGCTCGTCCGACGCGAACAGCTCATCGAGCTCGCTGCACCACCGCGTGACGTTCTCCTCGGTGTAGCCGCTCTCCTTGTTCCGTTTGAGCGCGTCGCTTTCGAGCAGCAGCTCGCGGACGCTCTCGCCGTGTGCGCGCCATGTCCGCCGCGCCGCGGCGTAGGCCTTCGCGAGCTCGGGGCGGAGCGCTTCGGGATCGGTGGTGGGCCGCGCGGGCACGATCGGCATATCTGCCGGGCGGCGCGCGAACACCTCGACGAGCGCCCGTGCAGTCTCGAGGGAGAACTTCTCAAACGCGATCCGGTACAGGTCCGACTCCATCGGGACCATCCGGCTCGACCAGTAGTCCTCGGCGATCTCGCGCGCGAGCTCCGACGTGTCCGCCAGGAGCTCGAGGCCGAAGCGGGCGCCGCTCTCGAACGCCCGTTCTTGCAGCGCCCGGAGGCAGAACGCGTGGATCGTCGAGATGGCGGCCTGGTCCAGCGCGGACATCGCCTCTGCGACGCGACGCCTGCCCTCTTCCCGATCTCGCGTCCGCTCGACGATCGCGCGGAGATCGGGATCGCTCGCGCGCGTGGGATCGTCGAAGGCGACGAGCGCCTCACGGAGACGCCGGCGGATGCGCGCGCGGAGCTCGGCGGTCGCGGCCTCGGTGAACGTGACGACGACGATCTGCTGGACCGAGAGGCCCTCCTCCACGACGAGGCGGAGGAAGAGCGTCGTGATCGTGAACGTCTTGCCCGTCCCCGCGCTCGCCTCGACGAGGGCGGTGCCTCCGAGCTTTGCCTCGACGGGCCGCACGGACCGGCGCGAGCGCGGCGGAGCCGAGGAGCGGAGGCTCGTCATGACGCCTCCTTCACGGCCGCGAGGTCCTCGACGCGCTCGAGGTGCTGGAGCAGCGGACCGAACACGCGCACGGCGACGTCAGCGAAGCTCGGCGGGCTCGTGTCGTCGGCGTGGAAGAGGCGGAACGTCGGGTGCAGCGGATCGCGCTCGCCGTAGACCTTCACCACGTACGGGTTCTTCGGCCCGTCATAGCCTTTTTCGTAGGTGCCCTTCGCGGCGATGAGCGCCTGCTCGGGGCTCTTCCCCTTCCCGATCTTCAAGGCGTACTCGCTCGCCGGATCGGGGAAGAGCGGCAGCGGCATGCGCTGGCCGAGACGATAGAGGGCGACGAGATCGGCGAGATGTTCCTTCGGCCGCGGGACCTTCGTGAAGCGGTGCACTTCCGGTTCGTCGAGCCCCTTCGAGATCATGAAGGTCTCGCGACGGACGCCGGCGGCGAGCATCGCGAGGTGGCGGATCCACGCGTCGAGCTCGTGCTTCCCGCGCGCCCACGAGAAGCGATGGAGGACCTGCGCCTTCGGGCCGACGGACCGGAGCCAGCCGAGGACGCGCGCGCCGCCGTCGAGGCCCTCGAGAGCGACGTCGATCTCGAGCGGCGCCGGAGCGTTGGGTCCGAGCAGGTCGCGAACGAGCGCTCCCATCTTGCCGGGGCCGGGGTGGAGCTCCTCGTAGAGCACCTCGCCGACCGTGCCGAGCGGCAGCTCCCCGGAGCCGGCGAGCGCGGGCGGGATCTCGCGGAGGTCCTCGCCTCCGCGCGCGCGGGCGACGAGGGGCGTCTGGACCGCCCAGCGCTGGAGGCCGTCGAGCGCGAAGGGCTCGCGATCATCGAGCGGCGGAACGTCTCGGGGAACGTACGCGCCGACGCGCCGCTTCACGAACGCCTCGACGGGATGGGCGAAGAACGCGCACAGCTCGTCGATGGTGACGGGCCGACCTTCGTCTTCCCCCGGCGGCGGCGGGACCGCTGCACCGACGAACCACGGCGTTGGCTGGCGCGGCGCGCCCATCACCTTCGCAGCTTCGGCGGCCGCGATCGCATGGCTGAAGAGTCGTCCGTCGGCGTCCGTGCGGAAGTACCTCGGGCTGAACGCATGCAGCGCGTGCGGCACGACGATGTGCTCGCTCGCCGGCTTGGTCCCGTGCCAGGAGAAGCCCGCGTCGATCGCGTCGAGCATCTCGCTGACGACGACCGACGGCGGACGCTCGGCGTCGTTCTTGATGCTTCGGCCGACGAATGTGACGACGAGCTGCTCGCGCGCGGCGAGGAGCGCCTCCTGGAAGATGCGGCGGTCCTCGTCGCGGGGTGACGGATCGTCCGGTCGCGGATCCTCGGCCATCAGGTCGAAGCCGAGCGGCCGCATCGCGCGCGGGAACGCGCCGTCGTTCATTCCGAGGAGCGCGACGACGCGCGCGGGCACGCATCGGCCGGGCGCGAGCGACGCGAACGTGATCGCGCCAACGCCGAGATCGAAGCCGCCTCCGCGCTCGCCGAGGTCTGCCGCTAGCGCATCCCGAACGACGGCGAGCGGCACCTCTTCGGCGAAGCCGGCCGCGGCAGCGCGCGCGACGATCGCGTCGAGCGCGGTGCGGACGATCTGATGCTGGAACTCCATCGTGCGGCCCGATGCGAGGTACGTCTCGAGCGCGCTCGCCAGGCGGCGGCGCCAGACATCGAGCGATGCAACGCCGAGCAGCTCGCGCCGGAGCGCGAAGAGGTTCTCCGAGAACGACGAGAGCGCACCGAGGATGCTGCCGGACGAGCCGTCTATGTCGTCGGTCGGGAGGACGCCCTCGTAGGTCGCGTCGCCGTCCGCGCCCATGGCGTAGCCGAGGAGCAAGCGGTCGATGCCGAACGCCCACGTGTTCTGGCGAAACGCGGGCTGACCGACCTCGGCGCGGTGCTCTTCGTCGGCCGCCCAGCGGATGCCGGAGTCGACGATCCATCCGCGGACCGTCTCGATGTCCGATTCGCTCAGGCCGAAGCGCGCGCGGATCGGCTCGCGATAGAGAAGATCGAGGACGGCGGGCGCCGTCATGCGCGAGGCGGCCGTGTCGATGAGCGCGAGGAGCGCCTCGACGACTGGCAGCGCGGCGCCGGCCGGGCGATCGGCGATGCGATACGGGAGGTGCTGCGAGTCCTTCGGATCGACGCCGAACACTGCATCAATCGCGACGGCGTAGCTCTCGAGGTCGGGACAGAGGACGCGGATGTCTCGCGGCTCGAGCGACGGGTCCGCCTGGAGGGCGGCGAGGATCTGATCGCGAAGCACCTCGCATTCGCGCATCGCGCTATGGCACGCGTGGACGGAGACGGAGCGATCAGCGGGATCGAGAGCACGGCGTTCGGCGGAGACTGCGGCGTCGATCGAACAACCACGCTGCACGTGCGCGAGGATCGTGTGCTCACCAGCGACGGCGGTTCCGAGCTCGACCTCGAAGGTGTGGACCGGGACGATCGCCGCGACGGCGTCGAGCGCTCGCTTCACGACGGAGGGTTGCTGGCCGACAGCGAACACCGACAGGCGCTCGGGAAGGCCTTCGCACGCGCCGCTCTTCAACTTCGCGACGAGGCGATCGACGCGCGCGGCCATGTGCGTCTCGCCATGCTTCACAACAAGCGAACGGAAGAGCTTCGCCTGCCAGTGCGCGCCCTCGCCTCGCTGCCACGACGCGACGAGCTCCGGTCGATGGAGGATGTACCGATCGAACAGGCGCGCAATGCGCTCCGCGAGCGCGAGGCGTTTCGTGCCGTCTTTGTCGTCGGAGAGGTAGCGCCGAACCTCCGCGAACGCGATGTCCTCGAGATGCTTTGGGAGGAGCGCGGCGATGCTCCACGCGAGCGCTTCGGGCTGGAATGGATCGGTGGCGCCATCGTCCCCGCCCGTCAGCGCGCCGAGCCACGCGCGCGGCGTCTTGAAATCTGCGTTCGCCCACACTCCGTGCCGCTTTGCGAGCTCGGTCGAGAGCCAGGCCCCGAGCGCACGCGACGGCACGAGGATCGTTTCCTTGGCAAACGGCGAAGAGAGCGGCGTCTCGACGACCGCAGCGAGCGCGTCGGCGAGCGCTTCGAGCCGATTCGATCGATGAGGTTCCGTCACGCCTACCCTTCCCTCCACACAGGGGGCCTCCCGCTGTCCGACACGCCGCGCCGAAACACGCGAAGATGAACCGGCCACTTCATCACAAGTCTCTGGGCTTGGGCATCACCCCGCGGGGTGAGGTGCGAAGCTCTTCCTTGGGCGCTCATCATCGTCGCCAACCTGCACTCGGCCGCACGCCGAAGTGGTGGCCCTCGATAGACGTGACTGAGCGAGTGCTCAGGCGGCGGTAGCGAGCCTCGTCGCACGCCGAGGACCGCATGCTACGTTTGGCCCATGGCCGACGCGCCAAAAAGGAAGGCAACGTATGCCGACCTCGACGCGCTGCCCGAAGGAACGAAGGCCCACCTCGTCGAGGGCGTCATCTTCGTTCCGCCACGGCCATCGGTTCCGCATCAAGAGGCCGAGTCTGCTCTCTCCGAGGAGCTGCGGCCGCCCTTTCACCGCGGACGTGGTGGGCCCGGCGGATGGATCATCCTCGCGGAGCCCGAGGTGCGCATCGCCGGTGAATCCGTTGCACCTGACCTGGGCGGATGGCGTCGAGATCGCCTCCCCGACATCCCGCGATCCGCGCACGTCACGCTCGCCCCCGATTGGGTCTGTGAAATCTTGAGCCCATCGACCGCTGCGTTCGATCGGGGGGACAAGCTCGACACCTACGCGGCCTGGTCCGTGGGCCACGCCTGGCTCGTGGATCCCGATGCGTTCACACTCGAGGCGTACCGGCTCGAGCGCGGTCGGTGGGTGCGCTTGGGCACCTGGTCGGACGCGGCGAAGGTCCGTGTCGAACCGTTCGACGCGTTCGAGCTCGATCTCTCCGTCCTCTGGACGCGCTGACGCCACCCGCGCACCCCTCGCCCTCCGTTCGCGGCTGAGCGATGACCGGTCTCGGTCACGTCACGCGTGGTTCCCGGCGTTCCGTGACGCCGCGCGACGCCGGTGCGCTCACACACGCCGATCGCCCTCTCAGGACCGAATCGAAACAATGCCCGGACGCGACGGATCGGAGGTCTGTAGTTGCGGTGTCCGGACGCCAGCTTGTTTGCTTGTTTCCTAGTTGAGTGAACTAGGAAACAAGCCACGACGCCCATACCCTCACGTCTGGCACCGAGCTCGCCGGCCCCGTTGCCGGCCCGATCTGGCCCGGGCCAGCGATGTGCGGACGCAAGCTCTCGGAACGTCACGGCGGCGCTCTCGGCTCGCCTCGTGCTCGAGCGGCCGCATGGCTGCACGAACGTCCCGCGCTATGCTCCCGACCGTGACCTCGCTGCGTGCTCGCTCGCTCCAGCATGTCCGGCCCGTCGTGCCGCTCCACTTCCCCGAGAGCGAGCCGGAGGGCGAGCGCATGGGCCAGAGCGGCCGTCACTATCTCATGTGCAAGGCCCTCTACGAGATCTTGCGCGCCGCCGCTGGCGACGAGCACACCGTCTCGTGCGATGCCTTCGTCTACTTCGACGCAAGCGACCCCGAGCGCAAGCTCGCGCCCGACGGTGCGGTGAAGCTCGGGATCCCGCAGCACGCCTTCGACTCCTGGAAGACCTGGGAGCGTGGCGCACCCGAGCTCGCATTCGAGATCCTCTCGCCGAGCGACTCGCCCGAACGCTGGACGTTCGAGGAGAAGCTCGAACGCTACCGCGCCCTCGGCGTCAGCGAGCTCGTCGTCTTTCACGCCGATGGCGAGCCAGGCTCGCGCCTCCGCGTCTGGGATCGGATCGATGGCGACCTCGTCGAGCGCACGGTGACGAACGAAGCCACGCCGTGTGTGACGCTCGACGCCCACCTCGTCGTTGCTCCTGTCGACGATGTTCCGGCCTGCGTTCGCCTCGCCCGCGACCCCGAGGGAGCCGATCTCTTTCTGACCGAGAAAGAGGCTCGCCTGCGCGAGTCGGAAGCTCGCCGCGAGGCCGAGGCTCGTCTCCGAGAGGCCGAGGAGCGGATCGCGGAGCTCGAAGCGTCGCGCGTGCGTTGACGATCCGGAGCGCGACGACGCGGACCGCATTCGCTACCCGCCGACGTCCGCGACCTTCACGACCTGCCCCTGCTGGATGTAGAACTTCTTCGTGTTGATGATGAGCGCGCCGAATGCGTTCTTGCCGCGGAAGGATGACACGACGGTCCAATAGTCGCCCTCGCCGACGGGCACCGTGGACTGGATGTGCTCGTAGCTGCCCGGATCGTTCATCACGGTCTTCAGGTATCGCTCCACCTCGCGCGCGGTCCGAACCTCACGCGCTCACGACGAGTCGGACGCGATCCGAGGGCATCCAGATGCGTCCTCCGCCGGCCGACGTCCCGAACGAGCGTGTGAGCCCGAGCCGGTGGAAGATCCCGACGAGGGCGGCGACGGCGGCATCGACGCAGTCGTGAGTCGGCAGGGCCGCCTCGTCGAGCGTCGGGACGAACGCGCGAAGCATGGCGAGCCGCGCCGCTCGTCCGGCGTCCGTGCTCTTCTTCGCGAGCGGTACGTCGAGAGCGGCGCCTCGCCAGAGAAACGTGAATGCACCATGCGGATGCGTCTCGATGGCGTCGACGCCCGCGGCAGGTCCCTCGTCGAAGAGACGTAGCGAGCGCGCAATCCATTCGCGCGCCCCCCGAAAGCGCGTGATGGTCGCATACGTCGTCCAGAAGAGGCCGACCCCGGCTCGCGTGAGCTCCACCTCGCCGTCGCGGGCGGCGCCACGTGCCGTCTCGTCCCAGCCACGCCAGTCCGGCAAGATGCGCAGCCCATTCGTGTCGCACGGACCGTCGATACATGCGACCGAGCACTCTGTCTCCCGCGCCCGCTCCCAGAACTCGCTGTTGGTTCTGTGGTCCGCACGGCCTTCGAAGACGATCGCTCGATCGGCCGTCCACGCGAGCACGACGGACGGCATCGCTTTCTTGCCGGTCGTCATTCGCGACTCCCATGTACCTGCGGTCGGATCGAGGCCGATGCTCCGGAACGGAGGACAATCGAGATCCGAGAGCCGCGCAGGCGCAAACGCGGGCGTGACGTCCCTCGTCGACACGACGATCGTCCTGGGCGCTCGACGCGTCGGGACACCGAGCTTTTTGACCGACGCCTGTCCCTCGGAGAACGTGTTCTCTTCTTCTTCCGTCAGCGGCGCGCATTTCTCTACTACGCCGACGACGCGCTCGAGCGGCAGAAACCAGTGTCGCTCCGTGTGGCCGTACACTCCGATGACCGACTGCGGAGTCGACCGCTCTTCGGCGGCCGCCTTCACCGTGGCTTCCGCATGCACGCGCAGGCCCGAATGCGTCGACCGCGTGCACAGGTAGAACACGTCCCCCGCCTCCGCGGTCTTGCCGGCCGGCCGCGCTCCGTTCGGCAACTTCAGGTACGTCGGCGCGCCGCTCTCGTCCAGCGCGACGAGCGCTGCGAGCTCCTGTAGCGGGTCCGGATAGTCGTCGTGCTTCGTCAACAGGTAGATCCACTCGGTCATGACACGCCGCTCCGTCTGGGGACTCGTGAGACGACAAGGTCGCTACGTTCGACCCCCGCTCGTCCGTCTCGGGCTATGATGGCTAATCTTGAGCTCGTTCATCACGTTTCGTCGCTTCGGCGGCGCACTTGGCCTCGGAACCCTTCTCCTCTTCTCGCTCACCCACTGCGGTGAGGACCCCGGCGCGGATCGGAATGCGCCCGACGAGCCCGATGCAGCGGTGGATGCGCGAAAGCCAAAGCCTCCGCAGGAGGAGGACGCCGCTCTGCCGCCGCTTCCTCCATCGACCACCGAAGGCGGCGGCACTCGCTTTCGGCCGGAGTACGCTGAAGAGACGTACGAGGATGGCTCCCGGCGACGGACGTTCACGGGAGTGTTCTTCGATACTCACCAGAACCGTCGATGCATGGTCGGGTCCGTTGGGGCGGACCGCTGGGCGTGCCTTCCGACCGATGTCGTGTGGGTCCAGCAAGGGTTTCGCGACGCGTCGTGTACCGATCCGGTTCTCTTCGAAAGTGGAAATCCGAGGCCGGAGCACTATCTGCTGTGGGGCGAGCCATGTTCCTCGAGCGTCGGACTCAAGGAGCACATGCCGATCAAGGGAACCGTCTATGAGCTCTACGATGGGCGATGTAGTCCTCGCTCTGGAGTGATGATCCACGAAATTCCAACGCCGATTGAGCCCTCCGCGATGGGCGAATTCGAGCGAATCAGCATGAAGTCCGACTTGCCGACGGAGCGCAGCGGAGGTCGATTGGCCCTATTCACGGACAAGCTCGTCGGGCCGGACGGTTCGTTCGAGTACAAAGAACCCGTCGTGGTCGATCTCGATCGCGATGTCGAAGGTGGCTTTTACCGGGGCCAGGATGGCAAGTTTCATTTCTTGCCGGCATCTCGATGGGCTTCGGAGTCGTCCGGGTTCGTCGACTCTGCGTGCACCGAGGCTCTCGTGAACCTCGGCTCGTTGCCGAGCGCCCGATGCGGAGCATCGCGGCCGCCCAGCACCAACGCGCTTCAGTTCGTGGGCGACCATGCCGATCCGCAATGTCGCGCCGTCCGCGTCGTCGGCGCTCCGACGAAGCCGGTCGTCCCGACCGTCTACCTGGAGACCGGGGGCTCGTGCTCGCTCATGCCGTATCCAGGAACGGAAACGTACACGAAGGACTCCTTCGTCGAGCTGCCTGCTTCCGAGAGTCCCGAGGCGACCAGGAGCGACGTTCGGAGCGACGCGCTGGCGATCCACGGAACGAAGATCGAGTTTCGCGCCCGGAAGAATTCGTCGCCGGACGGACTCGAGCACACCGAGCGAAAGGCGCGTGCGTACCTCCGAGACTACGGGGTTTCGTGTGAGCCCAAGCTGGCTGCGGACGGCGAGTACCGTTGCCTGCCGAGCGTCGCGACGGCGTATGACAATCGCTACCACGCCGACGAAGCCTGCACGCAGAAGGTCCTGAAGTTCGAGTACTGGACGATGCCTTGCGAAGGCGATCCCACGCTCTACGTGGTCGCCACGCGCGACGCGTACGCCTACCCCTACGTCTACGAGGCATACCGCTGGCCCGCCTCGTCGCCCCTGAACCAGACGACGTACTACTGGCTCGACGAAAGCGGCTCCTGCACTCCGGTGCCGGCCGACCCTGGAAGCCGCTACTACGCCGTCACCGCCGCGGACGAGCCAATCCCGCCCACGGAGTTTCCCGCCGTCACGACGGAATTCGTGGTCGATCGATAGACCGTCACCGTCCCTTCCTCGCGAACGAGGGCGCGAAGCCGAACCTGTCGCCGACGATCCGCCGCGCGCCGCGCTTGCGCGGAGCTTCTGCGCACGATAGAGCGCCGAACCCATGCTTCGAATCGTTCGGCGCCGCGGCAGCGCCGGCGTGCTCGCAGTGCTGGCGACGGCGTCGCTCCTCTTCGCATGCATCGAGCCCCGACCTCGAAATCCCGCGCGCATGACGTGCTTTCAGGCATGCGCGCGCGACAAGGATGCCTGCGTGCTGCGCGCCACGACCCCGGATGGCATCCAAGCGTGCGACGCGCAGAGCCGCGCGTGCGGGGAAGGTTGCCCGGAATGATGGCGTCCACCTGGCCGCGCGCCGCGACGGTCGCGATGCTCGCGTGTATCGCGTGCGGTTGCACTCCGATCTATCGCCCACCGACCGCGAGCCAGCCCCACGCCACGGTGAAGATCCGTCGCGTGTTCGAGAAATCGGCAGGGACGCAGCTCAACGAGCACGCGTTGGTGAACGGCCATCGTGCGGAGTCCGCGACCGCGCCCGTGGAGCTTGCCGAAGCGCCGCGGGCAAGCGCCATCCTCGTGCACCCGACGCCAGCGAAGCTCGTCATTGGTGGCGGTTTCTCTCATTGGGAGACGCGCTCCGTTCAAGAGAGCTACACGCAGCAAGTGCCATACACGACGACCGAGTCGTATAGCTGTGGGAGCGGAACCTCGTACCGCACCTGTACGCGAACCGTCACGCGCTATCGATCGGACCTTCGGTACCGCACCGTGCTGAAGAACGTCGAGGTACCTGACGGCAAATGCGCGGCAAGCGTAACGCTCGCGCCGCGCGACCGGCACCTCTACGTGCTCGACTACACCTATCGGGACGACGAGGTCTGCTCGGTGGCCTGCTTGGAGCAGGTGGCGATCATGTCTGACGGATCGTTCAAGAGCGCGCCCTGCCCCGAGCCGACCGCCGAAGAGCTGCGCGCGATTGAGCGCATGAACGAAGACTGAGGCGCGCCGCGGATCCGATTGCACCGGTGCGCCATGCCCGCATCGACGTTCAACCGAGGCTCGATCGGCAACGATCGGTTCGGATAGGTCCTGGCAAAGAAGCAGCTCGACGACGACCGCGAAGGACGCGTCGTCCTCGACGGATGGCGCGACGCGCATCGCCCGTCGCGTTCGAGTCGTACGTGGATGTCCCACGGCGTTCCTCGAAAGACGATGCTCGGGAAAAATGCGACCTCCTCGCCAACCTCGGCCACGGCGTCGTGCGTGCACAGGCGACGTGGTGGTCGAGTGACGAACGCGGCGCATCCACGTGCACGACTCACGTGCTAGCTTTTGAGCATGACTGCCAACCCGCGACGGTGGTCGGTCGACTTCGCCGAGTATCTTCGGTTCGAGCGCGAAGCCGATCAGCGCCACGAGCTCATCGATGGCGAGATCGTCGCGATGGCGGGCGCGACACGGCGTCACAACCTGCTCTGCGGACGGCTGCACGACGCGATCCGCGCGCCGCTCGGCGATGGGCCATGCGTCCTGGAGCGCTCGGATCAGCGTCTCGCGGTGCTTGCCGCAAACAAGGGATGGGTCGGATATTACCCCGACCTGGCCGTCTACTGCACCGATGAGGTGCACCCGCTCGATTCCGATACACGGATCCATCCGACGCTTCTCGTCGAGGTGACGAGCAAGAGCACCGAGAAGAAGGACCGCGGCGTCAAGCTCGAGGACTACCTCCAGGTGAGCACGCTGGAGGAGTACCTGATCGTCGCTCACCAGCGAAGCGAGCTCGAGCTGTGGACGAGAGGGCCGGATGCCTGGACGCGACAGGTCGTCACCACTGGAACGCTTCGGTTGAAGGGAGGCGCCGTACTCGACGTCGACCGTCTCTATGCCGACCTGCCGCCGCCCTGATCACATCGCACTTCGTCCATGGTCATCTGGATGACGAGCACCACCGCGTTGACGTCATATGTCCGAGCGCGGATAGTTTGCGCGTGGGCAAACCGCTCGACCTGATCGCGGCCATCGAGGCCGCCTACGATCGCTCTTCGGACGAGGCCGCCTGGATCGAGCGTCTCGTCCGCACGATCGCCCCTTCGTTCGGCGTCGAGGACGCGGACGCGACGTCGGCGTTCATCTACGAGCTTCGACCGAACACGGGAGCTCACCTTCGCAGCGTGGTGAGCATCGGCAAGCGCCCGTTCACGTACGAGCACTATCGCCGCCAGCACGATGCTGCGCCCGTGGAGACCCATCCCGTCGCCTACGAGTGCGACATGTTCACGCTCCTCTCGCGCGCCTTCGGTCCGGAGTTCGCCCGCGCGAGCGTCCAAGCCCTGGGCGCCGAGGCCGACGACGCGCTCGCCCTGCGCGCCAACATCACGCCGACCAGCGGCGTCCTCATGACGACGCTCGTCCCGCGCGGGCATCGAATCCGGGAGCGAACGTTGTGGACGCGCTTCGCCGCCCACCTCGGCGCCGCCGCGCGCCTCCGGCTGAATCACCCGCTCACGACCCCGGAGTCCGCGCTCGCGGTGCTGACGCCGACAGGCGGCCTCGAGCACGGGACGGCGGAGACGATCGCGGCGCGCGGGGAGCTCGCGACGGCGGCAAAGTCGATCGATCGCGCGCGCGGAAAGATGCGACGGGTCGATCCGGACGCGGCGAGCGCGCTGTGGCGAGCGATGGTGCGCGGAGAGTGGTCGCTCGTCGACTGGTTCGATCACGACGGCAAGCGCTTCCTCCTCGCGCAGGACAATCGGATCACGACCAGGGCACGCCCGGAGCTCACCGAGCGCGAACGCCAGGTCGTCGCGTGCGCGGCGATGGGCCACTCGAACAAGCTGATCGCCTACGACCTCGGTCTCTCGACGGGGACAGTCGCGGTGCTCCTCGCGCGCGCGGCGAAGAAGCTCGGGGTCACCTCGCGCCTCGCCTTGATCCGTGCGTACCGTGAGCTGCTCCACGCGACCGAGCCGTCGTGAGCCGCGCGTGAAGCGTCGCCTTCCGCTCGAACCGCCGCCCGGCCTCGTCGCGTACGAGATCGCGCCCGGCCAGATGCTCTTCGTCCACCCGCTGCTCGCGAACGCGCCCGCGCCGATCTTCGCCGCCCTCACGGCCGCCGAGCAGGAGGTCGCGGCGCTCCTACTCGACGGACGCGACAACGCCGGCATCGCGAAGGAGCGCGGGACCTCGCTGCGCACGACCGCGAACCAGGTCGCGAGCATCTTCCGCAAGCTCGGCGTGAGCTCCCGTGGGGAGCTCGCCGCCAAGGCTTACGCGATGAGCCGGTGATCGCTCAGTTGCAGTCGATCTTCTCGACGTACGCCGCCGTGCTCGGCCCATGGCCGCGGTAGTACACCGCTCCGTCCTTGAACCCGAGATAGTCCGGGGAGCCGACCGATGCGAAGCTCGCGCTGGCTTGCGGCTTCAGCGTCACCTCCATCGCCGGGTGCGACGCCTTCGGATCGTAGCCCGCCTTCACGAGGTCGGTGCGCTCGCCGCTGCCGGCGATGTGCTTGATGGAGCCGTCGGTCGTGCTGACGAGCCACATGAAGCCTTGCCCCGCGACGATCAGGTTCGTGCCGTCCGTCGTGATGCCTCCGAGCTGCGCCGACGTCCCGAGGTCTTCCCAGGCGCTCATGTTGCCGCCGGCGACCTTCGTGAACGTGGTGCCTTCGATCTTGTAGACGTTCGTCGTCGAGCCGCCGTACCCGAGCGCGTAGACGGTGCTGCCGATGTGGACCATGCCGTAACAGATGTCGAGATCGTCCGGCATCTTGCCGATCGTCGTGACGGTGTGGTTCGCGTCATTGGCGATCTTTTTGAACTTCCTCGCTTCACCGTCATAGAAGAACACGGTGCCCGCGCCGTCCGTGGTGATCGCCGTCGGGTAGCCGATCCGCGAGGTGCCGATGGGGCCGTCGACGTCGCCGATGTTCGGGTAGTTGGTGCCCGAGAAGGTCGTGTCCGTGTTCGTGCCGGCCCACGACTCGACGGTGCAGTTGGCCGGGTCGGTCGGGTTCTTGATGTGAACGATCGAGTTCGCGAACGCATCGGGCGCGACGAGCGATCCGTCGGGAAGATCCGCGATCCCCTGAATGGCGCCGAGGCGCGCGTCGGCGCACTTGCCGAACTTGATCGTGACCTCGTTGCCGGCGTTCTTGCCGATGAGGCGATGCTCGACCGGCTTCGCGGCCGACGTGTCGACCACCCAGATCTCGCCGGTGTCGCGCGTGTAGAGCATGTTGCCGACGAACGTTAGGCTGCCCCACTGGAACGGAGGATCCTCGAGGATGCCGGTGCCGTCGGCAGGCCGCTCGCTCGGATCCGCCGCGTCGTAGGTGGGATTGCCGGCCCAGAGCGTCGCCGTCGTGCAGCTCGAGATCGGCTTGCCGGTCTCACCGGGTCCGCCCTCCTTGCCGCCGTCCGTCTCGTTCACCGAGCCGTCGGTCGTCACACCGCCGTCGGTGCCGTTCTCCGTCGACGGCTTGTCGCCGTCGGCGGCGTTGTTCTGACACGCCGCGTAGACGGCAATACACGCGACGATTCCCAATCCGAGGCCAAGCTGCTTGTTGTCACGAGCCATTACGTTCCCTCCAATACCAAGCGGCCCGCGATTCGCAGGCTGCCGCCGAGAGAACGTATCGAGCGCGATCAGGCGCGCTCCATAGGCAGTTGGACGACAGCTGCAGCCGCGCGCGTCGATCGAGCAGCCGGCTCAGGGCCGTGCATCTTCTCGGCAAACGTTCTGCTCGCCAACCTCGGCCACAGCCTCGTGCGCGCGCAGGCGCCGATGGTCGAGGGACGAACGCGGCGCGTCCACGTGCACGACTCACGTGCTAGCTATTGACCATGACTGCCAACCCGCCATGGTGGTCGGTCGACTTCGCCGAGTATCTTCGGTTCGAGCGCGAAGCCGATCAGCGCCATGAGCTCATCAGCGAAACGAGCTCGAGCTGTGGACGAGAGGTCCGGATGCCTGGACGCGACAGGTCGTCACCGTAGGAACGCTTCGGCTGAAGGGGGGCGCCGTACTCGACGTGGACCGCCTCTACGCCGACCTGCCGCCGCCCTGACCCCGCGCGCGCGCGAGCTCGAAAAGATGATCGACCCGCAACACGGGCCTCCGACGGCCTACGTCCGCCCGTCTCGCGCCGCTCGGAGCGCGAAGACGACGCCGACGACGCCCGTGATGACCACGAAGGCGGCCGCGAATCCCGCCGCGGCCCAACCCCGTTGCGTCGCCGCGGCGCAGACTCGGTCCTCGGCAAGAACGCAGTCGTTCTCGATCCGGATCGTGGACGAATAGAGGTAGCCGGCGACGACGAGGCACACGAAGCCAAGGGAGGGCCATAGGAGCGCCGCGCGCTGTCGTTCGCCGGGCGAACGATCGAGCGCACGCAGGCTCCTCCCGGTGTGATCCGTTGACGCCTTCTCGAACGTGCCGCCTGGGCGGTCGGCACGAATGTCGTTCGCGACGGCGTGGCCGTCGTCACCCCCCGGCTCCATGAGCCGGTGTTCTTTCCGATCTCGGGCTTTCGGTCAACGGACGACGCCGCGCTGGAGCCCCCGACGATCGAGATGAGATCGCCAGCGTCGGATGGTCCGGACGGGGCCGCTCTTCGATAGGTGTCTCGATCGGGGCTTCGATCGGCAATCGAGACGCTGTCCGGGTGTCAGCCTGATAGGCTGTCTCGCTGAGTCTCGTCGTGCCCGCCCCGAACGCCATGAACGAACTAGCCCCCCTCGTCACGCCACGCCTGGAGCTTCGGCCGCTCACTCTCGATGTCGTCACTGCGCTCATCGAGAGCCGCCCGCGTGCGCAGATCGAGGCGCTCCTCGGCGCCGAGATGCCCTGGGCGTGGCCGACGCGTGCGCTCGTCGACCAGGCGTTCCCCGTCTCGCTCGAAGCGATCGCGAGAGACCCTGAGCAGCGGCTCTGGGGAGACCGCCTCATCATCACCCGCGACGCTGCGCCGATGATCATCGGCAGCGTCCTCTTCCACGGCCGACCGGGTGATGACGGCGTCACCGAGATGGCCTACGGCATCGAGGACGGAAGCCAGGGTCGTGGTTACGCGACGGAAGCGGTGTCCGCGTGCGTCACGTGGGCGCTCTCGCAGCCCGAGTGCCGCGTCGTCCGCGCGGCGACGACGGGCTGGCACAAGGGATCGAAGCGGCTCCTCGAGAAGGTGGGGATGCGCCTCGTCGGAAAGCGTCACGAGGGAGACTCCGAGATGCTCACGTACGAGATCGCACGCGCCGATCGCGACGCACTGCAGGTCGGCTGAGCGCATCGGCGCGGGCTCGACGGAGATCGCGCTCGTCGTTCGCGAGAATCGCGCTCGTCGTTCGCGAAAATCGCGCTCATCGTTCGCGGGCGAGATCAGAACGTGAAGCGCGCGAGCGGGATCGTCGGCATTCCGGAAGACGGGCCGAGCGCGGCGAGCTCGCTCGGAACGCGCCACTCGGGCGCTCGAGCGGCGCCCTGGAGCTGGAACGGCACGCTCTGCTTCACCCGCGTCGTGCCCGACGAAGCGAGCAACGCCCCGCCCGCGAAAATGGGCACCAGGCCGGCTACGGCAGGGATCCACACCACGGGCTCGGCGTAGAGGTGCGCGATGGGCAACGCGATGTCGGCCACGCAGCCGATGTACTCGACGCCGAGCAGCCCGATGAGCGGACACACGAGGAACGCGCTCACCGCTACTCCCGCGACGACGAGACCGGTCACGCCGACTGCGGGCACGAGCCCAGCGCCACCCGCAACGACGAGAGCGATCCCGAAGGGCCGAGAAAGCGACCACGCGGGCTCGACGGTCAGCTTCGTCGTCGTCGCCTCCTCGAGCTGGAACGGCTTCGACGCTCGCACGCCTGATCCATTGATCCGGTACGTCCCGCTCGTCCGGACGGCGACGCCGCAGGGCGAGGTGCAGACCGTCACCCAGTCGTCACCGTCCTTCATCTCGAGGTCGACTTCCACCGGTGAATCGATGTGCACCTTCGCCATGGGGATGGCGGTGCTCGCTCCGGGATCGGGCTCTCGAGCGCCTGCATCGCCCGCGTGTGCAAGGACCGCCGCAGCGACGATGACGCCACTCACCAGACGAAGAAGAGTTCGATCCGCACGCCTCGACATGCGCCCGACGGTAGGCACCGTTCGACGCTGTCGCGTTCGCGGAGGCGCCGATCGCGTTCACGAAGACGCCAGGACGGCGGATCTCCTGCCGGTTTCAGTTTCTCTCGTATCGAGCGCCCGTGTGTCGGGTATCTCGCCCGGGGGGCGTAGCGGACGGCGACGAAGATGTTTATCTTCGAGGCGCGTTGGCTCGTCCCGATCGCTCGTTCTCGTGGGTGGCGTTCGGCTTCAAGGCGATCGCCACGTTGCTCATGGTCGGCACGCCGCTCGCCAGCGTGTGGCTCGCGTCGTCGCTCGCGGCGTTCGCGAATCGCGCCACCTGGCTGCCCGTCGCTGCCGGGCTGCTGCTCTTCCCCGGGCTTCCGCTCGCGTGGGACGGAATCGCGGAGCTCCGCGCGAGGAAGGACAAAGGCAAGCGCCGCTTCCTCACGTTCTTCGATCGGATCGTCCTGCGGACGCTCGCGATCAATCTCCTCTTCCTCGTCGTCCTCCTCGCGCTGTTTCCGTCACGCGCGTTCGTGGCGCTCTCGACGCGCGGCGACTGGATGCTAGACGGGCATCACGGCCCGACGGCCGAGCGCACGCGACGCGTGCTCCTCGGCTGCGCCGGCGCGGTCGAGTGGCTGTACCGCGCATCGAACGACAATCCATATCGCGAAGCCAAGGACGACGACGACGCGAAGAAGGTGGACCCGACGCCGGTGCCGACGGGCTCGTCGGGCTCGTCGGGCGGGACCTCCCCCATCGGGTCGGCGACTCCGGCAGCATCGGCATCCGGCGCTGCGCCTGTCGATGATCGGCCGGAGAACACGACCGAGCCGACGCGCGCGGAGCCGACGCGCGCGGAGCCGAACGCGCGCCGATATCCGTGGCCCGCAGAGATCCATCCGGTCGTCGCGAACATGCCGCGCGAGGCGGAGGGCAGCATCGCGAGCGTCGGGAAGTACATCGCCGAGCGCGAGGCCGATCCGATGCTCCGCGTGAAGGCGCTGCACGACTGGGTCGTCGACCGGATCGCCTACGACGTGCCGGCCTACGTGGCGCGCAACGTCCCCGACCACGACCGCGACCCCAATCACGTCTTTCGGACGCGCGTCGGAGTGTGCGCCGGATACGCGCGCCTCCTGACGGAGCTCGGAAAGGCGACCGGCGACGAGATCCTCTACCTCACGGGCGATGCGCGCTCGCGCGAGTCGCCGATGGAGGGTGAGCCGCATGCCTGGAACGCCGCGCGCATCGGCGGGACTTGGTATTTGATCGACGCGACGTGGGAC
>JAEXCN010000159.1 GCA_023402175.1 Pseudomonadota bacterium | reverse complement strand
TCTCACGACCGAAGAGTCGCGCGGCCTCGCGCGCGTCGCGCTCGCGAACTACTTCGCCGGCGCGGTGCTGATGCCCTACGGCGCGTTCCTCGAGGCCGCGAAGCAAGAGCGTTACGACATCGACGTGCTCGGCCGCCGCTTCCGCGTCGGCTTCGAGCAAGTCTGTCACCGGCTGACGACGCTCCGCCGTCCGGGCGCCGAGGGCGTGCCGTTCCACATGATCCGGATCGACATCGCCGGGAACATCTCCAAGCGCTTCAGCGCGTCCGGCATCCGCTTCGCGCGCTTCTCCGGCGCGTGTCCGCGCTGGAACATGTTCAGCGCGTTCCTCACTCCGGGCATGATCCGTATCCAGGTCTCGCGAATGCCCGACGGCGAGGTGTATTTCTGCATCGCGCGGACGATCCAGAAGGACTCGGGCGGATACCACGCGCAACATCCCGTGCAGGCCATCGCGCTCGGCTGCCGTGTCGAGCACGCCCGTGAGCTCGTCTACTCCGACGGGATCGACGTCACGAACCCCGACATCTGCGTGCCCGTCGGCGTCACGTGCCGCCTCTGCGAGCGCACCGACTGCGAGCAGCGCGCGCTGCCGTCGCTCAAGGTGCCGCTCCGCGTCGACGAGAACGTCCGCGGCGTCTCGCTCTACGCGCCCGTCGGTCGCTGACCGCGCACGAGGATGCTCGTTGACCGCGCACCAGGATGCTCGTTGACCGCGCACGAGGATGCTCGCTGACCGCGCACGAGGATGCTCGTTGACTGCTCACGAGGATGCTCGTTGACCGCGCAGCACCACCAGGAGGATGCTCGTTGACCGCACCTTTTCTGGTGCTTACAAGGGCGACCGCGCGCCGGGAAGGAAGCTCGAGCAGCAGCGGACGCGCTGCCGATGCGGGCGCGCAAAGGGCTTGCATGGACGGAAGGGCCCATTGATGATGTCCTCGAACATGTCTCGGACGTCTGCGGCCAAGGTCGCGCGCTGGCTGGTCGGCAAGGAACGACGCGATGAGGCCGTCGCCCTGCTTTGCTCCTGGGCAGCGAACGGGCCGAACGACAAGGACGGGCAGGAGCTCCTCGCGGAGGCTTTCCGGCTCGATCCGGGCTCCCAGCTCGCGCAGCTTGCGTTCGAGCGGATGGAGGGGATCGATGCGAAGGACCACGGCCCCCTCGACGACGCAATTGCCCGCTGGACGCCCGAGGAGATCTCGAAGCTCGAGAAGCAGATCGCCCGCCCGAATTTCATGCGGGCGCAGGTCGGCTTCAACAACAACGTCAAGTACAACGGGCTCGTCTTCCACATCCAGACCGAAGACTCCGGCCTCGACCGCCCCCACATCATCACGCACCTGTTCGCCGACGGTGGCCGCATCATCAAGAGCCACAAGCGGATCTACGCGAACGAGGTGAAGCGCGACGACATCGCCCAATACGTGCGGACCCTCATGAAGGGCCAGCACATGGAGATGGCGATCATGCTCCGCGAGGGCCGCTTCGACGAGGTCATCGCGGGCCGCAAGATCGGCGGGATGGAGCTCTTCGAGGAGCCGCCGCGGCTCGAGGTCCAGAAGCTCGCGACGAAGAAGGAGGAGCGCGTGGAGGCCGCCGCGGCTGGGCGCTCGCTCCCGGCGCCAGCCGACGCCGAGCCGCCTCCTCCGCCGCCGCCCGTCGTCGTCGCCCCGCCTCCGCCCCCGCCCAAGCCGGCGGTGGAGTCGTCACCGAGCATCTCGAAGCTGGTCGGAAAGCCCCCGCCGAAGTCGGCGCAGAAGGCGCGCTTCCGTCTCAACGTCATTCGCAGCCTCACGGGCGGACCTGCCTTTTACGAGCCGCTTGGCGATGCCGCCATCATCGGTCGCGACGGCGCGATCGCGCTCGACAACGAGCGCTTCTGCCACCCGCGCGAGGCGCAGATCCGCTGGCAGAAGGGCCGGATGTGGCTCGTCGATCTCGAGGCGGGCAACGGCGTCTTCCTCCGGATCCGCCAGCCGGTAGAGCTCGAGATCGGCGACGAGTTCATGGTCGGCGATCAGGTGCTGCTCATCGAGCGTAACCCCGAGCCGAACGACGGCCCGGGTCCCGGCCCGACGTACTTCTATTCCTCGCCGAAGTGGCCGTCGTCGTTCCGCGTCGTGCAGCTCTTCGAGGGCGGCGCCAAGGGCGCGTGCGTCGTCGCAAGGGGCACGACGATGCAAATTGGCTCGGCGATCGGCGACTTCGTCTTCACCGCCGATCCGCTCGTCGAGGATCAACATTGCCTCGTCGAGGAGCAGGCGGGATCGATCGTCCTCTCCGACCTCGGCTCGCGCACCGGCGTGTTCGTCCGCATCAAGGGCGAGCAAGAGCTCCTTCCGGGCGACGAGATCATCGTCGGTCGGACGCGCCTCGCGCTCGAAGCGCTCTCGGCCTGACGCCGAGCTGCCCGTCAGCGCTTCGCGAGGCGGTACATCACGGCGCGCCCGACTTCGGGGAGAAGCCCGCCGAGGCGGCTCAACAGCGCGACGTCGCGTTGCGGGATGTAGTGCAGTCCTCGGCCGTGCGCGGCCTTCCACACGACCTCGGCGACGTCCTCCGCGGTGAGCTTCACGCCGAGCCGGTCGAGCGTCTTCGGCCTGTACTGCTGCTCGTGCACCATCGGCGTGTCGACGTAGCTCGGCATCACGTCGCAGACGCGGATCTTGCGTGGGCGGAGCTCGACGTCGAGGGCCTCCGTGAGCGCGCGCACGGCGAACTTCGTGGCGGAGTACACCGCGAGCTCGGGCTGCCCATACGTGGCCGAGGCGCTCGACATGCTCACGATGACGCTTCGTCCGTGCTCCGCCGCCGTTCGCTCGAGCAGCGCGAGGCTCTTCTGGATGCCGAGGATGACGCCCATCACGTTGACGTCGAGCTGCTTCTTGCATTCGGTAGGGGAGATGTCCTCGAAGCGGCCCGCGCGGAGGATGCCGGCGCAGTTGAAGAGGACATCCATCCGGTGCGTGTGGCTCTCGAAGTCCGCGACCGCTGCGGTCCACGATTCTTCGTTCCTGACGTCGATGCGGCCATGGCACGACATGCTCATGCCGGCTGCCGCGTCGATCTCCTCGGCGACGCGGCGCGCGCCGTCGACGTCGATGTCGTAGCAGCCGACGCGGTAGCCCTGTCGTGCGAACAGGAGCGAAGTCGATCGGCCGATGCCCCGCGCCGCCCCCGTCACGAAGATCGTCTTCATCACCCGGCACTCTATCAGCCCCGCCCCCGCGGCGGTCTCACCGCTCGCGGGCGCGACACGTTGAGGCGGCGAGATGCTTCCGCTAGGGTCGCGGCATCATGGCCGGCCGCTACGGAATGTCGTTCGCGAAGAAGCACATCGAGCAGGGGGACTACGAGGAGGCGATCGCCGCCGCCACCGAGGAGATCGAGGGCGGCAACGCCGCCGCCGAGCCGCTCTTCGATCGCGCGACCGCCTACGAGCTCTGCGAGCGGTACGCGGAGGCCGTCGCCGACTTCGAGCGCGCGATCGAGAAGAACCGCGCGGAGAAGGAGCTCGATCCGTTCGTTCTCGACGACGCTTACTTCAGCGCGGCGCTCGCCGCGGCGCGCGAGGAGGCGAAGACGGACGCGAAGCAGGCGCTGGCGCGGCTCGATCGTTACCGCGAGGTCTGGCCCGACGGCTCCCATGTCGCCGAGAGCCGCGACTGGCAGAAGCGCCTTCGCGGGGAGCTCCCGAGCCTGCTCGACAAGACGAAGGACATCGACACGGTCTGACGTCGGTCAGCGACGACCAACGGTCAGGAACGCCGGCATGGCCGACGTCCGAGGCGCGTCGCCGAATTTGGCGAGGAGCCGCTCGAGGACTCCCTTCGAGACGTCGTTCCAGCGCTCGCCGAGGTGCTTCTTGCGAAGAACGATGGGCGCGGTCGTCCGCTCCATCACGGCCCAGGCCTCCGTCGTCGACATGACCGGCATCTCGAACGTGACCTCGTGGACCTCGACGTCGCGGACGCCTGCCTGCTTCATCTCGGAGAGGCACTTCTCGCGCGTCGTGAGCGGCGGATCGTAGGGCGGTGCATTCGGCGGCGGGGGGACAAGCTCCATCAGCGCCGTTATCGCGGCGTGCAGGAACTCGACGCGGTCGAGCGGGAGCCAGCTCGACACCACGACGGCGGCGCCGGGCTTGACGACGCGCAAGAGCTCGCGGAAGCCCTTGTCCCGGTCCGGGAAGAACATGAGCCCGAACATCGAGAAGCCGCCGTGGAACGACGCGTCCGCGTAGGGAAGCGCCATCCCGTCACCCTCGCGAGCGTCGATCTTCGAGCCGAGCCCTTCGGCGTCGACGCGCGCGCGGAGCGCAGCGACCATGCTCGGCGCGAAGTCGAGCGCAGCGACGGTGTGACCGGCCCTCGCGGCGAGCACAGCGAGCGTGCCGGGGCCGGTCGCGACGTCGACGATGCGCGAGGACGGTCGCAAGCCCGCGAGGCGGAGCGCTTCGCGCGAGTAGAGCTCGAACTGCGGAACGAGCTCGGCCGAATAGGCCGGCGCGACGAGGTCCCAAGGGCCGGGAGCGGCGAGCGGTGACGTCATGGGCGCCACGATAACGCGGGCACGCCGCGCGAGCGCGAGTCTTTCCGCGTCTCGACGCGGCCGTTCGTTGCGGTGAAGCTTGGCTACCCGCAGACGCCGGTCGTCGGCGTCAGGCACTTTCCGTTCACGCATTCTGCGGGGGCGCGACAGGTCATGTGAGCGCCCTCGGCGCAGGCGTTGCCGTCCTCGACGACGTCGGGGCACGTTTGCGTCCCCGTGCCTTGGCCGCACACTCCGTGCGTGCACGCCACGTCACCGCCGCAGCTCTCACCCGGCGCCACGAACGTGAGCGGAGCGCATTTGCCCGTCGTCTTGCTGCAGCCGAGCCCGCGTGGACACGTATGCTGGGTATCGCACGCTTCGCCGTTCTTCGGACGGCTCGCGCACTTGTTCGTCATCTTGTCGCAGAACGAAGCTTCGTCGCAGACGTCGTCGTCGTCACCGCAATACACGCCTGGCCCGAAGCGGGGATTGCACGTACGGGTGGGATCGTCGCTGCTCGACTTGATGCAGAGATATCCGGGCTGGCAGAGGATGTTCGCACCACATGGGGCCTTCGGCTCCGCGTACTGCACACGCTTGCAGGTCGTGATGCTCACCGCGTCGACCGAGCCGACGCAGATGGTGCCGGGCGTACAGGTCGACGCCTTCGGAGAACATGGCGCTCCCTCTGCGAGGGGCGCCGCGCAGATACCGCACGACTTTCCAGCTGCGGGATCCTCGTAATCGCAGACGCCGCTCTTGCACTGCGCACCGGCGTTGCAAACAGCTCCGTCGGCGAGGACGCCGGCCGTTGTCGTGCATTCGGGGACGAACTCAGCGACGGTTCCGCAGGGAAGCTTCTCGAGGGCGCTCGCGCACGCCTCGACGTGCGCCGCCGTGCGCGACGTTCCGGTCAGCGCGAGCTCCGCGACGCAGACCGCGGTGTGGCGGACGCGAGTGGAATCAATCTCACGCGGGGACGTCTCCTTGGCGCAACGCTCCTCCGTCACGCGGAAGAGGTGCTGGCAGGCAGAATCGGCCGTTGCTCCTTGGGTCGGTCCGGCGTCCGACCCCGTCGAATCGCCGGACTCGCTGCTGCCGCTGCAGGCGGCAATCGCACCGAAAAAGAAAAGCACGGCCCATCGTCGATTCATCGATCGCATCAATCCTCGCCGTCGTGAGCTTCGCTCGCGCGTCGCGATCGAAGGCCGTACCGACGCTTTGAAAATGTCTCAGTTGACCTTGGACGGCTTGACGTCGTTGAGCTTGCGAAGGGCGGCGCCGCCCGGATACGCGTAACTTGCAGCGACGTCGGTTCCCCACACGGTCACGGTGAAGGGACCAGAGCTCTCCATCTCATGGCGACCCGCGGTGCACGTTCCGGTGCCCACGCGTTGATCGGCGCCTTCTTTCCTCAGGCTGACACGAACGAACTCGTGTTTGCCATCCGTGCCGACTGGGCTCCAGCCCTCGAG
>JAEXCN010000253.1 GCA_023402175.1 Pseudomonadota bacterium | reverse complement strand
GCTCCGTACGCAGCGACACCGCCCGCTGCTCGTCCTCGCGCTCGCGCGGCCCGAGGTCCACAAGGCATTCCAGGGCCTGTTCCGCGATCGACGGATGAACGAGCTCCGGCTGTCGGACCTCACGCCGAGCGCCTCGCGACGGCTCGTCCTCGACGTGCTCGGTCCGGCGGTCGATCCCGAGATCGTCGAGCCGCTGGTCGACAAGGCG
Source organism: Pseudomonadota bacterium (assembly GCA_023402175.1). Lineage (GTDB taxonomy): Bacteria > Myxococcota_A > Polyangia > Polyangiales > Polyangiaceae > Labilithrix. The sequence continues at coordinate 23,751 of JAEXCN010000253.1, read as the reverse complement.
AACGGAAATGCGTTCTACCTCGAGGAGCTGATCCGATCGGTCGCGGAAGGGACATCGGCGCTCCCGGGGACCGTCCTCGCGATGGTCCAGGCGCGGCTCGAGCGGCTCGAGCCCGGCGCGCGGCGTGTGCTCCGTGCGGCGAGCGTCTTCGGAACGCGCTTTTGGCTGAGCGGCGTGGCCGCGCTCGTCGGGACGGACGGCGTTGCGAACGTGCACGCGACGCTCGAGGACCTCGTGCAGCGTGAGGTCGTGATGCACAACCCTGCGTCGCGTTTCAAGAGCGATGCAGAATACACGTTCCGTCACATGCTCGTCCGCGACGCCGCGTACGAGATGTTGACCGATCGCGATCGCAAGGTCGCGCACCTGCTCGTGGCCGAATGGCTCGAGGCGCGAGGCGAGCGGGAGGCGCTCGTCCTCGCGGAGCACCTCGAGCGGTCAGGCGAGCGTCAGCGCGCGGTGGTCTGGTATCTCTGGGCCGCCGAGCAGGCGCTCGAAGGCAGCGATCTCGCCAGCGTCCTCGTCCGCGCGGAGCGAGGCATCGAGTGCGGGGCGCAAGGCGTCATCCTCGGCGAGCTTCATCTCCTCGAGGCGGAGGCGAGCGGCTGGGCCGGCCTCGACCGTCATCGCGAGCTCGCGGAGCAGGCGCTCGCTCTCTTGCCACCGGGGAGCGCCGCATGGGCGCGCGCGGCCGCGGAGCTCGCGGTCGCTTGCCGTTCGAGCGGAGATCATGAGCGGCTCCGCGCGACGGCGGAGGCGATGACGGCGATCGCCGTCGAGGACATCAGCCTCGGTCACGCCTGGGGAATCGCACGCACCGTCCTCGAGCTGCTCGGAGCGGGCGAAGCGGCGATCGCCGAGCGCCTCATTCCGTGGATCACCTCGGCGGTCGAGCGCGCGGACGACATCGACGCTCCGACGCTCCGCGCGATGGTCGCGTGGCTTCGCGCTGCAAAGGAGTTCGCCGAGGGCACCCCTGCCTCGCTGTGCGCCGCGGCTGGCGAGATCGCGACGACGTTCGAGTCTGCGGGGCACGTGCGTCAAAGCGCGCTCGTCGCCCTGCATGCCGCCGTCGCCTCGGCCTCGATCGGCGACTGGGCCGCCGCCCTCGACTGGGCGGAGCGAGCGACCGACCGCGCGCGACGCCTCGGCCTCCGCACGTACGAGCGCCGCTCGACCGAGATCGCGAACGAAGCGCACCGCGTTCTCGACCGCACGCAATCACTCGACGCCCCGACCGTCCGCCTCCCCCGCCACGAAGCACTCGCAAAGCTCGGCGGCTGACCGTTCGCGCCCGCCGCAGCGGAGCTGATGGCGCGGCTCGAGGCAACGCTGACGAGGAGCCCGAGGGTGAGGACGTCTCTCCTCGGCCTTCTTCGGCGTGCGTGAGGAAAAGGTCTGCACCGATTCTTTGAGCCCGAAATCGTGCCCCGATCGCCTTCAGCGCTCCGCCGTCACGACGCGCAGGTGGCGCGCGATGAGCCCGCCCGCGGGGAGCGTGAGAGACATCGACTGCGCGACGTCGGCGACGCCGACGTCCCGCGTCGCGCGGAAGCCGTTGCGAGCGAGCAGCGTGCTGATGCCGCGCGGGCGAAAGACCGATCGCAGCGGCTCGTCCATGCGCTTCACGAGCGGCGCGAAGAACAAGAGCATGAGCGCGGGCGCGATGTAGACGATCACGAGCCGGCTCCTCGGCGCCGAGCGCTTTTCGATCACACGAAGCGTCGCCTCGATGTCCCGCCGCGTGAGGTACATGACGACGCCCTCCCAGATCCACGTCGTCGGTCGCGACGGATCGTGGCCAGCGCGCTCGAGCGCGTCGTCGAGTGAGTCGCGCGTGAAGTCTACGGGTACGAAGTGGAGCCCCTTCGCCTTGGGCTCGCGGCTCTGCGCGCGGGCGCGCTTGTCGCGCTGCGTGTCCGGGTGGTCTACCTCGAACACGGTCGCGCCCCCGAGCTCGTCCATGCGCCAAGCGCGCGTATCGTGCCCCGCGCCGAGGATGACGAGCTGGTCGTTCTTCGCAGCGCGCACGGCGTCGTCCACCTCCACGCTGCGCGCCGCCATCATGGTCGCACCCGTGATCGCCTCGCCGTAGCGCCAGCGCTCGCGGAACGTCTCGGGCGGCGCGCTGGGGAACGACAGCACGCGTTCACGCTCGGGCTCGGGCAGCCACTCGAGCGCGACCGGATCGACGAACCTCTCCGTGAGTCTCAGCCGGTCGGCGAGGGCGCGGCCCATCGCCACGCGGATGGCGGTCTTGTTGACTTGGCCTTCTTTCATCGACGGTTCTCCTTGCTTGCGGGCTCGGGAAGACCCCGCTCGATCTGCTTTCGGGCCTCGCGAATCGTAGTGACCATGTGCGCCACGACGCTCCGATGCCGCTGTTCCGTACTGCTCATGCGCTCACACGACAGCGGGATGCCGCGTAACCGCCAGAAAGGCAGCTGTCGCAGCGAGGGTAGTCCCTCAAGGCTTCACGGAAACTCAATTCGCAAACTGTCCGAAACAGCCCGTGAGGGCGCACGGCATCTCGGTTGACATCGCTCTGCATGGTCGCCCGCCCCGTCACCGTCTACATCTTCGCCGTCGTCATCGGGCCCTGTCTCGGTCGCGCGGCGCTTGCGCGATTTCGTGTACAGCGAAGGCGCGAAGTGTCGGCGTCGCCTTCCGCCCAACGCACGAACGTGACGGCGCGGCGGATTTCGTCGTAGGCGCGCACGAGGAGGGAGAACGCGCGCTGCCGCCTGTCGTTCGCGTCGTCGGACTTCGGTAGGGGCTCCTCGGCGAGCGCGACGAGGAGGCTCGGACCGAGCAGCGCTGCTTCGTCGACCTGCTCGCGCGTGATCGCGGCCTTGTCGTGGATCACGTCCCAGCTCTGGCTGAAGAGCGCCGCGAGCGCGACGAGGTCGTTGGCCTTGTCGATGTTGCCCGAGCCCTCGCGGATGCGCGCGACGGCGGCGGCGTCGAGGAGCTCGGCGTCGGCGAGCGCATCGGCGGCCTTAAGGAGCTTCGCGCGAAGCGGCGTTCCGCGTTCGAGCAGCTCCTTCGCGGAACCGCCGGATTTGCCGGGCATCGTGATCAGGTGCGCGTACCACGCGCCAAGCGCCGTCTGGCGGAGCGATTCAATCGCGGCCTTCGGTGGGCTCTTCAGCGCGCCTTCGATCGCCGGCAGCAGCGAGCGCACGCGGCTCGGCGCCGAGAACGACGGCAACCGCACGCGGGATGTCGAGGTTGATCGGAACGAGCGCCGCCGCTGGAAGCTTCGCGTACTCGGTCTTCAGCGCTCGAACGCCTCCGCTGCCGGCGCCAGGCCCGACGGCCGATCGACCGGCTTCGGAGTGCTCTTCTTGGTTGCCTTCCCCTTACCGTTCCCCGTGTTTCGAGGGTTCATCATCGCCTCCTTCTCGGGAGGCTCGATGACCAACGACAACGGCTTCGCGCTGTCCCCCCTGTTGCGCCGTCCCCCCCGAGCGCGCAACATGCGGGTGAAGGTCGCGCACCGCGCGGACATCGTCAAGGCATCGCTGCGGCTGGGGCGCGCGGCGCAGTGCGGGCTCCGGGGGCCTCGATCGATTCGCGCGTGCGAGGGCTCCCGGGAGCCTCGGCCGCTCCGAATTCCTTCCGCGAAAGCTCCCGGGAGCCTCGGCCGCTCCGAATTCCGTCCGCGCAGGCTCCCGGGAGCCCCGATCGATCCGAACTCCGTCCGCGGAAGCTCCCGGCAGCCCCAGATCGATCCGATTTCCGTCCGCGGAAGCTCCCGGGAGCCTTGGTCGATCCGAGCTCCGTCCGCAGGAAGCTCCCGGGAGCTCCGATCAATCCGAATTCCGTCCGCAGAAGCTGCCAGGAGAGGCACGCCAGCAGCGCTGGAGGGGTGACCGGCGGAGCCGGCGCGAGGCATCACTTGATCGGGTCGAGCGCGACGTCGACGAGCTTCCGCTGGGCGGTTCCGCTCGTGTAGGCGTAGCTGGCGGCATAATCCCAACCCCACACGGTGGCGGTGAACGGGCCATCGCTACGCATGCGCTGAAGGCCCGACCGGCAGATGTTCGCGCCGAACGTGTCGCCTGGACCAAAGTTACGCGAGAGGTCGACCCGCGTGAACTCGTACTCTCCCCGCGTGCCGACCGGCTTCCACGTGGTCAGGTTGCCGGCGCATTCGAGCCACACGTCCTTGAACGCGCCGCCTATCTTCTTCCTGACGACGACGAGCGAGTTCTCCGAGTACGTCGAGTCCGCGTAGAAGCTATACGAGCTCGTGTACTGTCCGGTAGGAACGACGTTGACGAACTCCGGATCTCCCCAGTTTCCATAGCCTGGCGCGCCGTTGCCGCCGGCGCAGCCGGTCATGTGCGCAGAGACGTAGATCGGATGCTCGGCGTCCTGCGTGCGGACGACGAATGCGTCTCCCGTCCCCCGATGGAAGGTGACGACCTCTCCGGCGTTCATCGTCGTGGGCGCCCCTGGTGGGATCTCGGGATCGTAGTCGAGACGCGTGCCGTCACGAGCGGCGACAATCCGGTATGGCACCGGCTCGTGCTCGTTCTTCGTGCGTGGGCGGTAAGCTACGCCTACATACTCGGATCCCCACTGTTGGTAGGCCGGGATCTGTTGAGAGAGAATATCACAGGCTTGGGCCTCGCTCGGGATATAGGCGCAGGAATTTCCACCGAAGATCGTGATCGACTTGTTCGATGTGACGATGCTCCCGGTGAGCTCCTCACCCTGGACGATCTGGAGGTGTTGGCCCCGCTCGAGACGATACGTGGCTCGCGCGTGCGGCAGCGCACCGGGAACGCCGGAACCACCGATGATGTTCTTCTTTGGAACGATGGTCACCTCGGTCGCGTCTTCTGCGGCCACGATCTGGACGAAGGGCCAGCCGGCTTCCGATACGGACCAGCCGTTGACGATCATGTGCTCCTTCTCCCAGGTCGCCACCGGCAATACGAGCGTAGCCGATGGCAAGTACGATTTAGCCCCACCGAACGGGTACATGGATGTCAGCGCCACCGGCACGTCGGCCGTGAGACGGAACGACGACCCGATACCCGTCTTGTGCGGCACCTTGTCGTCCGTCGTTGCTGGGGTGACCCCTTTCGGACATGCAATGTAGCGGGCGGTTCCATCCGCCCCGGGTGGGGAGTCGGAAACGAAGAGGATCGCGCTCTCTCCCGGAGCGATCGGCCCTTCGTGGGCGATCAGGTCCGAGCTCCCGAGATTCGTCCGAAAGAGCGACTTCGAAATGTCGATCTCTTTACCTTCCCGCGACAGCTTTACGCTAGCCGGCTGCGTCGACGTATTGACGATGAACGCAGCGTTGCAGCTGTGAGGCCAGTATTTGTCCACGCGCGGCATCTGAAGATAGAAATCGCAGCCGTTCGAGCTTCGATCCGCCGCCGCTGCAGCACATGGTTCCTGGCACCTACCCGCGCCGCACGCGAGGTTGGCCCCGCACGCTTCGACGACCGTGCCGCTACAGGCCTCGATGACCGACCGGCCGTCGAGAGAGCACTGAAGACGGCAGTCCGGAGCATCCGGCGCGACGGCAGCATCGGGAACGATGCCTCGATCCTGGAGCTCGAACGCGCTCCGCTCGGCCGAACACGCACCCACGGACGCAACGGCGAAGGCAACGGCAAGGACGGCGGTGACCACGCAATGACTCACTGGTTTCATGGCAGCAGCACTTCCTCTGGCACGAGGCTCCTCACTTTGAGCTTTCCATTGCCCAGTTGTCCGTAGTAGTTCGCACCCCAGCAATACACTTTGCCGTTCGTCAGCAACGCACACGTGGAGTCTGTCAGCGTCTTTACCTGCGCGGCGGTCGACGGAAGTCCCTCGACCTTCTTGGCCTGCAATGCGGCTTCTTTCGTTCCGTCGCCGACTTGCCCGTTCGCATTGATTCCCCAGCAATAGACAGCGCCGGACGCGCCTACGCCGCACCATCGCTGTGGTTTATTGACTGGCGTGGATATATCAAAGTACGCTTCGGGCTTGGTCGTGGCGATCTGGACGAGGGGCTCCGGTGCCACGACGGGCTCGGGGAGCGCACGATCGAGGGGTGGGTGACTGGGAGTGACGCGCGTCCCGGGGCCCCAGCAGTAGCCGATGCCGCCGACCGTCGCGCATCCGCAATCTCTCCTCAGGTCGATCGAAGAGACGCTGCCGAGTGCAAGCGGCGTTGGATACGGATCGGGATTGAGGGACGACGCGCGCGCGAGCGGAGGGTTCGCGCCCCAGCTCAACGTCACGCCATCTTCGCGGACGACGAAGGCGGCCTTCCCTACGACGACGTCGCGGACAGGGGCACCGCTCGGCAGAGGGATCGGTTGGGGCGGGAGCACGTCCAACGCGGGATCCGTGGAGAGCGGCGCGACCTGCGCGTTCCGGTTGGCTCCCCAACAGACGACGCCGGTGTCGACCACCGCGCACCCTACGTCGACGCTGACCCCCACGCTCGTCGCGGGCGGGAGGGGCAGCTTGACCGGCGTGCGTTCCGTCGTGCTTGCGCCGGCGTCATCGCGAAGGAACGGGCCCGTTCCCCAGCACCACACGCCTCCGCTCTTGTCGAGCGCGCACGTGTGATCAAGGCGGACGACATCCGAGAGGCCGACGACGCGTGCGGGGACCGCGTCATCGAGGTCGTCACCGCGGCCGAGCTGCCCCGCCTCGTTTGCTCCCCAGCACGCCACAGTGCCGTCGTCGAGCAGAGCACAGTAGCCCTCCTGAAGATCGTAGTCGTAGTCGCTCGAGGGGAGCGTCGTCACCAGCGACTTCGCGCACGGGCCAGGCCCGCAGACGACCGGGAGTGGTCCTCCGTCGAACGGCGGCGACGCTACGTCCTTCATCGTCACGTCGAACCCGGCATCGGACGGCTCGGCCTCGCCGTCCGGAGTGGACGCTTCCCAGCCAGCGTCGGGCCGCTCGAGCCCGCTTCCGTCGTCCTCGCTCGAACAGCTTACCGCTGCGCAGCCCGCCGTGAGGATGACGATGAATACGAAATTGCGATCAGGGAGTCGTCTTGTGAAGCGCATGGCGGACACCGATGGCCCAGAGGTTCGCGTTGGAGGTGCCTCGAACTTGGAGGATCGTTCGCGCGAGCGGTGTGCCGTTCAGCGCGACCGACGAGATCTGGTACGCGCCGCCGTCCCAGACGTCGTTGCTGTCGGCGCGAGCAACAACGCCATGTGCGCTCAGCCACAAGGTCTCCGGCGACACCCAGAGCGAGAACAGCGGCTTCGAGGTGATCCGCGAAGGAACGGGCGCGGAGACGAAGGAATAGCTGTCCGGCGCGACCGAGATCTTCACGACGTCACGCGCGCCCTTGATACCGATGATCCGATCGGGGGAAGCTGCCTGGATGTCCGCGAGCCACCCTTCGGCGCCGCCGATGAAGAGCGAATCCGGACGCGCGGCGCACGGAGACCAGTCGCTCGTGAGAGCGCCGTCCGCGATCCGCTCGTATCTGCCGGCGACTTTGCGCACGAGAAGCGCGCATCCCGAGCTCGTCCGAGCCCTCGCGCCGGAGAACCAGACCCCGTCGGGGCTCGTGCCGGTGGCCGCGAGGAAGAACAGGTGCTCATCCGCCGATGAAGAATCGTCGGCGACATATTCCGGCACCCACTCCGGCGCGCCGCCGTCCACGCTCGTCCAATGATAGATGGTATTCGTGAACCACGCGTAGACGTCCGTGGCACTCGTCCCCCAAACGCCCAGCGCCGGGTAGCTCGTCGCCAGCTTCCAGTAATATGGATAACCGTCGAGCGGCTCCACCATGTCCGGATGGCTATTGTCTTTCAGCTGTTGCCGCGTCCACGACCAGGCCATCCCCGGTGCGACAGGCCTCTTGCCGTGATAGATGTAGCCGGGGCCGATGCCGTAGTAGACCTCGTTCTCGCTCGGCGCCCAGATCCGCCCGGCGTAGGTGCCGAATCCACGCTCGTTCTGGGTCCCGTCGTCGATGTAGGTCCATTGGGCGTCGGCGTCCTTCCACTCGAGGACCTTGATCCCAAGGGTGGAGCTGTCCGCGATGGCGAATGCGTGCCCCGCGACGGTCCAGATGTCCTTGAGCGTGAGCTCCTCATCGGGCAACGAGGTTCGGCACCATCCCGAGTCGCTGCACTTGGTCGAGCCGGCGTCGACAGCGTTGGTGGCGCCCGTGTCGGGGGCGTCCGTCGGGCCGCCATCGTCGACGGCGACGCTTGCTCCCGAGTCCGGCACCACCGGTGTCGCCGGGTCATCCGAATTCGCACAGGCTGCTAGCGAGGCGGCAGCTCCAAGGACGATCGACCCGCAAGTTACGAGAAGCGAGGGCCTCATGGCTTTCCTCCGAGAGAGAGAATCACGCCCTCGCCGCCAATCCAGACATGGCCTGGTGCAGCGACCCAGACGGTCGTGAGGTTCGGACGACGCATGCCGAGCCCTGCAATCTTGATGCGTGACCAGCTGTTGCCGTCATAGTGAAGGACGAGGGCGGCATCGCCTACCGCCCAGATGTCGGTCGACGACGAGCCCCAGATGGCCCTGAGATTTCCTCTCGTCGGTACGTCCGAAACCACGTCCCACAGAACGGGATCGCCCTTGTAGTGGCGGACCATTCCTCCGGCGCCGACGGCCCAGGCGTCGCTCGTGGACGCGACCCACACTCCGTTCAGCGTGTCCAACGTCTGCGCGTTGAATGCTTTGACGCTCGGCGTGTCGCCGTCCGCGCCTGTGACGAGAACTGCCGAGCCCGACACCCCGACCGCCCATAGCTCATCGGCCGAGGCTCCATGGATGCCTTTCAGGTTGAGGCATTGATTGATCCGACAGGCTTCAGTGGGAATGCCCGCGGCGGCTTCGAAGAGATTGGAGGGCAATTGGCGCATGCGCCAGAGCCCGGTTACCGGCGAGGGGTGCCCAATCGAAGTCGTCCAAAACCAGTTTGCTCCAGGCATACCCCAGGACGAGCCGAGTTGAGCGCGGAGATAGGCGTCGGCGAGCGCATCGGGAATGGTGGGAACGTTGAGCGACCATCCACCGGCCGAGATGCCGGCACCGGCGTCGACGACGCCGAGCCCGCGCGTGTAGACTCGCCCCGGATACCCGAAGGCGACTTCGCCGCCATCACGCAACCAGAGCGCAATCAGCGAGTCTCGGCTGCCCAGATCGGAACGTGTCCATGCCGCCCCGTCGAAGTGGGCGACCGCACCGAGCGCACCGATAGCCCACACGTCGCTGTTCGACCGGCCCCGGATGACGCTGATCGTCGTTTGCGGGTCGAGGCGGCCGCCGGGAATATTTTCATCGAATGGCCCATCGAGGCAGAGGACGTCGGGAGAGCAGATGTCCGGGAAGTACTCGCAATCGGAGCAGGGGCGCGCTTCCGCTTCGACTGGAGCCGCCTCGAGTCCGGCGTCCGATTCGGGCGGCTCGGGTACGCCGATGGAGTCGTCCGGAGGGCCCTGGAAGAGCGTTTCCGTCGAAGCGCACGCCGTAACGGCCACGATCGGGATCACCCAGCGCGTCTTCATTTCGCGACGACTCCTGCGTCGGGTCCGACCTGATCGCATGGCTCGACCACGCACTTGCCTCCAACGCACGCTTGACCGGCGATCGCGTCACATACGATCTTGCAACCGCCGCAGTTTCGTGGGTCGCTGTCGATGGTGACCTCACATCCGTCAGTCGGATCCCCATTGCAGTCGGCTTTTCCAGGTACGCACTCCAGCTTACAGGCACCGTTGACGCAGAGGCTGTTATGGGTGGCTTCCCACCTGTGGCACCACATGCCGCAACCGCCGCAGTTGGTCTCGTCCGAGGCGGTGTCGACGCATTCGCCGAAAACGATATCGGCCATGGTGAATGCCGGACAGAACGTCGTTCCCTCTGGGCACATGCATTGAGGTCCCGATTTGACATCCATTCTGCATTCCTGGCCAGCCGGACACGCATTCCCGCAGGCGCCGCAGTTCTGGGTAGTGAGGAGATCGCTTTCACATCCGTTATCGCGATTGCCGTCACAGTCGCCCCAATTGACTCGACACTTTCGGTTTCCACATTCGCCGTCGACGCAGCCGTAATACATGTGCAGAGCGGGTTCGAGCGTGGGCCCTCCGTCCGAAGGACACACGTTGCCACAATTCGAGCAGTTGGCGTCATCCGTCTTCGGGTTGACGCATTGTCTCGAACAGAGCATCTTCTCGTCTTTGCAGCCGCACCCGAAATCTCCTGCTGCCGTGGAGCGTCGGATGCACGGCTTGGCCGGGTCCGTACATGTGATTCCGCAGCCGCCGCAGGAGTCATTCGAGTTGAAGCTGCTCTCGCAGCCGTTGTCTGGGAAGCCGTCGCAATCGAGTGTCGTACCGTTTGTACACATCAAGAGACAATGGCCATCGACGCACTCATACCACTCCCGACTCGTTGCAGCTGGGCAGGCGAAGCCGCATTCCCCGCAGTTGTTCCTGTCCGTCATCAGGTTCACGTCGCACGGAAAGCGCGAACCCGAACACGTCGTGTATCCCGACGGGCATTTGTTGGATGGGCAGTACTCCGTGAGCCCCTGACTCGCGTCGGCCGTCGCAGCATCCGGAACGAGGAAGGTGGGCACTCCACCGTCGGACGGAGCATCTTCGCCGATGAGAACCGACTGCGAGCAACCTGAAGGAGCGGTCGCGGATATGCACAGAAGCAGAACGGCGCCCAGCGCAGCGGCCTGGCCATACGAGCTATCGGTCCTCGTCACGGCGAACCTCCGACGAGCGCGTTGAGACGTGTGAGATGAGCGGAGCTCGGATAGCGAGTGCGGAACGCGTCAGCGCGCACACGTGATTCGACTCTTCGTCCGAGCCGGACGAGCGCGTCGATCGCGACGATCTCGCGCTCCTGGTCGAGCGCTCCTTGCGGGAATCGGGACGGGTGTCCGTTCGCGAGCTCCAGCGCCTGTGCTGGATCCGACTTGAGCGCGGCGCGCGCACGACGCAGATAGCTCACTTCCGTCTCGCTCCTTTCGGAGATGGCGGCCTCGGCCGGAAGCTCGCTCGGGGGCAGGAGATCGGGCGCTTTTGGCAGCGCCAGCTCTTTCGAAGGCTCCGTCAGCTGGTGCGGGGCGACGACCCGAACGGGCGGGGGTGTCGCTGGCAGGAGCGTAGGCTCGTGCGTCGAAAGACGAGCGGGACGACTCGGCTCGTTCGCCAGCATCACGCGTTCGGATGCGACGATCGAACGACGATCTTCCTTCGTGCCGCCCGCCACGCCATCGTCCTTCGACGAGGTCTCGAAGACGCCGACCGCGAGCACCGCGAGCGATGCGCCGACGAAAGGAAGGATGAGGATGCGATGAACACCGCGAAGCGCCGGCGCAGCGCCGTACCTGTCCGATGGCGGCGAAGCGCTTTCGAGCCAGGTATCGAACCGGTCTTCGAGTCGACGAAGCTGCGCGTCGTCAGGATCGCTCCGGCCGGCGCGCAGTAGCCGCTCGAGCCCCTCTTCGTCTTCTTGGCTGGTGCTCATTTCGATTCCTTGGCCATTCTCGAGAGCATCGAGAGCGCTTGTTTCTTTGCGGCGGCGAGGCGCGAGTATCCGGTCGCCACGGGACAGCCGACGATCTCCGCGATCTCGGTCATCTCGAGGTGTTCGAGCTCGTGGAGGACGAAGACCGCGCGCTTGTCCTCGTCCAGACGAGCGATGAGCTGCGCGAGCTGTTGACGCGCGTCGAGGCGGTCGGCCTCTCGGCTGTCCGTCGGCGCAGCCGCCGCGACGTCGGGCACTTCGTCCACGAGTACCTCGTGGCGTGTGCGAAGACGGCGCCGGTAGCCCGCCGCAGCACGGATGGAGATCCCGTAGATCCACGCCCGCAGGGAGCTCTGCCGTTCGAGCTGGGAGAGCTTCTGAAAGATGATGACGAAGACCTCTTGGCTCACGTCCTCGAGGTCGCGCTCGGCCACTCCCTGGTAGCGGAGTGTCCGCCACACGAAGGCGCCGTAGTGTCGAACGATCTGACGTGCGGTGCGAGCGGGCATGACGACAGCGTCGACGCCTGCTGCGTCGACCGCCGAAGCGTCCCCGAGATCGGGGACGGTCGCTCGCGCAACCAACCTCATTCCCGGGAGCAGTGCGACGAAGGCCCGTCCGCTCTCAAAAAAAATCGAGCGCGACGCCGAAAGTTCCGATCTCCTTCACGAGTGACCCACGGTAGAGGGAGCGCTCGAGTCGGCGGTCGTCGAGATACGTGAAGTCGACCCGCTGGGGAGTCGCCGCGAGGCCGATCGTGGCGAAGGCGTGGGCGCGCCCCCCAAGCCGATACATCGCGTTCGCTTGCGCCAAGGCGCCGAACGTGGCCGCGATGCCGCTCCGATCGTTGGCGAAGCCGGCTCCCCAGGCGGCGACGAGCTCAGCCTGAGGTCCGACGCAGGCCGTCATTACGAGGCGTGCAGCCGGGATCGTCAGTGGACATAGCCCAAGCCCAAGCATCGTCCGAGAGAGCCAGAGCGTTCGCCCCTCGGGCCCCGATTCGGCTTGGCTCCAGAAGAAGGTGTCGGTGACCAGCGGCCAGAAGCGACCCGGCACGAGAACGACCGAAGCATGCGCTCCGCCCCCGAGCGAGCGCCAATCGACCGACGCGCTCGGACCGACCTTCCCGGTCAAGTGCCACGGGACCGGGCGATTCTCTTCTCGGTCCGCGATCTCCTCCGGCGTCGGCGGGAGATCGATCATTAGGGCTAGCGCGAGGACGAGCGACTCGGATGCCTCCTCGCAACTCGCGCTGTCGATCGTAAGGTCACGGCGCCCGAGATTGCGGCCGCGCGGCGTCGTGAGCGCGATCCGTGCAAGCCACTGAGCGTCGGCTCTCTGCATGTCCACGTGAAGAACGCGATCGGCGTGCGCTTTGTCGGCGAAGGCGCGACGCGCGAGCGAGCGCTCGACGTCCTCAATCAGCTCCGATTCCGAGGGACAGGCATCTGCCCCGAGGCCCCGCGTCCACTCGAGAAGCACGAGCGATCGCCGTTGCCCTTCGGCGCCTTCGGCGATCCCCATCGTGGCGAGACACGTGAGCGGAAAGGCAAGAAGGCACGACCAGAACTGCCGTGCACGCATGAACCGGCACGACGATAGCAGCTCCCACCGAAGCCCGCTCGGCGTTCTCCGGCGGCGGATCTTCGCCAGCGTCACCGCTCGTGATCGCGTAGCGCACGCGTGCTGGAGAACAGGCCGCCCTCGTCGCCCGCGACCTCGGCGGCCGTGACCTCGAACCCGTATGTCGCGCCGGAGCTGCCGAGCGCGGCGAGATCTCCGGCGCGCTTCGCGCCGAAGCGGAAGTTCTCGCCGACGACGACGGCCTTCGCGCCGAGGCGATCGACGAGCAGCTCCTTCACGAAGCGCGCGGGCGGCAAGCAACGCGAGTGGCGAGGCGAGTTCCCCGTTTGCGACGAGATCGGTACTCCCGCGCGCGCTGCCCAACGCCGAAAAGGATCGTGGTCTTCGCAGGATCTGTGCGCCGGGGCAGTGGATCCCTGCGGCGTTGACGGCGTCAGGGACGTGCTCCTACCGTGGATGAGCTTCCTATGGGGACAGTGGAGCTGGCGAGCGCACGCACATCGCAGGTCGATCCCGAGAGAGCTGCCGAGGAGCTGTGCAGCGCGCTCGGTCGCGCAGCACCCAAGCTGGTCACGATCTTCGCGTCGAGCGAGCACGATCACGTGGCCCTCAACCGCGCGATGCGTGAGCGACTGCCGAAGGGCACACGCATCATCGGCGCGACGACCGGCGGCGAGATCGACAACACGGGGATGCACCACGGCGGCGTCGTCGCATCGATGCTCACGGGCGATCTCGAGGTCGGCATCGGCCTCGGCCGAAACCTCACCGACGATGCCGTCGCCGCGGGCGCGCAGGCGCTCGGACGCGCCGCCGAGGAGCTCGGCGTGCGACCGCAGGACATCGACCCGAAGAAGTACGTCGGCATCGTGATCGACGACGGCTTCCGTTACAAAAAGGAGGAGCTCCTCCTCGGCGTGCTCGACAAGTGCCCGTGGCTCACGCTCGTCGGAGGAGGCGCCGCGCATACGAACCTCGGAGCGCCCGACGTCGTCGGCTTCGTGCATGCCGACGGCGAGGTCGCGACCGACGCCGTGCTCGTCGCGCTCGTGAAGACGGACGCGCACTGGGGAGCCCTTCGCTCGCACTGGTACAAGCCGACCGGGCAACTTGTCCGCATCACGAAGGTGGACGAGACCTGCACCCGAGCGCTCGAGATCGACGGCCAGCCGGCGGCGAAGCGGTATGCCGAGCTCCTCGGCGTGCCGATCGACGACCTCGAGTTCGGGAAACCGAACGGCTTTGCGCGTCGCCCGACGGCGTTGAAGGTCGGACGCGAGCACTTCATCCGCGCGCCGTGGAAGCCGCTTCCGGATGGATCGATCCTCTTCGCCAACCTGCTCGACGAAGGCGCGGACCTCGAGCTGATGGATCTCGGCGATCCGTCGGGCATGACGAGGAAGTTCTTCGAGGAGGAGCTGCCTCGCCGCGTCCCCTCGCCCACCGCCGCGCTCCTGTTCCATTGCGGTGGTCGAGCATGGGTCGCACAAGCGCTCGGCGAGGCCGAACGGCTCTCGGCGTCGTTCAGCGCCGCGCCGCCGAGCGTCGGCTTCAACGTCCACTTCGAGATCTACTCCGGGTTCCAGATCAACACGACGCTCACCGTGCTCGCCTTCGGACGGAACGATGCCTGACACGCCCATGCCCCTCATGCCTCTCATGTCCACGGAGGGGAGGCCGCGAGTCCTCGTCGTCGGCGGCCTCGAAGAAATGGAGGTCATCGCGCGCGAGCTCGCGCTCGACGTCGAGATCGCCCGCGCGACCGATCGGGGCGCGCTCGAAGCCGAGCTCGCGACGCCGCCGCTCGTCATCGTTTTCGGGAACGGCATCCCCGGCCTCGGCTTCACCGACGCGCAGGCGATCTGGCGATCGCGTGGCATCGCCGCGCCGGCGATCGTCTTCGCGCGCACGTGGGCCGAAGACGAGATGCGCTCCGTCATGACCGCCGGCGCCGTCGACTACGTGAGCAACGAGCAGCGGGCACGGCTGTCGCTCGCCGTCGAGCGCGAGCTCCGGCGGTCGACGACGACGCCCCTCGGGTCCTCGCCGCCGGCGTCGAGCACCGAGATGGCGATGCTCCTCCAGGCCGTCGTCGATGCGCTTCCGATGCTCCTGTTCGTCAAGGACGCCGAGGACCTCCGGCTCGTCGTCGTCAACGAGGCCGTCCCCGACAAGTTCGGCTACGCGAAAGAGTGGCTGCTCGGGAAGGTCGACCACGAGTACTTCCCGAAGGAGCAGGCCGATGCGTTCGTCGCGAACGATCGCGCGGTGCTCGCCAGCCGTCAGATGCAGGTCTTCGAGGAGACTGCGCGCGTCGGCGACGTCGACAACTACTTCGCCACGCGCAAGCTCGCGATCGAAGCCGGTGGGCGCGTGTACCTCCTCGGCGTGACGGAGGACGTCACCGAGCGCAAGCGCGCCGAGGAGTCGCTACGAAGGTCGCAGCGCGAGCTCCAGGAAGCGAACGGGCGTCTCGAGGCGAACCTGCTCGAGCTGAAGAAGTCGCGCGCCGTCTCCGCTCGTGTCCTTGCCAGCTACCAGCAACGCGCGCTGCAGATGGAGATCATTCGACAGCAGAACGAGGACCTCGATCGCCTCGCGCAGGACCTCGCGAAGTCGAAGCGAATCGAAGAGCTCCGCTCGCGCGAAATCGAGCAAGCCGCGCGGCTCAAGAGTGAGTTCCTCGCGAACTTCTCGCACGAGATCCGTACGCCGCTGAACGGCATCATCGGCTACTGCGATCTCCTCGCACGCGAGGAAGGCAGCCGCCTCACACCACACGGCCGGCGCGATCTGCAGGTGGTGAAGTCGAACGCGAAGACGCTCCTCGCTCTCATCAACGACATCCTCGATCTCTCTAAGATCGAGGCCGGACACGTCGAAGTCGTACGCGAGTCGGTCGACGTCGCCGCGCTCGCCGACGAGTGCATCGCCACGGTGCGCGAGTACCTGAAGGGCAAGACGGTCGACGTCTACGCGAACATCGCCCCCGAGGTGAGCACCGTCGTCACCGACGCGCTGAAGCTCCGGCAGATCCTCCTCAACCTGCTGACGAACGCCGCCAAGTTCACCGATGCCGGCGAGATCGCCGTCGAGGTGAAGCCGGGCGACGGCGGCGTCACGATCACGGTCGAGGACACCGGCTCCGGCATCGCGGCCGAGCATCTTCCGTTCATCTTCGAGAAGTTCCGACAGCTCGACGGCTCGAGCACGCGCAAGGTCGGCGGCACGGGCCTCGGCCTCGCGATCGTGCGCGAGCTCTGCCGCGTGCTCGGCGGCAACGTCGAGGTGAAGAGCATCGTCGGTCGCGGCAGTGTGTTCACGGTGACGCTCCCGACGCAGACGTCTCCCTCCGCGGTGACCGTCATAAGCTCGCCGGTCCCGACTCCGCGCGACAAGCCGACGGGCGCGATGGTGCTCGTCGTCGACGACGACCCTCTCGTCCACCAGCTCCTGAAGACGGAGCTCGAACGCGAGGGAATGCGCGTCCTCCTCGCGAGTGACGGCGTCGAAGCGATGACGCTCTCGCGCCAGCATCGACCGAGCGCCATCGTGCTCGATATCAATCTGCCGAAGCTCGATGGGTGGACGGTGCTCGCCGAGCTGAAGGCCGATCCGACGCTCGCGACGATCCCGATCATCATCATCTCGATCGAGGAGCAGCGCGCGCGCGGCTTCGCGCTCGGCGCATGCGAGTACCTCGTCAAGCCGATCGACCCCGAGCGGCTCGTCAGCATCGTCAGCAGGAGCGTCGCCCCAGGGACCGGCGACGTCCTCGTCGTCGACGACGACACCGCGACGCGCGAGCTCGTGTCGCGGCAGCTACGCCGCGCGGGCTTCGCGACCTCGGAGGTGAGCAACGGCGACGACGCTCTCTCCCTCGCGCGCACGAGCCGCCCCGCGATGATGGTCCTCGACTTGATGATGCCGGGGACGAACGGGTTCGACGTCATCCGGAAGATCCGCGCCGAGAGCATGGGGATCCCGGTCCTCGTGCTCACCGGCAAGGATCTCACGCCGGAGGAGACCGAGCTGCTCCGCGAGGGCATCACCAGCGTCGTCCAGAAGAACGGCTCCGCGATCGAGTCGGTCGTCGCCGAGGCGAAGCGCGTCCTGCTCGAGGCGCGGCGCATCGCGAAGGAGAAGCTCCCGCGCGTCCTCTACGTCGAGGACTCCGCGCAGAACCGTGACGTCGTCCGGCGTTACCTCCACGGCACGTTCGAGGTGCTCGAGGCCGAGGACGGCGAACACGGTCTCGATCGCGCACAGCGCGATGTTCCGGACGTCATCTTGATGGACCTCTCGCTGCCGCGGCTCGATGGGTGGGAAGCGACGCGGCGGCTGAAGGCGGGCCCGCTCGCCACGATCCCGGTGATCGCGCTGACGGCCCACGCCAGCCGCGAGGACCAGGCGCGAGCCCGGGCGGCCGGATGCGACGGCTATCTCACGAAGCCGGTCGAGCGCGATCATCTCATCAGAACGATCAAGGTCCACCTCGGGGCACGCAAGACCGCGGACGCGAGCTGACCGCGCTGTACTGCGCGATGCCGGCGGTGCCGGGCGTCCGTCATGACGCCCGGCGGATTCGGCGAAATCCGCGCGCGCAGTCGAGCTCTCGACTCGTCCAGAGGCGCTCTTCGCTCTATCTTTTCCGCGTGCCCCGTCAGAAGCGCTCCGCGGACGTCGTCTACGAGCCGGTGATGCACTCGGCTGCGATGAAGGAGGTCGACCGGCTCCTCTGCGCCGTCGCCGGCAAGGACGTCGGCATCTGCCTCATCGGAGAGAGCGGGACCGGCAAGGAGATCATGGCCCGCCGTGTCCACGAGCTCTCGTCGCGGCGAGCTGGACCGTTCGTGCCGATCAACTGCGCGGCGATCCCCGAGGCTCTCTTCGAGAGCGAGCTGTTCGGACACGAGAAAGGCGCGTTCACCGGGGCGGCGAGCCGGGCGCTCGGAAAGATCGAGGTCGCCGGCGGCGGAACGCTGTTCCTCGACGAGATCGGCGAGATGCCGATGAGCGTGCAAGCGAAGCTCCTGCGCTTCCTCGAGAACCGCAAATTCATGCGTGTCGGCGGCACGAGCAAGATCACGGTCGACGCCCGCATCGTGTGCGCGACCTTGCGGCCACTCGAGGAGGACGTGCGCGCGGGGAAGTTCCGCGCGGATCTGTTCTACCGCTTGCAGGGCATCACGTTGCGGATCCCGTCCTTGTCCGAGCGCGCGGCCGACATCGGACCGCTCATCAAGCAGCTCACCGCGCAGCTGTCCGCGAAGCACGGGACGAAGCTCCCGCGGTACACGCGCGCGGCGCTCGCGGCGCTTCGATCGTACGCGTGGCCAGGCAACATTCGCGAGCTGCGGAACGTCGTCGAGCTCGTATGTCTCGTGCGCGAAGGGAAGCCCGTACGCGTCCAGGATCTGCCGGACGCACTCCGCCACGCGGCACCGCGCATCGAGGGACGCGACGTCACCGCGACCGTTCCGGAGAAGCTCGAGGTACGCCTCGATCGCCCTCTCGACGAGACCGTCGACGCGATCCTGCAGGCCGCGCTCGAGCTCGAAGGCGGGAACCGATCGCGCGCTGCACGTCGCCTTGGCGTCAGCCTCCGCACGATGCAGCGGTTCGCTTCGCGTGCCGGGGCCCCGAGCCGGCACTGACGAGCGCGAGGCTGCCGCGAGCGACCGCGAACGGCTATGACGCGCGCGTCGAAGCGGCGGCCTTGGTCGCATATCGCTATGCCAACTTGTCACTTCTTCGCATCTCGGCTCTCACGACGAGAACGGGTGCGGATGGCTCCGCGATCCCCGCTGGTTTCGCGCTGGCACTCGCCTTGCTCGATGGGGCGGATTCATGCGTCCACCCGTCAAGCGAGAGACCGCTCTCGCATGCGAGGTCGCCATCGTCTCCGCGAATCCGGAGACGCTCGATGGCCTGCAATCTTATCTGAGCTCCGCCGGTGTGATGGCGCGCTGCACGCGCGACGTCGCCGCGTGCGCGCAAACCGCTCACGGCGCGACGCTCGCGTTCGTCCTCTTCCCCGACGACTTCCACTGGGAGAGCGTCGCAACGGCGATCGCGGACCTCCGCGAGCTGCGTCCGCGCGCGCTGCGCGTGCTGGTAACGTCGCAGCCGCGCCGGTTCCAGGAGCTCGTAACGCCGGAGAACGACGTCGTCGTGGCGCGACCTGCGTGGGGGTGGACGATCCTCGACGCAATTCGCGCTCACGTCGATCTCAGAGGAGGGAGGGCACGATGACGGGTCGCGATTCATCCAGCACCGGCACGACGCCGGGGTCCTTCGCGAGCACGCTCGCGGCGGCGGCGGCGGCGGCGAAGCGTCGTCCCCTGCCCGTCGCGACCGCGCTCCGTCGGGCGTTCGCGAAGGGCTATCGAGGAGCAGACCTCCGCGCGGACATCATGGCCGGCACGGTCGTCGGCATCGTCGCACTTCCGCTGTCGATGGCGCTCGCCATCGCGGTCGGAGTCCCGCCGCAGCACGGTCTCTACACGGCCGCCATCGCGGGCGCGATCGTCGCGCTCCTCGGTGGCTGCAAGTTCCAGGTGAGCGGCCCGACCGCGGCCTTCATCGTCATCCTCGCGCCGATCGTGACGAAGCACGGGATCGGAGGGCTCCTGACCGCCGGCTTCATGGGCGGCCTCATCCTCGTCGCCCTCGGATTGGCCCGACTCGGGAGCTTGATCCGATTCATCCCCTACCCGGTCACGACGGGATTCACGGCGGGCATCGCCACGGTGATCGCCACGTTGCAGATCAAGGACGTCCTCGGTCTCCACACCGGACCGATGCCGGAGCATTACCTCGAGAAGATCGTCGCCCTCTGGCGCGCGCGCGGAACGGCAAACCTGTCGGAGCTCGTCGTCGCGGCCGTGACGCTCGCGCTGCTGCTCACGATCCCGCGCGTCATCAAGCGCGTGCCCGCTCCGCTGATCGCGATCGGCACCGCCGCGCTCGGAGCCGCGCTCCTCCACCGTCTCTTCCCGAGCTTCGAGGTCGCGACGATCGGCACCCGTTTCCACACGACGGTGAACGGAGTCGACATGGCCGGGATCCCGAACGCGATCCCATCCCCGGGGCTGCCGTGGGGACATGGAGCTCCCTCACTGCACATGATCACGGAGCTCATGGGCCCGGCCTTCGCGATCGCGATGCTCGGGGCGATCGAGTCGCTGCTCTCCGCGGTCATCGCCGACGGCATGACCGACACGAAGCACGATCCGAACGCAGAGCTCGTCGCGCTCGGGGTCGGTAACGTGATCGCGCCGATCTTCGGCGGCATCGCCGCGACCGGCGCGCTGGCGCGTACCGCGACGAACATTCGCGCAGGCGCACGCTCGCCGATCGCCGCAGTGACGCATGCCATCCTCGTCCTGCTCTCCATCCTGCTGCTCGCTCCGCTCGTCGCCTACGTCCCAATGGCTTCGCTCGCGGCGCTGCTGCTGCTCGTCGCGTGGAACATGTCCGAGGTCCATCACTTCGTGCATCTCCTCCGCGTTGCGCCCCGCAGCGACGTGGTCGTGCTCCTGACGTGCTTCCTCCTGACCGTGTTCTTCGACATGGTCGTCGCCGTCTCCGTCGGGTTCATGCTCGCCGCCGTCCTCTTCATGCGACGGATGTCGGACATCACGCAGACGAAGCTCACGGCCGACTCTTCCGCGGAGATCGACGCGAAGGTCCCGCCGAAGGGCGTCATCGTCTACGAGATCAACGGGCCGCTGTTCTTCGGCGCGACGCAGAACGCGATGGCCACCCTCGGCGCGATCCGCGGCGAGTCGTACCGGGTGCTCGTCCTCGACCTCGGCCGCGTGCCCGTCATCGACGCGACCGGCTTCGTCGCGCTCGAGAACGCGATCACGACGGTCATCCGCCAGAAGAAGCACGTCGTGCTCGCGGGGCCCTTGCCGCGGCCGCAGAATATCTTCGACAAGGCGAAGCTCGAGGCCAAGCACCCCGAGCTGCGCCTTGCGGATACGCGCGACCGCGCGCTCGCGATCGCCGAGCAGCTCGTGAACGTCCCCGTCACCCGAGGAGCATCGCGACCGCCGCCCGCTCCGCAAACGGGAGATCGGAGCGCCGCATGAAGTCCGTCGCTCTACTCGGCGGGCTCGCGCTCACGGCGTTCGTCGGCTGCGCACCATCCGCTCCGACGACGACGGCGCACCTCGAGCCGAACGCCCGGACGTCGTTCACGCCCGACGTCCGCCGTCCGTCATTGCACCAGCACGACTACGTCCATCCGCTCGCAGCGGTGATCGGCGCCGTCGACGTCGGCGATGACGTCTTCATCGCTCCCGGGGCGTCGATCCGCGGCGACGAGGGGCAGCCCATCGTCATCGGCGCGGGATCGAACGTCCAGGACGGCGTCGTCATCCATGCGCTCGAGACCTTCGACGAAGGGCATCCGATCGAGAGCAACCTCGTCCACGTCGGCGGGCGCCCGTATGCCGTCCACGTCGGCAACAACGTATCCATCGCCCACCAAGCCCAGGTCCACGGTCCGGCGGCGGTCGGCGACCACACGTTCGTCGGGATGCAGTCGCTCGTGTTCCGAGCCGAGGTCGGGGCCAATTGCGTCCTCGAGCCGCGTGCGCTCGTGATGGGCGTCAAGGTCGCCTCCGGCCGGTACGTCCCTGCGGGCGCCGTCGTCCGCACGCAAGCAGAGGCAGACGCCCTCCCCGTCATCGATGAGAGCTACTCGTTTGCGCACATGAACGACGGCGTCCTCCACGTCAACCACGCCCTCGCCGAGGGTTACGCTCACCGCCCGAATCCTTCGACGTCGAAATGACCTGACGCCGGTGAGATTGCTTCGTCGTCGAAGCATCGCGACGGCGCGGCTCAGCTCGCCGCGGAGCGGGATGGTGTTGACGGCGGCGGCGTCACGGGACATGTCCCGGAACGCGCATGCGGATCGCGACTTGGAACGTCAACTCGCTCAGGGCGCGGCAGGAGCGGCTCTCGTGGTGGCTCGAACGAGCTGCGCCCGACGTCCTGCTCCTGCAGGAGACCAAGATCTCCGACGCGGACGCGCCGCACGAATGGTTCGCGCGCCTCGGCTACGAGCTCGCGCACCACGGCGAGGGCCGATGGAACGGCGTCGCCATCGCGAGCCGGGTCGGGCTCGCCGATGTCGGCATGAACTTCGGCGAGCCGGAGCGGGTCGCGTCGCGTCCGACGGCGGGAGACAAAGAGCCGCTCTCCGAGGCACGGATGATCTCTGCGGTGTGCGGCGGCGTTCGCGTCGTCAGCCTCTATGCGCCGAACGGGCGCACCGTCGGGTCGCCTTTCTACCTCGCGAAGCTCGCCTGGTTCGATCACCTCGAGCGCTGGCTCGCACGTGCCCACGATCCCGCCGAGCCGCTCGTGCTCGGCGGAGACTTCAACGTCGCGCCCGACGATCGCGACGTGTGGGATCCGGCGGCGTGCCACGGCGGCACGCACGTATCCGCTCCCGAGCGCGCCGCGTTCGAGCGCCTCTGTCAGTGGGGGCTCACCGACGCGTATCGCAAACACTTCGACACTGGCGGGCGCTACACGTGGTGGGACTATCGCGCAGGTGACTTCCACAAGAATTTCGGAATGCGCATCGATCACGTGCTCCTCACCCGATCCGTCGCCGCGCGCACGGTCGGCGCGGAGATCGACCGAGAAGCGCGCAAGGGCAAACCGACGCCGTCCGATCATGCGCCGCTCGTCGTGGACCTCGACGAGCCGGGCCGCCCATTCGATGCGGGATGGGCGGGCGCCGAGCAGCGCATTGCCGCACGCCTCGCGAAGATCCGGTCGCCCGGATGAAGATCCCGCGCTAACGTCCGCGCATCACGACGACATGGAGGATGTCATGCCGATCGATCCGCTCTCTCTTGCCGGCGATGCTTCCGCGGTCCTCGAGCGTCACGGTTTCGTTGCGTGCGGCCGCCGGATCGATGGCCGGACGCGTGTCGATTTCTGGACCCGTGACGGCATCGCCTACCAGCACGAGCTGACGGGTACGGAGACGACCGTCGACGAAGTGGTCGCCGCGTGCCTCGCGCTCGTGCCGGCAGCGCTCTCCGCGCCCGAGCCGCGCCGAACGTCGGACTTGAACTGAAGCCGCTCCACCGGCGGGAGCAACTTCTCTTCCGCGTCGCGACGTGACGGAGCGCGGCTTTCACACGGTGGCCGAGGCCGCGCTCGGGTCAATCCGCATGCTCGAGGCGAGGAACGCCCGGAAGCGAGCGACTGCGTCCTCGAGGACATTGCGCGCACGCATGTTCTCTTGCGCCACGAAGGTGCGGGCTCGTTCCAGGAGCGGGACGAGCTCGGCCTCGTAGCGGTCGCGGATCTCCGGGACGGCCGTTTCGAGCTTCAACATCAACGCATCATTCAGGTCCTCGAGGTCGCTCAGCATGTCTTCCGGCGAGCGCTCGGGGTCGGTGCTGGGTCGTTCGAGCACTGTGTTCATGCACCGCACGGGAGCACGACGCATGCCGCATGTGCTCGTGCTTCGGAGCGATGACGCGCTGCGATCAGAAGAGGCTCGTCTGCTTGCCGGCGATCCGATCGAAAGAGGTCCCGAGGAATGGCAGGACGACGTCGCAGGCGGGCGCGAGCTGCTTGTCGACGTAGTGCGCGTAGTCGATCGGCGCCGAGCGCTTCTCGATGGGCTCCGGGCCCCGC
>JAEXCN010000336.1 GCA_023402175.1 Pseudomonadota bacterium | reverse complement strand
TTCCGCGTCGTCGGCCGGCATCGAGAATTCCTCAACTGGCATCGAGAATTCCTCGACCGGCGGAGCCTCGGGCGTCTCGCGCTCAGGCACCGGCGGATCCATCCCCTGGCGCGACACGTTGAGGAGGATGCCTGCGGCCGCTGCGTTCACGAGCAGCGACGAGCCGCCGAAGCTGAGGAACGGGAGCGTGAGGCCCTTCGTCGGGAGGATCGCGAGCGCGACGCAGAGGTTCACGAGCGCCTGCACGCCGAACATCGTCGAGATGCCGAACGCGAGGTACGAGCCGTAGTCGTCCGGCGCGCGGTAGGCGGCGCGGACGCCGCGCGCGACGAGCGCGAGGTAGACGATGCACAGCGTGAGGATGCCGACGAACCCGAGCTCTTCGCCGATGATCGCGGCGATGAAGTCGTTGTGCGCCTCGGGCAGGTAGAGCGTCTGCAGGCCTTTGCCCACGCCCGTACCCCACGTCCCTCCGGAGCCGAAGGCCATGACGGACTGGAACGGCTGGTACGCGAGGTCCGCGCGGTGCTGATCCATGTTCATCCAGGCCATGTACCGGTCGAGTCGGTACTGCTTGGACATGATGGACACTGCGCCGAACACCGCGCCGAGGATCGAAGCGCCGAGGATGTAGCCGACCTTCGCGCCCGCGACGAAGAGCATCGTGAACGTGAGGAGCAGGAGCACGACGCTCGATCCGAAGTCCGGCTGCTTCATGCAGAGGAGCATGAAGATGCCGGCGACGAGCAAGTGCGGGAGGAAGCCGACGGTGAACGTCTTGACCTTCTCGGCCTTCTTCGCGAGCGAATAGGAGAGCCAGCAGACGAGCGCGAGCTTCGACATCTCCGCCGGCTGGACGTGGACGGGTCCGAGCGCGAGCCACCGCGTCGCGCCGCCGCCGCTGTGCCCGAGGCCGGCGACACACATGAGGAGAAGGATGCCGACGCCTCCGAGGACCGGGTACGTCAGCTTGTAGAGGCGGTGGTAATCGAACGCGCCGATGAGGAAGAAGAGCACGAGACCGACGAACGCGTAGGCGGCCTGGCGCTTCAGGAAGAACTGCGGGTCGTGCATGTGCAGCGTCGCCTGCACGGCAGACGCGCTGTAGACCATGACGACGCCGAACCCGATCAGCGCGACGACGATCGCCGCGAGGACGACGTCGACGGGCCGATCGACGGCGGCCCTGTTCGGCTTCGCATCGAGCGGCAGCGCGAGCTGCTGAACGACAGGCGGAAGTCGCCTGTTTCGGATCGCCATCATTCCGGCAGCTCCATCACCGCGTGGACGAAGGCGTCGCCGCGGTCCTTGTAGTCGCGGAACATGTCGAAGCTCGAGCACGCGGGCGAGAGGAGCACCGCATCGCCAGGACGCGCGAGCTCGGCGGAGAGGGCGACGGCTTCCTTCATGCTCGCGGCGGTGCGCACGGGGATGGTGCTGCCGATGGCGTGCTCGATCAGCTCCTTCGCCTCGCCGATGAGGACTGCAGCGCGCCCGCGCTCGCGGAGCGCGTCGACGAGCGGGCCGTAGCTTCCGCCCTTGTCGCGACCACCGGCGATGAGGACGACCTTGTCCTCGCGGATCCCGCGCACGGCAGTGACCGACGCGCCGACGTTCGTGCCCTTCGAGTCGTCGTAGAAGCGGACGCCGTGCCGATCGCGGACGAACGCCATCCGGTGCGGCAGTCCCTCGAAGGTGGCGAGCACCTCGCGGACGACGTCGGGCGAGATACCGAACGGCCGAACAGCAGCGAGCGCCGCCGCGACGTTGAGCGCATTGTGGCCGCCCTGGAGCCTGATCTCCGCGCGGGGATACACCGTGGCTCCGTCGACGATCGCGTCGCGCTGGACGGACACATCGGCCGCGCCTTCGCCGAACGTGATGATGCGCGCCTGACCGCGCTGCGCCTGGCGGAGGCAAACGTCGTCGCCGGCGGGGACGACCGCGACGTCGTCCGCGGTCTGCCGAACGAACGCGTTGCCCTTCGCGTCAGCGTAGGCCTGTTCGCTCGGATAGCGATCGAGGTGATCGGGCGTGACGTTGAGCAGAACGCTGACCTTCGGCCGGAAGGCCTCGACGCGCTCCATCTGGAAGCTCGAGACCTCGAGGACGACCGCGTCGAACGGCTCGTCCGCGTGCGCAGCGAGCGGCTCGCCGAGGTTACCGCCGACGAACGTGCGCTTGCCCGAGCGCGCGAGGAGCTCGCCGACGAGCGAGGTCGTCGTGCTCTTGCCGTTCGTGCCGCCGATCGCGACGACGGGCGCGGGCTTCGCGAGCGCCTGCACCGCGAGCTCCACCTCGCCCCAGATCCGCACGCCCGTCTTCTCGGCTGCGGCGAGCTCGGCGAACATCGGCACGCCGGGGGAGACGACGATGAGGTCGGCGCTTTCCAGCTTCGCGTCGGCATGGCCGCCGAGCACGATGGAGATCCGCTGGCCTTCGGCGTCTTGCGCTCCGAGCGCGAGGACGTCGGGCGAGACGCGATCGCGCGGCTTCGCATCGGTCGCGACGACGCGCGCGCCACGCGCGGCGAGGAGGCGGCAGGCCGCGATGCCGCTCGTCCCGAGCCCGACCACGACGACCTGCTTGTCCTTCACGTCCAGCAACGTTTCACCGGAGCTTCAGGCTCGCGAGGCTCACGAGCGCGAGGAGGATGGAGATGATCCAGAAGCGAACGATGATCTTCGGCTCTGGCCAGCCCTTCTTCTCGTAGTGGTGGTGTATCGGCGCCATCAGGAACACGCGCTTGCCCGTGAGCTTGAAGCTCACGATCTGCGTGACGACGCTGAGGCCCTCGAGGAAGAAGACGCCGCCGAGGATGATCGAGAGGAGCTCGTTCTTGAGGAACACGGCGCAGGTGCCGAGGCCGCCGCCGAGTGCGAGCGCGCCGACGTCGCCCATGAAGACCTGCGCGGGATACGTGTTGTACCAGAGGAAGCCGATGCCAGCGCCGACCATGGCCCCGCAGAAGATCGCGAGCTCGCCTGCGCTCGCGATCTGCGGGATGTCGAGGTAGCGCGCGACGACGAAGCGCTGGGCGACGTTCGCGATACCGAAGGTCGCTCCGGAGAGGTACGCCCAGATGAGGTACGTGCCGGAGTTGAAGATGACGGGACCGATCGCGAGGCCGTCGAGGCCGTCGGTGAAGTTGACCGCGTTCGACGTCGCGACGACGCAGAGAACCGCGAACGCGATGTAGACGCCGAGCGGAAGCGTGATCGGATGTTTGGCGAACGCGACGAACGGGATGCTGAGCCGCGTGCGGATGTCCCACCAATCCGCGGGCACGTGCTCCTTCGCGTTGAACACGTAGACCATGACGGCCGCAGCCACGAGGAACTGACCGAGCAGCTTGTAGCGCGCGGGCAGTCCCTTCGAGTGCTTCATCCGGATCTTGAGATAGTCGTCGAGGTAGCCGATGACGCCGTAGCCGGCGGTCACGGCCGTCACCGCGAGGACGAACGTGTTCCGGAGATCGCACCAGAGGATCGTCGATCCGAGCACCGCGAGTAGAAGGAGCGCGCCGCCCATCGTCGGGGTGCCGCGCTTCTTGATGTGAGCTTCGGGGATGAGGCCTTCGTCGCGAATGACCTGACCGATCTGCTTCTTCTGCAGCTCGCGGATGAACCACGGCGAGAACGTGAAGCAGATGACCATCGCCGTCATCGTCGCCGCGATGACGCGGAACGGGACGTAGCGGAGGACGTTGAGCCACCCCAGCCAGCTCGCGCTGTGGCGCAAGGGGTAGAGGAGCTCGTAGATCATCGCGCCTCTGACGTTGCAGACTCTGAGGAATTCGGCAAAGTTTCCGGCATTTTCGGCGGGCGTCGTGGAGGACCTCGGTCCTCGATGGAACGCCGTTCCCGGGCCACCGTATGCCACGGTCCGGCGCGGAACAGACTGTTTCCTCTGCGAAAAAGCGCCCGCGAAGCGCGGCGTACGGTTGAGGTGATCCGCTACGGGCGGTATCCCGCGCCGGTCACGGAGCGCCCCGGACGATCGTGGAGCCGAGCGCCGGATCGGCGATCACGATTCCGTCCTCGTCCGCGAAGAGCCAATCGCCGGGAGCGATCTTCGCCCCGGCAAGTTCGACGACCACGTCGCGCTCCCCTTCCCCGTTCTTCGCGCTCCTCCTCGGCATCGTCGCGAGGGCCTTGATCCCGACGCGGCAGCCGGCGAGCTCGGCGGCATCGCGAACGGCGCCGTGCACGAGGATCCCGGACCATCCGTTCGCCTCGGCGAGCTTGCCGAGATTGCCGCCGACGAGCGCGGTGCGAAGCGAGCCTCTGCCATCGACGACGAGAACACGCCCGTGCCCCGGAGTCTCGAGCGTGGAGCGCACGAGCTGGTTGTCCTCGAAGACTCTGAGGGTGACGACCTCGCCGAAGATCTCGGAAAGGCCCCCGTAGTCGCGAAAGAGCGGAGCCAAGACGCGGAGCTCGGCGTGGGCATCACAGAGATCGGCGGTCTTCATGAGGGTCACCGTACTCCGAGATCAGATCGGCGTGGATTCGGCTCGTAAACTCCGCCCTCTGACTCGGCGGTCGGGCGCTCGCTCGCGCCGCCCGCGACAGGTCATGACGAGCCGGGATCGAATTCGGGACGATCGTCGCGCTCCCTCTACACCAATGTCGTTCAAAGGATGAAGAGCATGCGGTTGGCGTTGCCAGGCGTGGGGGCAGTGGCGGTAGCGGTCCTCGCGAGTAGCGGCTGTTCGACCCGATTCGGGGAGCGCGGCCGAGGCGAACGCGTCGCTGCGAGCTCGCAGGCAATCCAGGACGGCACGACCAACACGACCGACAAGTACGCCGTCGGCGTTTGCCAGGGCACCGCGGGGAACTGCAAGGCGATCTGCTCCGGCGCGCTCATCCTGCCCAACGTCGTCGCGACCGCACGGCACTGCGTCTCCGACTCGGACTCGATCATCGACTGCTCGAAGAACCCCACGTTCGGAGCCCGCAAGCCGGACAGCTTCAGCGTCACGACCAACGTGTCGATGTCCGGCAATCCGGGGTCCGGTTGGTACGGAGTGAGATTGATCGAATTCCCGGACGACGACCACCTCTGTGGGAACGACATCGCGCTCTTGATCCTCAACAGCCCGGTCCCTTCGTCGGTCACGGGCCCAATCACCCCCGGCGTCCAGTACGAGATGTGGGATCCGGACCGCTACGTGCCGGCCTTCACGGCGATCGGCTACGGAAGAACCAAGCCGGACGGCAAAGACAGCGGTACACGGCGTAGTAAGGACAACATCAGCATCCTCTGCGTTCCGGGCTCCGACGACATGGAGTGTCCGCCGCACGTCAATCAGAAGGAGTTCCTCGGCGGGGACGGGACCTGCCCGGGAGATAGCGGCTCGAGCGCGTTCGACTCGGTCACGTACGAGAACGGAGCGCCCGTCTCCTTCGGCGTCCTCTCTCGCGTCAAGACGAGCGATGACGGAACGCGCTGCGAAAGCTCCGTTTACACCCGCTTCGACGCGCATCGCGACTTCGTCCTCAAGATCGCGAAGATCGCGTCGAACGACTGGAAGGACTACCCCGAGCCGTCGTGGACCGCGTACATGCCGCCGCGGAAGCCGAAGCCGAAGGACGCCGGCGCACCGGACAGTGGCCCCACCACCGAGCCTTCGGGACTCGCACTCGGCGACTCGTGTGAGTCGGGCGACGAGTGCTCGAGCGGCGTGTGCGAAGACGCCGGCGACGGGACGTACATTTGCACGAAGGCTTGCGACGACACGAGCGACACGAGCTGCCCCAGCGGGTACGAGTGTCGGGAGAACCTCTGCCTTCCGCCGGCCCCGCCTCCCACCGCGCCGGCTGCGACCACGACCACGACCACGACCACCGGCTGCGCCGCCACGCCGGGGACGGCGAGCTCGAGCGCGTCATGGAGCGTGGCGCTGCTCGGAGCGGCAATCGCGGTGGTCGCTGGGCGCGGCCGAAAGCGCCGCTGACAGCTCGGACCTGATCGAGCCCTACGCCGCATCGTCGGAGGCGCGTCACCGACCTCGGCCTGTCCATCATCCATCCGATGGTAGGCCGCGGCTCGGCGTCCACGGGCACACATGAAGGCGTCTGTCACGTGCGACGAGCTTCGTCACGTCCTCGAGACAGGCAATGTGTTTAGGTCAGAAGACGACTCCGAAGGTTACCGTCGCCTGACCTCGAACGGGAGCGGTGCGATGGACGACGTGCTCGCCTTCCACGACCGAGTCGACGATGAACGTCGGGCGCATGAGCGATGCGCCGACGCGGCCGTCGACACCGACGCGAAAGGATCGTCCGAGATCCCACTCGCCACCGACGCCTGCGAAGGCCATCACTGCAACGCGATTGGCTTCGAAGGTGCTCGTGCCACCGAGTCCGGTCGCATGGACGCTGTCGACCGTCGCCCCCGCGCACGCGCGCGTCCTCGCGAACGCAACACGCGGGAATGGAAGGCGGCGGCATAGGTCGAGGCCCGCGCCGAGCGACGTGAACGTGCCCCCTAGCCCGCCGAAAGCAGTATCACGGACTTCGTCCTGCGGGATCGCGCCGAAGAAGCCGCCATGAACGCTCCACACCGCGTTCTCGCGTCCGCTCTCGTACCCGAGGACGACGCTCGGCCCGACGGCGACGTTCGGCAAGAGCCCGACGTCGATCCCGATGCCCGCATTGGCGGTGAAGCGCCCGCTGTTCGCGTTGGTGTGCTTGGACCACACGCGCGGGAACGTCGCGAGAGCCGGCGGAGCCACGAGCGGCGGGAACGTCGCGAGAGGCGGCGGAGCCACGAGCGGTCCCGGCTCTTCCACGCGATCAGGAGCAGGGACGAGCTCCTCGATCGGCCGATCCGTCTCCGGCGGTTGCGTGCGAAGGGCGGCGATCGCCATGAGGAGCCCCGCTGCGCGCGCGAGCGCATCGCAGCTCGCCGCCTCGAGCATACGCTCGCCCGCGCCGTGCACGGTGCGCACGCGGATCTGAAGCCGCCACGGCGAGCCCAGCGTTTCGGGCGGCGTCACGTCGGCGATGGCGAGGACGTCGTCGACGCGCGTCGCTCGACCGATGCCTGCGCGTGCCCCGTCGAGCACCGCAGCCGAGCTCGGACAGCCGGGCACGGTCGGCCACTCGACGCGGAGGATCGGCGCCGCCTCCGCGGCGCGCGGCGACGCGCAGAGCACGAGCACGGCGGCACTCGCAGCCACGCGGAGTCGCCGCACCATCGCGACCAGTCTAGAGCACTGCGGGTTCGACGGCGCGCGCCGTCGTGCGACGACGTGCGAAGCCTGTCGGAGACCACGCACCACGGGCCGTACGCCTGAGCTTGGTTCCCTTCCGTTCGGCGCGCCGCCAGCAGCCATCGCCGGCGTTCCGAGTGTAGGCTCGGCTTACCAGGCTTCGAGGTTTGGCGACCATTGGTCAACAGCCCTTGTCCGACTGTCTCGCCATTGCCGGCCCTCGAGCTCGCAACGACATAGGTGTTGCGAAAGGCCGTCGTCGGGAGGAGCAACGTTCCGCGGGGGAGGCAGCTCTTCGCTCGAAGATAGGAAAGTAACGCGATCTCGAGTCATGGATTCCCTATTGGTCATTTGGCTCGAAAGCACACGACGAGCGTGGCGCGGCGTGCGTTACGGATGTTTCTCGCGACTCTTCGAATCGAGGGCGCATTCAGCGGTCCATCACCCGCGACGCCCTCTCCAGAGTTCCCGCGCAGGCCTGAGCGTCGATGCTGAGCATCGACGTTCAGGAGATGCCGCCGAGGGTCTTCAGGCGGCTACCAAACAACGAGCGTCGGCGACAGCCTTGTCGTCGTCGTTCCGTCGCCGAGCTGACCGTTGGCGTTGTTTCCCCAGCAGCGCACGGAGCCGTCGTCAACGCCCACGCAGGCGTGGGCACCGCCGGAGGCGAGCTCCGTGACACCGGAAAGGTCGGGTATGGCCGTCGCGGTAGGCCTGTTCTCCGTCGTCCCGTCGCCGACCTGGCCGAGGAGGTTGAATCCCCAGCAGCTGACGGAGCCGCCGGCGAGGCGCGCGCAGGTTCGGTAACCGCCCGCGACGACCTGTTCGACGCCGGAGAGGTTGGGGACAGCAGTGGGGGTAAGCCTGCTCTTCGTCGTTCCGTCGCCGACCTGGCCGTAGTTGTTGTTCCCCCAGCAGCTGACGGAGCCGCCGGTGAGGCGCGCGCAGGTGTGGAAACTGCCCGCGGCTAGAGCAGTGACGCCGGAGAGGTTCGGGACGGCGGTGGCCGTAAGCCTGTTCGTCGTCGTTCCGTCGCCGACCTGGCCTTGGCCGTTGCTCCCCCAACAGCTGACGGAATCGTCGGTGAGGCGCGCGCAGGTGTGCTGATAGCTCGACGCGAGCCCTTTGACGCCGGAGAGGTTGGAGACGGCGGTGGGGATAGACCTGTTCGTCGTCGTTCCGTCGCCGAGCTCGCCCTGGGTGTTGGCTCCCCAGCAGCGGACGGAGCCGTCCTTGAGCCGTGCGCAGGTGTGATTGTAGCCCGCGACGAGCTCTTCGACGCCGGAGAGGTTGGAGACGGCGGTGGGGGTGGTCCTGTTCGTCGTCGTTCCGTCGCCGACCTGACCGCCGTTGTTCCACCCCCAACACTTGACGGAGCCGCCCGTGAGGAGGGCGCAGGTGTGACCATTGCCCGCGACGACCTGTTCGACGCCGGAGAGGTTGGGGACGCCGGTAGGGTTAGACCTGCTCGTCGTCGTTCCGTCACCGAACTGGCCAAAGGCGTTGCTCCCCCAGCACTTGACGGAGCCGCCTACGAGGCGTGCGCAGGAGTGACTACCGCCTAGGGCGAACGCGAGGGCGACAGAGCAGCCCCTAGCGTTCGTGGTCGTGCTCGTCTGTCCCGCAGGACAGCTCGTGCACTGGCGATCCGCGACGGCGGTCCCGGTCGTGCTCACGAAGCTGCCTGGCGAGCAGTCGGTCCAGGCCGCGCAGGTCGCGGCGTTCGCCGTCGTGCTGAACCCACTCGCGCACGCCGCGCACGTCCGATCGCTCGTCGCAGTCCCGTTCGCCGTGACGGACTGTCCCGCCACGCACTCGGTCCAGGCCGCGCAGCTCGCGGCGTTCGTCGTCGCGGTGAACGTCCCGCTCGCGCACGCCGTGCACGTCCGATCGCTCGTCGCAGTTCCATTGGCCGCAACGGACTGTCCCGCCACGCAGTTGGTCCACGCGACGCAGGCCGTCGCTGAATTGTTGTCGTGATCCCAGGTCCCGCTCACGCAGGGCTCTTTGGGTGCCGTGCCTCCGGCGCAATGGATCCCTACATCAGTACAGGTCGCGCACTCTGGCGCCGACGTCGGCGTTCCCGCTTTCGTTTGCACCGTGCCTGCAGCGCACGCGTCGGCCGCCAGACACGTGCTCTGGTTCGGCGATGTAGAGTATGTGCCGTCTGCACAAGGAGAGCACTTTTGATCAGCGCTCGCGCTGCCCGGACTCTTCACGTGAGTGCCCGGCGAACACGTGGTCCAGGGAGTGCAGCTCTTAGCATTGTCCGACGCGCTGAAGGTCCCGCTCGCGCAGGCCGCGCAGGTGCGGTCGGAGGTGGCCGAAGGCCTATTCGTGACGTAGGTGCCCGGCGCGCACGTCGACCACGGGACGCACCCATGGTTGTCCCAGGTCCCGTCTCCACACGTCTCGGGCGCGGATCCGCTGTCGGAACTGCTGCCATCCTTGGTGTTGGAGATGCCCGCGTCGGTGTTGGAGATGCCCCCGTCGGTGTTGGAGATGCCGGCGTCGTTCGCCGGGCTCGAGTCCGGGTCGCCGCAGGCGCCGACCAGAAGGGTAACGATGATCGAAGAGACCGGCCAAGCCGCTCTTCCCATTCGTGATGCTTTCAT